>NZ_CAJXQY010000104.1 GCF_913058315.1 uncultured Alteromonas sp. | reverse complement strand
AGGATGCGCTGCAGATTAAAGCTGAGCAGTTGTTGTCGCTGGTGGATGCTACGGGGGCGGTCTGGTGTCTTGACGGTTCGGTGCACACCAGCGGGGATGTGCCAGATCCGGCCACTATAGAGCAGTTGCATGAGTGGCTGGCTGTGCAAATGACAGAGCCGGAAGAAGCATACTTCACCCACCAACTGGGAATTGATAATCCGCACTTTGCTCACCTTGCTGATATTGCCAGTGGTGTCATGATGGTGTCACTTTCGGCTGATAACAGTTTATATATTCTGTGGTTTCGTAAAGAGATTATTCAGGCAAAAAACTGGGGCGGTAAACCCGAGAAAGTCATCGAATTTACCGATGACGGCAGTCATCGCTTAATGCCCAGAAGTTCTTTCGAACTGTGGAAACAAAATGTATATAAGAAGTCTGCGCCCTGGCAGGAGGCGGAGCTGGAAGGTGCATTGAAGTTGCGCAGTATGATCCAGAGTAAAATCATTATTGAGTCTGAGAAAGTACTCAAAATGAATAACATGCTCGAAGAGTTGGTGACATACCGCACTGCCGAGCTCAACCAGGAAATCAAACAACGTAAAACGGCAGAGTTACATTTGCTGGAAGCATTGGAGAATGCGGAAACATCAAACCGTGAATTGGAGCGCTTTGCATTTATCGCCTCCCATGATCTGCAGGAGCCGCTGCGAAAAATTCAGACTTTCGGTGACCGAATTCAGCGTTCTGGTGACACTTTCTCAGAAAAGAACCAGTCTTATTTGAAACGGATGCGGTCATCAGCAGAGCGTATGCAGACATTGATTAAAAATACCCTGAGCTTTTCACGGCTAAGCAGCGATGCCATGAAATTCAGGGTCATCAATGCCAACAGTGCTTTGCAAACTGTGCTCGACGATATTTCATTGCTGGTAAATGATAAACAGGCCGATATCAGAGTGGCAGACATTGGCAACATTCTTGCTGATAAAGGTCATATAATGCGGGTTTTCCAGAATTTACTGCAAAACTCGCTTAAATTTGTCGCCACAGAGCGACACCCTGTTATCGAAATAACGGTGGTGGAGCGAACAGAGGAGCATATAACCCTGGCTTTCAGGGATAATGGCATTGGTTTTGATAATCAGTATGCCACGAGAATTTTCAATCTATTTGAACGCTTGCATGGCAAGAGTGAGTTCGAAGGAACAGGAATGGGCCTCGCAATTTGTAGAAAAATTGTAGAAAAACACAACGGAAGTATCTGGGCCGAAGGCCGCGAGAACGAAGGTAGCGTTTTTTACATGCAACTACCGGTGAAATAAGCCGTCAGTGAGGTTGTTAAGATAAAATGTTATAATGTACGAGCTATGAATAATTTAGAAATTAACCAAAAAAAGATCAGTGAGTTAAACTTTATCTTCATTGTTGATGATGATGAAGACGACCGCGAACTGATTACCGATGCTTTAATCGACAGTAATTTAGTACAGAACCAGATCAGAACCGCCGTCGATGGTGTTGATCTGATGGAGCAGTTATCACCGGCTGGTCCGCTGCCTTCATTCATCCTGCTTGATTTGAACATGCCGAGAATGGGCGGCCGGGAAGTCTTAACGGCGATCCGTGAAAATACCGCTCTGAAACACATCCCGGTTATCATGTTCTCCACGTCAGATACCGATGTGGATGTCAAAGACTGTTACGATTTAGGCTGCAATACCTATATGACCAAACCTTGTGATTACCTGAGTCTGACTGACGCAATGCAGGTAATTCTGCTGTACTGGACTGGCAACTCTACGATGTTGACGGTTCAGTAGTCGTTACTTCACCTGTCTTATGGGCTGTTTTAGCCCGTAAGGTCCGGCCGATTATCAGGCTGTTCAGGGAACTGAACAGAATTGAGAGTTGATTTGGCCACGAAATCCATTAGTCTGATCCTTCCTCACCGATCAGGAGCTTGCGATGAAAATTTACGATACGCAAACTGCACCCAATCCTCGCCGGGTAAGAATGTTTCTTGCTGAAAAAGGCGTTAGTGCACAATACATACAGGTTGATTTAAAGGGCGGTCAGAACCTCACGCCAGAAATGCTGAGTAAAAATCCAATGGGGAAGTTGCCCATTCTGGAACTCGATGATGGGACCTGCATCAGCGAAAGTGATGCAATTTGCGCCTACATTGAGGCGGCTTATCCTAATCCGCCCCTGCTCGGAAAGACTGCTCTTGAAAAAGGGCTGGTCGCCATGTGGCAACGACGGGTGGATTTGTGTCTGATGCTGCCGGTCGTTCACTGTTTCCAGCATACAACTGGCTACTTTAGTGATCGTATGACACCCGTTGCCGATTATGGCGTGGTGGCAGGAAAAGACGCGATAAAGTTTTTGGACGTGCTGGATACGCATCTGGCGGAAAGCCCCTACATTGGAGGAGAGCAATTTTCGATAGCAGATATCATTGCCCTGTGCGCCATCGACTTTGCCCGGGTGGTAAAAATTCGTATCGGCGAACAGCACACCCATTTGCAACGCTGGTATGAGCAGGTGAGTGAGCGACCAAGCGCCAAAGCGTAATGCCAATCAACAGGCCCCTTCTCTGCAGGGGCTTTGTGGCTATTTTTGCTTGTGCTTAAGCCGGCGCTTAGCCTGAAATGTAATCATAAATTCCACGCCTTCCCCGCAATCGCTGCGACATTCTATTGAACCGCCCAGGGCACTGGTAATGATATTGTAGGTCACATTTAAGCCCAGTCCAGTACCACCATTTGCGCGGTTGGTGGTAAAAAAAGGATTAAAAATTTGTGGCAGGTGCTCGGCGCTGATGCCTGAGCCATTATCGCGATAATTAAGTGAGAACAGCGTATCACTGGTATCCTCGACATCAATCAGAATATGTCCTTCAGGCTTGTCTCTGAAGCCGTGGTTTATCGAATTCATAATCAGGTTACTCAGTACCTGATAGAGTAGCCCCGGGTTCATGATCACCAGAATATTATCCGGGCAGGTGAAAGTAACGCTAGCCTGCGATTTTTTTAACACCGAATTTAAGCTGGCCACAACCTCTGAAATGTAGTGGTAAAGGTTGACCTCTCTGTCTTCCTCACTGGTTTGGTCAACGGCAATCTGCTTGAAGCCTTTTACTAATTGCGCCGTTCGATCCAGGTTTGCTCTGACCAATTCACAAAGCTCGTTGGCATCGGTCAGGAAATCTTCAAAATCGTCCGGGGTTAGCTCACGGTTGTTGTATCGTTTGGTAACCGCATCGATGTCTTCTTTAAACTGTGTTATGCCCATCAGGCCGACGCCTACCGGTGTATTGATTTCGTGGGCAACACCGGCTACCAGAGAACCCAGGCTGGCCATTTTTTCTGACTCGATGAGTTTTTCCTGAGCCTCTTTTAAACTTACCAGCATTTGCTCAAGCTCGGCATTAGAGGCGTTCAGAGCGTGGTTACGTTCCTGTAACTTCATGGCTAACTCTCTTTTTTCCGAGATATCACGAGTGATGGCGTAGCGCACGTGTCTGCCATTGAGCATGATTCGACTTAAAATGATTTCTGCCCAGAATTTTGTGCCGTCGACTTTTTTGTGTTGCCATTCAAATCTGACACTTTCCTGGCTGTCGGTTGCGCCAAGTCGAAGGGGGACGAGGTCTTTGGACGGTACGCCCTGCTCCTGGAACTCAACGGAGAGATCGAGTGGAGTGAGACCAATTACCTGCTCTTTCGACTCGAAACCGAAGAGTGTCAGAAAGGCTTTATTACAGTCGATGTATCGATCGCCCTCCAGCCAGCACAAGCCGTCAACGGATTCATTAAACAGGGTTTCAAAACTCTCTTTTTGTTGCGACAGCTTTATTTCGAGTTCTTTTTTCTCGGAAATGTCACGGGTACTAATGTAACGGACTTTCTTACCATTCAAAATCGTGGTGGTTATCAGCACTTCGGCCCAGAACTCTGAATCGTCTACCCGCTTGTGTTTCCATTCGAATCTGACACTTTCGTTATCTTCTGCTTCTTTTAGTCTGGCCGGTACCGACTCGCTAAGCGGTTTGCCATCGGCTTGAATAGCAGAGGAAATATCGGCTGGGTGGAGGCCTATAACCTGTTCTTTTCGGGTAAAACCGAACAGGTTTAAAAAGGCTCTGTTGCAGTCAGTGTAACGCTCATTCTCTAACAGGCAGAGTCCGTCTACGGAGTCATTAAATAAGGTCTCAAAGCTCTCTTTTTGTTCTGCGAGCTTAAGCTCCAGCCCCTTCTTTTCTGATATGTCGCGCCAATTGGTATAAATAACCACTTCACCTTCTACCACCATCTTGGTGATAAGCACTTCGGCCCAGAAGGGCTCTGCGTTAACGGTTTGGTGTACCCACTCGAACCTCACGCTGCCTTCAGTAAAACAACGGTTAATATACTCCAGCCCTTTTTCTTCCGAGGTTCGTCCATCGGGCTGGCGGGCCGGCGAAAAGTCGAAAGGGGTTTTACCTACCAGTTCTTCTTTATGGGACAGGCCTACCATGCGCAACATCGAAGGGTTACAGTCTACAAATACGCCCTGCTTGAAAATGGCCAGCCCGTCCTGGGAATTTTGAAAAACGGTTTCAAAGCCATTTTGGCTGGTTGCTTGGTGGATCATTCGAAGGCCTGTTTGAGTGGTAAACCATTTATCCTTTATTCAAACTAGCAAAGATACCTGAAAGTGCCACTCTGCCGCGCCAAAGCTAAGTGATGATCAGCGCTTTGGCGTTCGTTAGCGTATCGGCCTCGCTGGCCGGTTTATCCCAGCGGATCCGGTGAAAGCGGGGAAAGCGCAGGGCAACACCGGATTTGTGCCGTGAGGAGGGATGGATAGCGTCAAAGGCGACTTCTACTACCAACTCCTTTTTCACTTCACGCACTGGTCCGAAGCGGCCCACTGCGTTACGTCTCACCCAGTTATCGAGCTTTTTTAACTCTTCATCGGTAAAGCCCGAGTAGGCTTTGCCGATGGGTAACAGGGTGTTGTCATGCCATACGCCAAAGGTAAAGTCGGAATAGAAGCTTGAGCGTTTACCATGACCACGCTGAGCGTACATGATAACTGCATCAAGATGCTGCGCTTCACGTTTCCATTTAAACCATTGTCCGGACGGGCGGCCTGGCTGGTAACTGCTGTCCTTGCGCTTAAGCATCAACCCCTCTACGCCGGGATCCGCTGCCGCATCGGTATAGGCTTGCTGTAACTGTTTATTGTTACTCACCGGCAGCAAAGGCGATAATTGCAGATGCCTGGCCTCAGCACGGGAAAGCCAGTATTCAAGGCGTTGGCGTCGCTCAGTCAGTGAAAGCGCAGTAATGTCCTGGTTGCCGTCGGTGAGGAGGTCATACACAACCATGCCAGCCGGTTTTTGTGTGATGAGTTTCTTCGCGGGTTTTTTGCGGTTCAGCCGTTGCTGCAGCGCATTGAAGGAATCAATTTCACCGTCATGAATAATCAACAGCTCGCCATCAATAACACCGCATTCGTCAACGCCGCTGAGGACATCCGGGAAAGACTCGCTAATGTCGTCCCCGGTTCGGCTGTAAAGGGCTTTTCCCTGCTCTGTGACAACTAACTGGACACGAATGCCGTCGTACTTGTATTCAACCTGCCAGTCACTAACCGTCAGCCGCTCCGCACTATTATCTGGCAGCGGGTGCGACAACATGACCGGATGAAAAGTGACGGCTCCGGTAATATCGGGCTTATCAGCCCGGCCTTCCAGCCAGTCGAAGAGTTCTCTGTAGGGGGGAGACAGGGCATGCCACAGGGTTTCAATTTCACTTACCGGCACCTGGCCATATTCGGCCAGGATGCGTTTAACGCTGCGGGCCGATAATCCGACCCTGAGGCCGCGAGTCCCCAGTTTAAGCAGCGACCAGCGCTGTTCTGCTGTCATGCCGGATAAATAATGCACCAGCAGTGCTTTTACCTGCTCACGGTTGGCCTGGCGAAACTGGTCAATGAGATCTGCCAGGCCCGGAAGTTCAATGTTACTGGTGGTGTCGGGCCATAAGTGGGCGACTGTCTCGCTCATTTCACCAACGTAATCATAACTCATGGCAAAAAGGTCAGGATCTACCCGTTCCAGCATCAGGTTTTTTACCGCATTACGTTTAAAAAACTCAAACTTTAAGGTGCCGGCGAGTGCTGCTATCGCCCAGCCACGATCCGGGTCGGCCGTATTGGCCAGATAATAACGAAGCAGACGGCTCTTCTCATTATTACTGCTGGTAAAATACAGTTGTTGCAGGAGTTGAGAAAAAGCGTCCATTAGTCTGTGGCGTCCTCGTCATAGCCAATCAGCGATAATGCCCGGGCTTTTACGCCCTGAGTCGTAAGCTGATGTAGCAAAGCGTCCTCCCGGCCATGGGTTATCCACACCTCGCCCGGATTGATTTCGTTGATGGTAGTCAGCAGTGCCTGCCAGTCGCAGTGATCAGAGACCACCAGAGGCAACTCAACCTGCCGTTGATGAGCCCGAGCACGAATCTGCATCCAGCCGGATGCCATAGCCTTGCGAACCTCCGGTAACGAGCGTGACCAGCGGTCACTCAACGCTGAGGGCGGAGCCAGCACTATCTGGCCGGCCAGTTCAGACTTGTCGGACACATCCGCCACATCCGTTAGCTGTCCAAGGTCGATACCGTGGTCCTGATACAGATCACAGAGCCGTCGTTGGGCACCATGCAGGTAAATAGGCTGGTGATAGCCCAGTGAGCGTAACCCCAGGATCATGCGCTGACATTTACCCAGCGCATACACGCCGACCAGATGACAACGCTCCGGAAACAGGGCAAGTGAGTGCAGCAGTTTTTCGCATTCCTGCTCAATGGGCGGATGCTTAAATACCGGCAGGGCAAAGGTTGCCTCGGTAATAAAAACGTCGCAATCAATGGCTTCAAAGGGCGAGCAGGTGGGGTCGGGCTGGCGCTTATAGTCGCCGGAAATCACCACCCGTGTGCCGCGATAGCTAAGCAGAATTTGTGCCGACCCCAGGATATGCCCAGCCGGATAAAATGTGCAGCTGACCGGGTCGTCGGGATCACCCAGTTTAATGGAGGCGCCATAGTCCAGAGCCTGAACTGTTTGTGCCATCTCCTCACCATAGCGGGTCTGCATAATCGCGATGGTGGGGACGGTTGCCACAACGTTGTGGTGCCCGCCCATGGCATGATCGGCGTGACCGTGGGTGATCAGGGCGTTGGCAACCTCAGAAGTAGGATCGATGTAGTAATCAGCGGCAATGCAATAAAGGCCGTTATCCCGCGGTTGTAACCACTTATCTGCTTGCAAAAACACTCCGTTAATAAAGCCATTTGGCTTCTTTTACGCAGGGTTAATCAGAAAAGCTCAATAGCCGCCTTTAACGATGTAATATTCACCATCAGAGGTGAGTGAAACGTGCAGACTGGCTACCTCTTCAATGGTTTTACGGCCGATTTTTTTCCCCTCTGTCAGACAAGTGGTTTGCTGATACGCCATTCCGTCAGCAAACGGGGCTTCAAAAGATACATTTTCTAAAAAACGGTAGCATTTCTGCTGCGTATCGAAGGTAATCAGACGGCTCATAGGCACGTCGCCATGAGTACGGCCGATGGTTGGCAGGGAACCCTCACTGCAGGCACTGAGCCCGCCAATACCGGTTATTAAGCAAAGTCGTACGGCAAATCGTTTCATGTAGAGGAGTAAGCAGAAAAAGTGAATGGCCAGTATAGCGAATGTTGTGGTCACGATTAAACCGCTTTGTGTTACTAAACGTATATCCTTACCATTCTACCAACCGGATTTACCGTTTCATTGAATTTGCCTTTACCCGCTGAATTTGTTGCCTGGTTTAGCCAGCAAGGCTGGTCTTTGAGACCTTACCAGCAAGAGATGCTCAACCGTGGTGTTGCAGAACAGGCCACCCTGCTTATTGCGCCTACCGGTGCCGGTAAAACGCTGTCTGGGTTTTTACCGTCACTAGTAGATCTTCAACATGAAACGTCTGAGTATTTGCACACACTTTATATCTCGCCGCTTAAAGCGTTAACTCAGGATATTCATCGTAATTTACTCCGCCCCATAGAAGAAATGGACTTGCCGGTCACTGTCGAGACGCGCACTGGCGATACGCCGTCACATAAGCGCCAACGTCAGCGCAGGCGTCCTCCGCATATTCTTCTGACCACCCCTGAATCGTTGATGCTAATGCTGTCCTACGCCGATGCGCCAGCAATTTTTGGTAAATTAAAAACGGTGATTATCGACGAAGTTCATAGCTTAATTGGCAATAAACGTGGTGATTTCACCACACTGGCATTAGCCCGTTTACAGCACTTAGCACCTGGTTACAAGCGTATTGGACTCTCTGCGACGGTGGCTAAACCGGTTTTAGTGGCTGACTGGCTGGGGCCTACCGGCGAACCGGCCGCCTTGCTGGAGGTGGAAGATACCGCCAGGCCGGCGATTAATATTCTGCGCTCCGAGCAGCGAATGCCCTTTGGTGGCTTTATGGCTAAGTATGCCATTGGGGATATCTACCAGGCCATTGTTAAAGCAGATACCACGCTGGTATTTGTCAATACGCGGGCGCAGGCAGAGCTGCTGTTTCAGTTGTTATGGTCTGAAAACTCTCAGGTGTTGCCCATTGCGCTCTATCATGGCTCGCTGAGTAAGGATCAGCGTCGTAAAACCGAAGAAATGATGGCTGCCGGTAAGCTGCGAGCCATTGTGACTACATCGGCACTGGAACTGGGGATCGATTGGGGCGATGTGGATCTGGTGATTCAGGTAGGGGCGCCGAAAGGGGTTAGTCGCCTGTTGCAACGTATTGGCCGGGCGAACCATCGGTTTGAGGAGCCCAGTGAAGCACTATTAGTTCCGGCAAACCGGTTTGAAGCGCTGGAGTGTCAGGCCGCCATTGAAGCAATTAATCAGGGTGCACGTGATGGCGCGTTGGTGCAACCCGGTGCGATGGATATCATCCCGCAGTTTATCATCAACTGTGCATGTTCCGCAGCGGTATCGCCACACATGGTGTATCAGCAAATTCTTAATGCCTCGCCTTATCAGGGTCTAACGCCGGACGAGTTCCACCAGTTGTGGCAGTTTAGTGTGGATGGCGGTTATGCGCTCAAAGGCTATGAGCGCTATCAGCGTTTAACGCAACAGCCCGATGGCACGTTTAAACCGGCCAGTCAGCGGGTAACTCAGCGGCACCGGCAGAATATAGGTACCATTGTTGAGGCGGGTAAGCTCAAGGTAAAGCGGATCCGCCGGGGCAATCAGGGGAAGATCATTGGCGAAGTGGAAGAGTACTTTGCCCAGCAGCTCACTCCGGGCGATACTTTTTTATTTGCCGGCGAAATGCTGCGTTTTGAAGCCATTCGGGACATGCAGTTACACGCCAGGCCAGCGAAGGGGAAAGAGCCGAAAATTCCGAGTTATGTGGGTGGCCAGTTACCCCTTTCCACGTATCTGGCTGATGGTGTGCGGGCATTATTGAATGCGCCCGAGCAGTGGCAGGCTCTACCCGCACAGGTGCGTGAGTGGCTCAATCTGCAACAGGCTTTTTCACGCATACCGGCGCAGGATAAAGTGCTTATTGAGCAGTTTCCCTATCGTCGTGCGTTCTATTCGTTGTATTACACCTTTGAAGGGCGCAAGGCCAACCAGACACTTGGGATGTTGCTTACCCGGCGAATGGAAAAGCTGGGTCTGAAGCCGCTCAGTTTCAGCGTAACGGATTATGGTTTGTCGGTCTGCGCACTCAAGCCCATCGATGAAAGCCATATTGCCACCCTGTTTCAGCCAGACATTCTTGGCGATGAGCTGGAAGACTGGATGCTGAACGCCCCCATGCTTAAACGTTCGTTTCGCCAGGTTGCCATTGTTAGCGGACTGACCGAACAGCGCTATCACAGCACACGCAAAACCATGAAGCAGGTCACCTTTTCTACTGATCTGATTTACGATACGCTGCGAGAATATGAACCCGATCATATTCTGCTTAAGGTTGCGCGAGACGATGCGGAGCGAGAACTACTCGATCTGCGGCGACTGGCAGATACTTTGATACGATTTGTTGGGAAAACGCAGTTTATTGATTTACCCAAGGTCTCCCCCATGGCTATTCCTATTGTGCTGGATGTCAGAAGCGAACAGGTGAAGGGCGCCGGCGAACAGGCGCTGCTTGATCAGGCCGCGCTTTATGCGGAAGCGGAATCTATGCTCGATGAGGTCAGGGCCTTGCTGTCGGGTGACGACTGACTATGTTGTCTACCGGGCAGTTACAACAGTTTATCGACACTAAGCAGGTTCTGCCTTTACGGTTTGGCGGTAGTTTGTGGCTGCTCGATAGTCGCGCTGCGGTTTACTGGCCTGAGCAGGACAGCCTGTTGCTGGCCGACCTGCATTTTGAAAAAGGCAGTTATCTTTCGCAGTATGCCTCGCCGGTGCCTCGTTATGATTCCCGGGCCACGTTAAGGACGATAGCTTCGCTGCTGGATAATTATCAACCCGAGCGGGTCATATGTCTGGGCGATAGCTTCCATGATATCGGCGCATTTGACCGACTTTTAGCCGAAGATGTACAACAATTGCAGGCTTTAGTGGCAGGTGTAAAAGAATGGATATGGCTGGAGGGGAACCATGATCCGCAGATGCCTGAAGCGCTTCCCGGGGAGCGGGGGGACTCTTATCCGCTGCTTACGCAACATGGCACAGTCATTCATTGCCGGCATATTCCTGAGCGCGACAGTGGCTTGCAGATTGTCGGTCATTTTCATCCCAAAGCCGGGTTTGTTTCGGGAAAACGGCGTTTTCGGGGTAAAAGTCTGGTGACCACCGATAAGCTGATGCTAATGCCTGCACTTGGTCAGTATACCGGTGGTTTAATGATCGATGATGAAGTGCTAACGGCACTCGCGCCCAAGCTGCAACGTCAGTGCTATATGTTGTGCGAGCAGCGCGTAATCACACTGCCCGCCGGGAGCTAGTTGTTAATCGCGCCAGCGTTTTACCAGATCGTCGTAGGCATCAATGCGGCGGTCGCGAAAGTAAGGCCAGATACGCTTAACCTGTTCGGTGCGGGTCATATCAATGTCGACCAGTAAGGTTTCTTCCCGGTCGCTACTGGCCTGAGCCAGAATTTCACCCTGCGGGCCCGCTATAAAGCTCCGCCCCCAGAATTGAATGCCCGGATCGCCTTCAGTGGGCGAGCTTTCAAAACCGGTGCGGTTGGCTACAACCACCGGCACCGAGTTGGCGACGGCATGGGCGCGTTGAATGGTGTGCCAGGCATCGTGCTGACGTTTACGCTCATCACTGGTGTCGGTCATATCCCAGCCGATAGCGGTGGGGTAAAACAGAATCTCAGCGCCGGCCATGGCCATCAGGCGGGCGGCTTCCGGGTACCACTGATCCCAGCACACCAATACACCGAGCTTGCCGACACTGGTTTGAATCGGCTCAAACCCCATATCGCCGGGTGTAAAGTAAAACTTCTCATAAAAACCGGGATCATCCGGAATGTGCATCTTACGGTATTTACCGGCAATCTCACGGCTACGATCGAACACCACAGCGGTATTGTGATACAGGCCCGAACCCCGCTTTTCAAACAGTGAGGTCACCAGCACAATGTTGTGCTGTTCAGCAATTTCGCCAAAAAATGCCGTGGCAGGGCCGGGGATAGGTTCGGCGAGGTCGAAGGCATCGGTATCTTCGTTCTGACAAAAATACAGCGTACTGTGCAGCTCCTGCAGCAGGATCAGCTCAGCGCCTTGTTCTGCCAGTTCAGCAATTTTCGCAGCGCTTTTATTCCAGTTGGTGGCTTTGTCGTTATCCGCAACAGACTGTTGAACCAGCCCAACTTTTAAGGTGCGCTCAGACATATCGGGTCACTCCTGAGTTTAATTGGTGGATGACGTCAGTTTTCAGAGTATTACAGGGGACCTGCATGGAAATGCAATGCAGGCTGCCAAACTGCTGAACCAGCGTGGCACAATTTACTGGCACGATTTCATGGTGCGGGAATGCCTGCTGCATCACGGCAACCGCCTCGCTGTCCTCTGGCTGACCGTAAACCGGTAATAAAACCGTATGATTACAAATAAGATAGTTGGCGTAAGAGGCGGGCAATCTGTCGCCATCATCGTTAAACATAGCCGGTAAGGGCAGTAAATAACGAGAATGGTCTGGCAGAGCCTTCGCACATTCCTGCACTAATGCGGCCAGGCCCGGGTAGTGACTGTCGTCGGGACGGTTATCGGCCGCCTGAATCACCAGCCCGTTGGTTGGTGTGAATCGTACCAGGGTATCGATATGGCCATCGGTGTCATCACCTTCAAGATGCCCATGCTCGAAAATCGACAACCGGGCACAACCAAGATAAGCGGTAAATTCATTGTGATAGGAGGCAGCGCTCATCTGACCGTTGCGGGCCGGATTATACAGACAGGATGCGGTGGACAGCAGATGACTGTTATCGTCTATTTCCAGCGCGCCACCTTCGGCAACCATTGGAGATGTACGCAGCTTTTCGCGACATAACGGCGTAAGGTAACGTTGGTTTACCAGATTGTCTTTACTGGCATTAAATTTGTTGCCCCAGCCATTAAAGGTAAACTCTACCGGAAAGGGCGCATCCAGGCTGCCGCAGCTTAAAAAAGCAAAATCCCGTGCCCACGTATCATTGTAATCGGCTTTGATAAGCATTACCCGTGCGTCGGACGCCAGTCGGCTCTCCACATCATCCAGGTCTTCTTCGCGGCACAGTAGCAACACGCCGGCCTGATTGGCATTAATAATACGGATGATAGACAGATAGGTCTGACGGGCATCCTCCAGCCAGGGCGCCCAGTCAGTATCCTGATGAGGCCAGGCCAGAATAACGGCTTCGCTGGCTTTCCATTCTGGAATAAGTGAGGTGGTCACAGTGTTTCCTGATTAAGTATTTGACCCTGCGATTATACGCTGCCAGCCCAGGCGGGCCAACAACTTAGGTCGCTGATATGGGTTATTTTAAGTTTCTGCCGCCATTTAAATGGAGTGTCTGACCGGTTACATAGTCGGCATTGAGCAGGTAATTAACCGCTTTAACTGCTTCCTGGGCGCCGGGAACGATACCGAGCAGGTTTTTGTTGAGCGCCTTTTCCCGGTATTCCTGTGTGTCATCTTCATTGAACATCACCAGCGACGGGGCAATACTGTTAACTTTTACCTGGGGAGCATAAACGCGGGCAAACGACAGCGTCAGGTTGTGCAGAGCCGCTTTGCTGGCTGCATAGGCAATGTGGTTTTCACTACCGGTTTCCTGTACATAATCAGTCATGTGAATAATGTCGGTCAGAGTACCGTCGTCGGATTGCAAAGCGGCCTTGAGTGCCAGATTGAGTTGATAGGGCGCGTTGGCATGAACCATCATCATATTATGCATCAGATCACCGGGCGCAGACTCCGGATTTTCAGGTACCCAGTCTGACGCGTTATGGATGATTCCTCTTAACTTCGGCGCTGTGCGTTTTATTTGCTCTATTGCTCGCGAAATACCCGCCTGAGTGCTAAAATCCGCCTCCAACACAATTGCACCGGCTTTTTTAAGCGCGTCAACAGACGGCTTATGTCGTCGGTATGTGATGATAACCGGTTGATCGTTGGCCAGCAGGTCCTGAGCAATAGCGAGTCCGAGACGCTGACTTCCACCGGTAATGAGTATAGGTAAAGACAAAAAATACCTCCGATAATTTTGGTACTAATTACGACTTTACACGGATTGCAGATCGTTTTAATAACAAATTAACAGGTTATTTTAATCCTAATCTGCAGTATCACTAGTATAAGCAGGGTTAGTCGTTGTTACGGAATGAGTGAATGTTAGCAAAAGAAGCGGTAGTTGTGCGCGATGCTGTAAAACTGGGAATTTCCAAAGAGGCGCTGTTAGTGCATGAAGCACTGGTGGAGAAAGGCCTGGAAACGCCTATGCTGGAAAATGGTCTGAGCGACGAAGCGAAGCGCCAGCGGATAGAGCACGCCATGCGGGACGTGATGGAAACGCTTGGCCTCGATTTGTCAGATGACAGCCTGTCTGAGACGCCAGAGCGAATCGCTAAAATGTACGTCGATGAAATTTTCTCCGGGTTGGATTATCGCAAGTTTCCCAAAATAACCCAGATTGAAAATAAAATGCAGGTAGGGCAGCCGGTACAGGTGAGTGATATCAGCCTTACCAGCACCTGTGAACACCACTTTGTCACCATCGATGGGACTGCCACGGTGGCTTATATCCCTAAGGATACCGTGATTGGTTTGTCTAAAATTAATCGTCTGGTGGGTTTCTTTGCTCAGCGCCCTCAGGTGCAGGAACGCCTTACTCAGCAAGTGCTGGTGGCATTGCAGGCATTAACCGGCACCGAAGACGTGGCGGTGGTGATTAACGCCACGCATTATTGTGTAAAGGCGAGAGGTATACGCGATAGCCTTTCCTATACCAAGACATCGGCACTGGGGGGGCAGTTTCTGGCTGACACACAGTTACGCCGGGAGTTTTTTGGCGGGTAGTTATTGCTAACTGCTCAGCCAGCAAAAAGGGGATGCCATAACGGCATCCCCTTTTTTAATGTCTGTCGGTTATTTAGCGCCATCTTCCTGTTCTGAAACTATCAGGTTGATTTGATCGTTAATGCCATTGGCGGCAATGATCTCCAGTTTTTGCTGACAGTGATGACACGCGTCGAACTGTTCTTTGTACATGTCCAATACCACTTCTTTAGCTATAGCATTAATATAGCCACAACGAGGACAGCGATATTCTAAATAGGCCTGACTTAGCATTTTCCGTTTGCTCCTTGGTTTTCCGAAACAGCGATCCCTTCTTTAACAATCAAAAGCTGATTGCCCTGTTTCTTTTGTCCTGGGTATATAAGTGATACCCCACGCCTCATTATCTCAGTAATGAGGTCAATTATGTGAAGAACTCAACACTTTTTAATTATAGCAGCTCTCAGCGAAGTCTCCTGCGAATCGGATAATTAATATGCTGATAGTGACTTTTTTGAGGAAGGGCGGTAGCAGGCGGAAGTTGAGGAGGCGACTGTCTCACCTCCTTTAGGCTTTATTCAACCAAGCAGCCAGCATTGCTGATAGGGGGATAAGTGGATATCGGACGGTGAATCAATGCGGGTGTCGCTGAGCAAATCTTTTGCAGGTTGACCATCAAAAACACTAAGTACACTGGCTTCAAGTGTTTGTGGGTGCTCACAGAAGTTACATAAAACCAGTAACTTCTGGCCATTATCGGCTACCCGGCAATAGACAAAGCAATGCTGATTGCTGGTCTGCAAAATGTGTGTACGGGCGTGGCCAAAAACGGCATTATTCTTACGCAGAGAGATAAGGTTTTTAATGCCGCTGAAAATCACTTTTTGCGTCTGACGCTGCAGTGAATCAGTTGACTCGACAGGCGTTTCAATGCCGTTAATATGTTCCGGGGTAACTGCAATACGGTTGACCCAGCGATCGTCATGGGCTTTGGCCGGGTCGTCACGGTAGCTATAATCGTTGAGCAAGCCCATCTCATCGCCAGAATAAATTAATGGGATCCCGCCAATACTCATAATGACACCGTGTACCAGCATTATCCGACGAATAGCCGTCTCAATGGCCTGTTCATCTTTAGCCTGCAACGCGCCTTCCAATCCACATAAAGATGCCAGTGAGCCGCAGACGCGACAATCGCCGTTTGATGGGTTTTCCGCAAACGGCACGCCATCGGCATATGAGCCCTCAAACCGACCAGTAAAGAACTGGTTGAGGAAATATCGGTGATCATAGGGGTTAATACCCAGTTGATGTGCCACGGCATCATCGAATGTCCAGCCTATATCATCGTGGCAGCGCACATAGTTTACCCAGGTACAGTCCTGCTCAATGGCAAAGCTCTTTTGCATGGAGCTGGTTAATAACCGGGTTTTACGCGTTGCCAGGCTGTTCCAGATGAGTGCCATCAGCAACGGGTTGTAGGATATCTGACATTCGTCTTTATGAATGTACTTAAGCACTTCATCAGGGTGAACGATGGCTTCAGATTTAAACACAACCGCGGGTGCCGTAATTTGCAGGCAGCAATTAAACGCCTGAATAAGTTTGTGGGCATTGGGCTGGTTTTCACAATTGGTGCCCATTTCTTTCCAGATAAAGGCCAGAGCATCCAAACGTAAGGCTGCGCAGCCAATATTGGCCAGAAATAGCATTTCTTCGGTAATGGCGTTAAACACAGCCGGGTTGCTGTAATTCAGGTCCCACTGGAAACTATTGAAGGTGGTCCATACCCACTTTTGCATCGACTCGTTCCAGGTAAAACTGCCTCGTCGAACCTGAGGGAAAATTTCTCTCAGGCTTTGCTCATACTGATCCGGGATAGTGCGGTCATCAAACAGGTAATAGTAATTCTGGTAATGTTTATCACCGGCAAGGGCGGCTTCCGCCCAGCGGTGTTCGTCGGCGGTGTGGTTAAACACAAAATCCAGAACCAGGTTAATGCCGGCATCGCGCAGGGCCTTTGATAAGGCGTCCAGTTCTTTCATGTTGCCAAGCACGGGATTGACCTTGCGATAATCAGACACCGCATAACCACCGTCACTGTCACCCTCGGGCGCAGCATAAAGTGGCATGAGGTGCAGGTAAGTGAGCCCCAGCGACTTAAAATAGGGGATTTTTTCCTGCAGGTCTTTAAGGGTTGGCCCCATCAGGTCGACATAGCAAGCCATACCCACCTGATTTTCTTCCTTATACCATAGCGCGTCACCGTCGCTTCTGGCTTTATCCAGGCGTTTGAGATCGGCTTTTCGGTTTTTGAGTCCCTGCGCCAGTGACAAAACCAACTGGGACAAATGATAGTAGCAATCATACTGATGGCCGTAGACATCGATATAGCGTGAAAACAATTCATGAAAATGGCTGTTCAGGCGCTGGGTGAAGAGTTTATAGTCGCGCTGTGACAAAAACGATAAGTCTGACCCTGCCAGTATTCTGCTCAGGCATTGTTCACTCGACGCCGCGTAATTCATCAGTATTCTCCGGCCAACTTTAACTTCAAAGATGGTTTTACAAAAGTTTCACAAATTTGTTTACAGCAATTCTAAGCTTTGCTAGCTTTAATCTTAAACGATTAAGTTAATTTATCAAGAAATTTACAACTAAATGTCCATCAAAAGTACTTGGTTACCAATAAGGGCTTTATTTGGTTACTATTTTCTTAAATTAAGTTAAATGATTAAGTTTTTCTGTTTGTATAATTTTTGTTAAATGGTGGCCGTGAGAATTGTCAGCTCCGTGCTACAACTTATAAACAGGCAAATACTCTTGTGAATTAACAGAACCCGACGTATTGATAACCCGCAGCAGACTGTCGGCGTTATTAAACCAGGCTCCAGAACATTGAGGCAATAGCATATGGCGTTAACTGATCCTTACTATGCGGTGATCGAAGCCGGTGGTACCAAATTTAACTGTGCTGTGGTTACAGCAGAGCGCGAGATTGTGGCGGAAATACGCATTCCAACCACGACGCCAGAAGAGACATTGGCGAAAACGGCAGACTTTTTTCAGCAGCAGCGTCAGGCGGGATTGGCGTTTAATCGGATGGGTATTGCCAGTTTTGGGCCGCTTGATCTTAATCCGGCGTCGGCTACTTATGGCTATATTACCAAAACACCGAAGCCCGTCTGGAGTGATACCGATTTGGCCGGATACCTGGCCAGGCAACTCGATTGTGAAATAACCATCGATACCGACGTGAATGGCGCGGCACTTGGCGAGTATCGCTGGGGCGCAGCGCAGGGCACTGCGGTAGCGGTGTATGTTACGGTCGGCACCGGTGTTGGCGGAGGTTTGGTGATTAACGGCAAGCCGCTGCACGGACTGGTACACCCGGAAATCGGCCATATGCTGGTACAGCCTCCGGCCGGGGTTACCGGTGTATGTCCTTTCCATCAAAACTGCGTAGAAGGACTGGCTTCAGGGACTGCTTTGGGCAAAATCTGGTCACAGCCATCCCATACTTTTACTGACGACCATCCTGCCTGGGACGGATTGAGTGAAGTGCTGGGGGATATGTGTCATAACCTGATGGTTACACTG
>NZ_CAJXQY010000103.1 GCF_913058315.1 uncultured Alteromonas sp. | reverse complement strand
GATATTAGTTGGTGGCGAAAAAGGTGGTAGTGGAAAAAGCTGTCTGGCCCAGAACATCGCCGTATATTTACGCTGTGAGAAAAAAGCCAGCGTTCTGATGGTGGACTGCGACCCCCAGCGCACCACTTCAGACTGGGCACAAGAGCGCAGCAGCAATGAGGAGTTGCCGTCAATTACCTGTATCCAACTCTACGGTAAAATTCGCAACGAACTGTTAAGTTTGAAAGCTCGCTACGATTATGTGGTTATCGATTGTGGCGGCCAGGACAATCTGGCGCTGCGCTCTTCAATGGCTGTGGCCGACCATATTTTAATTCCGCTACGTCCGAAACGCCGCGACCTGAAAACCGTTCCCCATATGGAAGACATATTGTCGACGTGTAAAATGGTCAACCCACGAATGAATGCCGCTTTTGTTATTACTCAGTGTCCCTCTTTGCCCTCGCTGGCTTCGCGGATCCTGGAAGCCAAGGAAGTGTGTCGTTCGTTTGAAGTCCCTGTTTTAAACTCCGTGACCTTTAGCCGCAACATGTATGACGACTCGGAAGAGTCAGGCCGCTCGGTGCTGGAAAGTGAAGCTGATGGTAAAGCTGCGGTCGAAATACGCAGCATCATTGAAGAGTTACTGGCCCGAGGTAAAGGGGAACAAAATGAGTCTGATAAACCTTTCTCGCTCTACGCCGCCAGTTAGGCGTACAGCCAGTAAAAATGTCAGTGCGGAGGAGTTTATCCAGGACGCACTGCAATATGCCAGTGGTGTGGTCGTGCCTATTTCTGCCGCCGCAGAAAAGCAAATCAGTGACCCTCACCATGAGCCAATGCGCAGAGCAACGTTTACGCTGACCCAGGAATGCATTGAACAGCTGCAGCAGTTATCAGCACAAAGCGGTATTGCCAAATCAAAATTGATCAGGCTTTGGATTAAGCGACACGCCAGTCTCGATTTTGATTAAGTGTAAGAAAACACACTCACGCTATTGATTATTTTTCAAACGAACTTCAAAATAACAACATAACAAAAGAGTGTACTTTAGTATAAATACGACATGACAGCGCAGTAATGGAGTCGCGCGTCTTACGTCACAGGGCGGTGTAGAAAGTAATGATGTTAAACCGTGTTGGCCTGTTGGTGACTTTACTGTGCTGTTCTGTACCCGGATTAGCGCACTCAGTGCGTCACGTTTCGATGGATGAACACTCGTTCTATGCCAGCGGCTTTAACGTTGAGAAGCTGGTAAACCAGGGCAACACTCAGGAAGCCGAACGCCAGATACTTAAACAGTTAGAATTATCCCAGTCAGAACAAAATGAGCGGGCTGCGGCAACCGGCTCCCATGCCATGGGCCATATTTCACTGATCAAAAATAATTATCCGCTGGCCCTGAGGCAGTTCCAGAGTTCGCTCGACTTTTTTAAAGCGGCCAGAGAGCCCCTCGGTATGGCCGGCTTGTACACTGATATTGGCAGAACTTACCGAATGATGGGACTTTATCAGTCCGCTTTAGGTTATTTTAATCTCGCCAAAGATATCTATCATCAGCAAGGCCGTTATGATGGTATCGCTCTGCAACAGCTGGAAGTGGGCATTTCATTGCGACAGCTGGGTCAGTTTGAGAGTGCACTGAGTCAGTTGGAACGCGCATTGCCATTGTTACGTCAGGAGAACAATAACCAGGCCACGGCCTCCACCTTGATGCAGATTGCCCGGGTATACAGTGAAATTGCTCAAAATGACGAAGCCATGCTGTATTTGCAGGAGGCAGCGGTTCTCATTGACACACTGCAAATTAAAACACTGCAGGCAGAACTGGATTATCATCTTGGTCAGGTCAATATCCAGATGGGCCATTATGCGAATGCCCGTCGCCACCTCGAACAGAGCAGAGCACAATTCACCCAGTTGGAAGCACAGTGCGATGTCACCAAAATTGACGCCAGTCTGGGCAACATTCTGATATACCAAAACCAGTCTGAAGCCGGCATTACTCTGTTGGAGTCAAAGCTACAACAAGCCACCTTGTATAATTGTACAACCCTGCTTACTGATTTGCATTTAACCTTGGCTCAGGCTTATCTTGGCAACGATCAAAAGGCATTAAAGCGCCATCTTGAACAGGGTCTTCAACAAGCTATTGAACGGGGTGAATTACTCACTCAGGCGCGCTTTGAGGCGGTTAAAATGCAGATGCATGAGCAGTCCGGTGATTATCAGTCTGCCTTAGGTGCGCTTAAACGCCAGCAACAGCTGGAAAAGCAAAGCCTCGAGCAGCGCCGCTCGCTGGCACTGCTATACCTGCAATCACAACTTGATGTGGAACGTCAGGCTCAGTCACTGGAACTACTCAATAAAAACCAGGCCATTCAGCTCGCCAAAGCTGAACAACAGGAACTCGAAGTGCGTATGCTTTACGCATCGTTGTTTGCAGTGACCTTACTGGTATTTTTAATCTGGAGTCGGTTTAACCACGGTCAACGCTCACGCTTTTTAAAACGTGAAGTGCGTCGTCGTACTCAGGAACTGGAGTCTAAGAATGCCGAACTGGAAAACGCCTACATTGCCCTTGAAAGGGCCAGTCTTATGGATCCACTTACTGGTTTGTACAACCGACAATACCTGAATAACCAGTTACCACAGGAAATTAATCGCGCCCAGCAAGCTTATCTGTTGTCCCACGAGACTCACCTTGAAAACAGCCCCTCAGATATGCTTTGTTTTCTGTTGGATATCGATAACTTTAAACGGATTAATGACACCTACGGTCATATGGCAGGTGACAGGATTCTGACCGATCTGGCCAAAGTAATGCGTTCTGTGTTCCGTCCTTCTGACATGTTGATCCGCTGGGGAGGCGAAGAATTCCTCGCGGTATGTCGCAATACTAACCGGCTTGAGGCCGTTGCTCTGGCTGACAGACTGCGTAACGGAATTCACGAACATGACTTCCAGATAAGCACTCAGCACAGTCTTCACATTACCTGTTCGATTGGTTTTTGCGTGCTGCCGCTCTACCCCAGCGAACCCGCGCTGCTGGACTGGGACAGCTATTTCGGCCTGCTGGATGAATGCCTGTACGCCGCAAAACGTTCGGGTAAAGACTGTTGGATAGGATTAGTCGGCGGGAAATCCGCCTCGGGAGAGCGAAACGCCACCCAGCTTGAAGAAAAGTTTGAGTTGCCGCCAACCCGGATACAAACTTCGCTCAACCACCTGTCTTCGATCAACTGGGCCGAGCAAAGCAGCCAGTCATAGGACAGGTGCCCCCTGCCTGACCGGCGTAGCTGTAACTAAACGCCGGTTTTCAGATCTTCAAGATGATACTTGTCGATTAATGAATATAACGTAGGGCGGGTTACGCCCAGCAGTTCCGCCGTTTTCGACATATTCTTATCAGCGCGTTGATAAGCCTTACGAATCGCTTTGCTTTCCGCCTGCTCTCGTACTTCGCGCAGATTCAGGATCTCGCTTTCAAAATCTTCAGAAGGCTCCAGTAACCCCAGATCATCGGCCTGAATTACCGTCCCCTCGGCCATAATTACCGCCGACTTCAATTTATTCTGTAGCTCGCGAATGTTCCCCGGCCATCGATGGGCCAGCATTGCTCTCATGGCGCCATCACTGAAACTTTTGGCTTTAGCGTTAAACTCTTCCCGGTATTGATTAAGGAAGGTACGCGCCAGCAGTACGATATCCTGCTCACGATCCCGCAGTGGCGGGATATTAATCGGGATCTCACCGATACGATAAAATAAATCCTCACGGAAGGTCTCTTCACCTACCATGGTTTGAATATCTCTGTGAGTGGCACAAATCACCCGAATATCGACCGGAATTTCGTTTCTGCCCCCCACCCGCTCAATCACTCGCTCCTGCAGGAAGCGCAGCATTTTAGCCTGTAAACCAATGGGCATATCACCGATTTCATCCAGAAACAGGGTGCCGCCCTGAGCCGTTTCAATTTTACCAATGGTGGTTTTATTGGCGCCGGTAAAGGCCCCTTTTTCATAACCGAAGAGTTCACTCTCGAGCAGATTTTCCGGAATTGATGCACAGTTAATGGCGATAAACGGCTTGTCTTTACGCGGGCTGTGTTCATGAATAGTCCGGGCGAAGACTTCTTTACCCGTACCACTTTCGCCTAACAACAGGGTACTGATATCTGTTCCGGCAATCTTCTCAGCCTTGCGCATCACAGTCTGGATGGCATCACTGTTACCAATAATACGGCCCATTGCCGGTCGGGTTTTAGCCAGAATACGGTTTTCATCTTCCAGCTTCGCCAGATTCAAGGCACGGTTGATAAGCAGCTTAATGGTATCAGAGTCGATCGGTTTCTGATAAAAATCGTAAGCACCAAAGTCGATGGCTTTGAGCGCGTTATCTTTGTCGTTGTTACCGGTCACCACAATTACTTTGGTATTGGGTGCCAGTGCCAGAATTTCTTCCAGGGTTTTCAGGCCTTCTGAAGCATTCGCCGGATCGGGAGGTAACCCCAGGTCCAGAGTGACGACTTTGGGTTCAAACCGACGTAACTGCGCAATTGCAGAGGAACGATCGTCGGCGAAAACCACATTAAAATCGGTCAAACTCCATTTTAACTGCTTCTGAATACCTAAATCGTCATCAACTACCAGGATGGTGTCACTCATACTCTATTTCCGTTTTCTTCTGCTCGATAGTGGCATAATTACTGGACGGGAAAGCCCAACGTAAAGCAAGTGCCTACATCTGGCTGACTTTGCACCTGTAAATATCCGCCTATCGATTCCATATAGGTTTTTGCATCATATGCTCCGATGCCCATCCCAGCGTTACCTTTAGTGGTATCAAATGGTTTGAACAAGCGATGCTTGATAAATTCTTCATCCATGCCTGTGCCATTGTCCTCAATAAACACAAGCTGATGTTGACGTTCAGCATCCAGCACCAGGGTCACTTCAATTTCACCGTCATCAGCACAGGCCTGCTGGGCGTTGCTCATCAGATGATACATCACATTAGCAAACTTATCCTGATCTACCACTACTTCAGTTTCTTCTTTTACCACAACCTGCGGCAGCGGTAGCAAAGACTGACAGCGTTTATCAACGACCTGTTTAATCAACAATGATAAGGTATGTGTGGCGTCGGCGCCTCTTTCTTCTACCTGTTTTTCTGTTAGCTGACGCAGCATCCGGTCCATACGTGCTTTGGTATGATGCAGGGTTTCGAAGGTATCTTCAATAAATTCAGGGTTACCTTTGTGCTGTTCGGCATTACACAGGATAAGATCTATCTGTGCCAGTACATTCTTCAAATCGTGTAAAACGAATGCCGCCATCCGGTTAAACGCAGCAAACTGCGCATTTTCTGCTAACGATTGTGCCGCTTCGTGTAAATAAATGAAATTAGCAATTTGGTTTGTTACGGCGTTTAAATAATCCCTGACTTCCCAGTTAAGCGACACCTTGGGTCTATCCACTGCGCACACCAGTGCCAGCCCCCACATATTGTCCTGACGGATAAACGGGATAACCAATTGTAAATGCGTGTTTCCGACCACCTCATTAGACAGATTAAGCCCTTCGTACACATAAGGTTTGGTTCGGTATTCATCGAGATCGATAAGCCACCCGGTTTTTTCGCAATAATCCCATAATGGTTTCAGCGTGCCTTCCACTTCAGACAACGGCATAAAGTGGTGGCTACTGACCACATGAAAACCGGGGCCCTGCTTTTTAACCAGTGCACCGCTGTCGTAATTGATAGCTCCCATCACTCCTTCAAGGGCCACCTGATAAACACTGGGCAATGACTGGTCGTTTTGAGACAACACGTTAGTTAATTTAACCCACTCTTCCCGGTAGTCAAATTGGTTAGCAAAAAAGTGTTTGGTAATAAACACTTTAATGCGGGTGCGAAAAGAATTCGACAAAAACAACGTGGCCAGAAGTACCAGCGACAGCGCAATCAGTATGATCTGCACTGTTGAGCCCCAGGTCCAGCCCAGATAGCTGATCACATAGCCCATGGCCGCCATGATGAACAGATACACCCCAGCCACCAGCAACAAGGAACTGTGTAATACCACTTCACGGGAAATAAATATATTTACCCCCCAGTGCTTAATACGCCGCGTAGCAATCACCAGAAACGGTAGCATCAGCAGGTAAATATAACCGCGGGCGGCAATGAAGCCAGGTTCGACACTGGCAATCATGGTGGCGTTAGCATAAGACACAAATTCGAACAGGTTTGTGGCGCCCAGATACAACGCCAGCGGCTTGTACGCCCATTGATCCTGCCCAACCTGTCGATACAGAACTTCAAGCAGAATTAACACTTCCAGCGCAATAAGGGTTTGCATAAGGAAGTGCCAGGTAATATCGACCTGAATAAACCAGGGGCTCAAAAACGCCACCGCAGGCACTAACAGGGCAAATAAGGTGGCTGGCTGACGCAGCACCTGCCAGATATTAGCAAAGTCATTTTTCAGACAGCTGGCAATAAACAGCAGCCAGATCCCCTGCTTAATCGTATCCGCCTGGAGTAAGTGGAAAACGCTCAGAGGACCGCTTAAAAACGAGACAAAGCTCAGTGACCACAGCAGGGTTACCAGCGTCGCGAGACTCAGCATATACTTGGCCAGCCCCGGTTTACGCACGGTAAACAGCAATAACAACAAGACCAGGTAACCAATACTATTCAGGCCGTAGCCGATATCTGCAATCATTTGTTGTCCTACTGTTACACCGAGGCAGTTGTGGTGGGCTGCAGTATTTGTCGTACACTGCCAGAGAGGGGAAGATTAACCCCCTCTATTTATTGGTTATTTTCTATCACAATCTGCCTCTGGCTTCCAGCTACCTTTTGCGGACGACCAGGCTGCCAATCGAGTATCCCGCCCCGAAGGAACAAATCACCCCGACATCCTGACGGGCCAGATTCTGATGATGTAAGGCAAACGCGATAATCGAGCCGGCTGAAGCCGTGTTAGCATACTCATCCAGCACAATCGGCGCTTCTTCACGGTTAGCATCCCGGCCTAACAACTTTTTGCAAATCAGCGTATTCATATTGATGTTGGCCTGATGCAACCACCAGCGACTTACGTTTTCCGAGGTCAGCCCATGCAGCGCAAGGTGATTGGCGATATGCTCTGCCGCCATGGGGCACACTTCTTTAAATACGCGACGACCGGCCTGATGAAAGAGTTTATCAGGCCCAAACGGATCCACATCATTGGCCCGGCTCATGTAACCAAAGTTAGAGCGGATGTTATTTGAATAAACGGTTTTCGCCTGCGTACTGAGAATATCAAAAGCGGTATCAGTGCTAACCGTTTCGGCCGTTTCAAGAATGGTTGCCGTGGCCACGTCACCAAAAATAAAATGGCTGTCGCGATCGGTGTAGTTGACCTGGGGGGATACCAGTTCAGGATTAATCACCAGCACACATTTAGCATTGCCCGACGCTATCATTTCCCAGGCTCTGTGCATGCCAAAGGTCGCCGCGGAACAGGCTACCAGCATGTCAAAACCAAACCCGTCGATACCCAGTTCATGCTGCACTTCAATGGCAATGGCCGGATAGGAGCGCTGGGTATAAGCGCAGGCCACTATCACCGCGTCAATGTCAGCAACTGTCTTGTTGGCATCTGCCATCGCCAGCTTCGCCGCCTCTATGGCAATTTCCGCCTGATTGGATAACTCCCCTTCGCCGCGCTCAGGGATCTCCGGGCGCATACGTGCAATATCCAGCGCGCCTTCCTTACGGTAAATGTAGCGGCTTTTAATCCCCGAGGCTTTCTCGATAAATTCGGCACTGGAGAAAGGCTTAGCGGTAAGTTCACCGGCTTCAATCTGCGCCTGATGTGTTTGATTGTAGGCCTCAGCCCAGGCGTTGTAGCTCTCCACCAGTTCCTGATTGGTAATTTTGTAGGGCGGCGTCCACAAGCCAACACCGCTTAGTACGACATTTGCATTCATGTTATCGGTTCTCTTTAGCAAATGGCCTGTCAGCCCCGGCAACGGGCAGTCAAACAGGTCCAATGAGTTTTGCTAAGCTTACCCCTTTGACATGCAAATGTCATTGATCAGCCTGCCATAGCGCTCGGCGTTAGAGCAATACAGCTCTCTACAGGCGGGAACCGGCACCAAGACGCACAAATTCATCAATTAATCTTGCCGCCATTTTGTCCAGCGAGACCACATGATCCGCAGCGCCCATTTCAATAGCGGCCTTAGGCATGCCAAACACCACGCAAGAATCCTTATCCTGGCAAAAGGTGGAAGCCCCAACCTGCTTGAGCTTGTGCATGCCAGCGGCGCCATCTTTCCCCATCCCGGTGAGCAGTGTTGCCACAACATTGGCCCCGGCAGCCGTTACCAGCGACTCAAGCAATTTATCCACGGAGGGCTTATGGCCGGTGACCCGCATGCCGCCATCAAGCAGGATCCGATAGTCTGCACCGCTACGCTCTACAATCATGTGTTTATCACCGGGGGCTAAGTAAGCACAACCCGGTAATAAGCGCTCACCGCCTTTAGCTTCGCGAACCTGCATAGCGCTGGCCGCATCCAGCCGTTTAGCAAACGTCGAGGTGTAACCCGGAGGCATGTGCTGGGTAATCACCGTTGCCGGTGAATTACCCGGCAACCCGCTAAGGACCTGCTTAATTGCCTCGGTACCGCCTGTAGACGCACCAATGGCAAGTATTTTCTCGGTCCCCGAAAACTGCACTCTGGCGGCTGAGGTGACCGGTTGTTGTCGGGGTTTGCGTACGTGGGCTCTGGCCACGGTTTGTATTTTTTCAATGATCATATCACTGTAGTCTTTAATGCCCTGAGCAACGCCCAGCCTGGGTTTAGGAATAAAATCGATAGCGCCCAGTTCCAGTGAACGCAAGGTCGCTTCAGCCCCTTCCTGGGTTAAGGTTGATATCATCAGTACCGGCGTTGGCCGGGCCTGCATCAGAACCTCCAGAAAGCGCAGGCCATTGACTTTGGGCATTTCAATATCCAGCGTGATAACGTCCGGGGCATGCTCCAACACCATTTTCTTTGCCACATAGGCATCAGGCGCCGCTCCCACCAGTTGCAAACCCGGTGCTAAATCAATTATTTGCGCCAATAGTTGGCGAATTAAGGCAGAATCATCAACAACTAGTACTTTTATTGCCATAACAACCTCTGTTGAACTAGCCCACAACCTGACGTGACAAACAGGAGCGATGCTCCTTTTCACGTTCAATAATGGTGGTGTTGTTTAACCGGCGAATTCGTCTCATCTGTACTTCACCGGTTTGTGGTAAAAAATACACCTTCCTGGCATAGTCCTGATAAAGATCCCGCGACACTATAGGGATCTGGTGTAACGCCATATACTGCTCAATAAAACGGGCGTTCTGGGTGCCCACGTCACAGCTTTCGAACCCGTCCATCACCTTTCCACCGCCAAACACCTTAGCCTCATAGTTTGCCGGTTTTGCTCCCATGCGTTGCAGGGTTTCCAGCAACGTTTGCATGGCTTGCTGACCATACCGGGTAAACGTTTTTGCCGTTTGTTGATCGGCTCTGATCACGGCCGGCAACATAAAGTGATTCATCCCGCCAATACCGCTTACGCGATCCCGTACGCAAGCCGCCACGCAAGACCCAAGCGTAGTAACGATCATGGTTTCACCGCTTGTGACATAGTATTGACCGGGCAATAGCTTTACCGCGGCACGTTGAAAATACGGGTCAAAATAAGCGGTTGGCGCATCGGTAAAGCGTTCCGCGTTATGTGCCATTAGCGGCTTTCACCGGCTGATAAAGCGTTTTGCCAATGGGCCTTACCAGATGTGTTTGATGGTTAAAGTTTTCAGAATGACCGGCCACGTAAAGCCCGTCAGGCTTCAACAGCTGCACCATACGGTTGAGTACTTTAAGCTGGGTTGATTTATCGAAATAGATCATCACATTGCGGCAAAAGATAATGTCGACTGGCTGGCCAAACCCCCAATCCGCTTGCTGTAGATTAATTTGTCTGAAAGTCACCATATCGCGGAGCTCCCTGACTACCCGCACCTTGTCAGACTGGCTGCCGCGACCTCGCTGAAAAAACGATTTACGTCGCTGTGGCGGAATTTGCTCGATGTTCCTGCTGGGATACACGCCCTCGCGAGCCGTGGCCAGTACATTACTGTCGATATCCGATGCAATAATCTTGACCGGCGTTTTGAATGAGCCAAATACCTCAGCGACAACCATGGCAATAGAGTACGGCTCCTCTCCTGTACTGCTCGCTGCGCACCAGATAGTGGTGGTTTGCGGGTGTTGCTGCAGGTACCCGGCCAGCGCATCAAAGTGATGCGGCTCCCGAAAGAATGAGGTCAGATTAGTGGTCAGTGCATTAACGAACTGTTCCTGTTCGGCATTTGAGCCATCCACGAAATCCAGATACTCGGCAAAACTAGACAGCCCCAGAGCGCGAATGCGTCTTGCCAGGCGGCTATACACCAAACCGTCCTTGGCGTCGGTCAGCCTGATACCCGCTTTCTGCATCAGGCTGGCGCGAACTTTGTCAAAGTCCGCGCGCTGGAACACGAACTCACGCTCTTGTTGTAAAGCTACCGCGTCCATCTTTAGAACGACTCCCACTCATCTTCTGCCGACACCGCAGGCTTTAACAGTGCCCCGGAAAGGCTTTGCCCGTTGAACCCGCTGCCATTAAGCTTTCTGGCCACCGGCGGTACATTCAGCGTTTTAGGTGCCGACGGAGCGGCAATGCCCACGGGTGTGCTTGCCGCGGTATCCAGTTTAAAGCTCGAGACGCGGTCAGAGAGCTGGCTGGCCTGTTGGCGTAAGCTGTCTGCCGCTGCGGCAGCCTCTTCCACCAACGCGGCATTTTGCTGTGTCATTTCATCCATTTGCACCACGGCTTTGCTCACCTCGTCGATCCCAGAGGCTTGCTGAACAGACGCCGCAGCAATTTCTGACATGATGTCATTCACCCGTTTAATCGAATTGACCACATCGTTCATGGTTTCACCTGAACGGTTAACCAGTTCATTGCCGGTGGTAATTTTGCTTACCGAGTCGGAAATCAGCTCTTTAATATCCTTAGCTGCTTCCGCCGAACGCTGCGCCAGCGTTCTAACTTCGCTTGCCACCACAGCAAAGCCCCTGCCTTGCTCCCCTGCACGGGCAGCCTCCACCGCCGCATTCAGGGCAAGAATGTTGGTTTGAAAAGCAATTCCGTCAATCACACCGATGATGTCAGAAATTTCCTGGGCAGATTCATTAATCGACGACATTGTGCTGACAACCTGACGAATCATGTCGCCCCCCTGGGCCGCTACGTCACAGGCCTGGGCAGCCAGCCCATTGGCTTGCTCTGCATTCTCGGCGTTCAACTTCACCGTACCGTTGAGCTCTTCCATACTTGATGATGTCTCTTCCAGACTCGATGCCTGTTGTTCGGTACGAGACGATAAGTCTGCATTACCGGAGGCAATTTCAGAAGATGCTGTGTTGATGGTTTCTACTGCGGTATTAATTTCACCGATAGTTGAACGCATGTTGAAGATAAACTGATTAATCGCTTCACCCAGCACTTTAAAGTCACCTTCAAACTCGTGCTCAATGCTGCAGGTTAAATCACCGGCGGCTAGCTGAGTCATGACGTTTCTGATGTCCATGATGGTGGTTCGCATGTCTTTAATGAACTGGTCAGTGGCAATACCCAGATCTTTGAAGTCGCCTTCAAACTCCTGTTCAATGCGGCAGTTCAAATCCCCCTTCGACAACGAATGCATGATGTGCTTCATTTCGTTTACTGCTTTGGTCCGGGCTGTTACATCAGTGGCAAACTTGACCACGCGAAATGGCTTGCCGTTTTGGTCCATGATGGGGTTATAAGTAGCCTGGATAAAGATTTCACGCCCATCCTTTGCGATCCGCTTAAACTCACCAGAGGCGTAGATGCCCTTATTCAGCTTGTCCCAGAATGCCGCGTACTCTGCGCTGTTTTTATACTCTTTTTCCACAAACAGGCCGTGATGTTTACCTTTGATTTCATCCAGGCTGTAGCCGAGCGTATTGCAGAAGTTTTCATTGGCACTGAGAATAACGCCATCCAGATCAAACTCGATGACTGCCTGGGATTTACCGATGGCATCCAGCTGACCTTCGAAATAGGCATTTTTCTGCTTTTCTGCAGTGATATTCGTGGCATATTTCACCACTTTGAAGACTTTGCCGTTCATATCAAAAATCGGGTTGTAAGAAGCCTGAATCCAGATTTCTTCGTCGCTTTTACTGATGCGTTTAAATTCTCCCGCAAAAAATTTACCGTTTTTCAGATCATTCCAGAACGATTTATACGCTGAACTGTTTTGCTCTTTGGTCTCAACGAACAAACGATGATGCTGCCCCTTGATTTCTTCCAGCGTGTAACCCACGGTATTGAGGAAGTTTTCATTGGCGGTCAGAATGGTGCCGTCCGGCGTGAACTCGATGGTAGCCTGCGACTTACCGATGGCTTCCAACTGACCGGAATAATCAGCGTTGCGAAGTTTAGTCTCCGTAATGTCGGTAGCATATTTAACGACTTTGAAGGGTTTACCGGTCAAATCCATGATCGGGTTATAGCTGGCCTGGATCCAGATTTCCTTCCCTTCTTTACCAAAGCGCTGATACTCCCCAACAAAAAACTGACCGGCTTTTAGCTTCTGCCAGAAGCTGGCATATTCCGGACTGGCGGCATGGGCACTGCTGACAAATTTACTGTGGTGCTGACCTTTGATTTCATCGAGGCTATAACCAACAGTGGCCAGAAAGTTCTCGTTTGCGTTTAAAATAGTCCCCTGAAGATCAAACTCGATGACCGCCTGAGATTTACTGATGGCATCAATCTGGCCGCAGAGGTCGGCATCGCGTGTTTTAGTCGCTGTGATATCGGTTGCAAACTTGATCACTTTGACCACTTTTCCAGCTTGATCCAGTACCGGATTGTAACTGGCCTGGATCCACACTGCCTCGCCGTGCTTATCGTAGCGGCAGAATTCACCGCTATGATAATCACCACTGCGTAAAACTTGCCAGAACGCTTTGTACTCAGCACTGCGTGCGTAGGCGGTATCAACAAACAAGCTGTGATGCTGACCTTTGATTTCGTCCAGACGATAACCCATGGCGTTCAGGAATAACTCATTGGCATTTTCAATGATGCCGTCTGAATTAAACTCGATCACCGCCTGCGAACGCTCCATGGCGGCGATCTTCCCAAAAGCCAGTTGATGCTCCTGTTCGTCAAACCATTCCAGTACATAACTTTCTATCTGGCCATTAGGGCCTTGCACCGCAGTGACGTTAAGATCCAGCGTGCATTCACCAATAGTGACTGATTGTTTCTGACCGGCGTTAAGTAAGCGACTGCTTAAATCTGACTTGATCACACTACAGTGCTGACCAGTGAGCATTTCTGCCTGCCACTGAGCAGAATTCGTTTGTAGCTCGGCCTGACGAAGCCTGAACAAGTTACGCAGTGCCGGGTTAGTATAAGTAATAATGCCATCGTGATTGAGCACCATCAGACTTGAAGAACTGGCATCCAGCGCCTTATTTTGAACCAGTGCTTGTTGCTGTGCTTTTTTCAGGGCTTCCTGATTGAAAATGTTTAATACACCCATGATTTTACTCCACCATTTTGTCTTGCTGCGTGCCGACCTACCTTGGGCCTTCACGCAAAATTCTGTAATTAAAAACCTTGCCAGTTAGCACCGAACTTAACCGGCCAGTGACATACTCTGACTGTTATCCACCAGCGCTAATGCATCGCTGGTGATCAGTTTTTCGATATTGACCAGGATGACCATGGTGTCATCCACCTCAGACAAACCGTGTAAATACTGACTGTCGAACGCCACACCAAACTCAGGCGGCGGTAATATCTGTTCGTCGGTAAGTCGCACTACATCCGACACCCCATCGACTACGACGCCGACAATCCGCTCATGGACATGGAGCATGATCACAATGGTGAATTGGTTGTAAGTCGCCTCGCCTACATTGAATTTCAGACGTAAATCGACAATCGGTACAATGTCGCCCCGCAGGTTTAATACCCCTTTAATAAAGGCCGGCGCATTGGCGATTTTGGTCGCTGCCTCATAGCCGCGGATTTCTTTGACCGTCGTGATATCCAGGGCATAATGCTCCTTGCCCAGTACAAAACTCAGAAATTCCTTTTCATTGGATGCCACGGGTGATTGCTGTAAGGTTGAATCGCTCATGCACACACCTCATGTTTAATGTTTAACTGGCAGGACTGAGCCATGGAATCAACGTCGATAATCAACGCTACTTTGCCATCGCCCATAATGGTTGCACCGGCCACGCCAGCGACCTTTTTGTAATGCTTTTCAAGACTTTTAATAACGACCTGTTGCTGTCCCATGAGTGCATCAACCTGCACACCAAAACGGTGTTTACCGCTCTCTAACAGCACAATAATGCTTTCGGTAGGCGCCAGAATTGCGTCGTCTACCTGCATCATCTGATGCAGTGGTACCAGCGGCCAGTATTCATCCCGGATCCACAGCACGCTGTCGTTGCCAATGGTCTGTATTTGCTCTGCTTTGGGTTGGAAAGACTCAATGATATTAAGCAATGGCATCACGAAGATTTGCTCACCTACGGTGACGCACATCCCATCCACTATCGCCAGGGTGAGTGGCAGATGAATGCTGAACGATGAGCCCTGGCCCAGAGTTGATTCGATTTCAATGCGCCCGCCGATAGACTCAATGTTACGACGCACCACATCCATCCCCACACCGCGACCAGACACGTCGGTCACTTCTGCCGCGGTGGAAAAGCCCGGTTGGAAAATAAGTTGCCAGACTTCGCTGTCAGGCATGTCCAGAGATACCGGCAACCCGTTTTGCACGGCTTTATCCATAATGCGTTCACGGTCTAATCCAGCGCCATCATCACTGATGCTGATAATAATACTGCTACCTTTTTGCTGCGCACTGAGGACAACCGTTCCGGACTCAGGCTTTCCCGCCTCAGTGCGGATGTGTGGCGACTCAATACCGTGGTCAATACTGTTGCGTACCAGATGTGTTAGCGGATCCACCAGCTTCTCAATCAGGCTTTTATCTATTTCTGTGCCGCCGCCCTCAATTACCAGCCTGACCTGCTTACCGAGTTTTTGTGACAAGTCGCGAACTACCCGTGGGAAACGGTTAAATGTCATATTGACCGGTAACATCCGCATCGACATGACCGACTCCTGGATTTCCCGGGTATTACGCTGTAATTCGTCGATGGCTGCCTGCAGCATTTCCCCTGATTGCCCTTCAATATCACGGCCAATCATGGACAACATCGACTGCGTTATCACCAGCTCGCCAACCAGGTTGACCATGCCATCAATTTTGGCGGTATCTACGCGAATTGAGCCGGACTCTTTGCTTTGACTGCTATTCGTTTTAGTGGCAGCGGGCTTTTTCGCAGCACTTTTGATGGGCGTAACATTCACCGCGGGGGCTACTGGCGGTTCAGGCAGGTCTTCGAAAAAGCCAAATGCCTCTTCCTCTTTTTCTTCCTTTACTGCCACTGGCGCGGGTATCTCATCAAAAAAACCGAAGCCGTCATCTTCTGCAGCCCCATCACTGGCTGTCTCCGGCGCGGCGTCCTGCGATTCCGAGCCAAAGGCCAGATCGCCAAATAAGTCGTCTGTGTCGCTGTTATTAATGCCCGCCTCGATAACCGCATTCGCGTCAGGCAAGTCATCAAAGAAGCCAAACCCCGCATCTTCCTCACAATCCTCGTCTTCCAACTTGTCAAAGGCCGGGGGGGCAGCATCAAGCGCGCTTAATGTCGCTTCCAACTGACTAATCCCCGCCGCAATTTCTGCTTCTGGCAGCGGCTGCTGCTCGCGATAAGCGTTCAGCGTGGCTTTCAGAATATCAACCGTTTCCAGAAACAAATCGACAATGGCTGAATTAAGTTGAATGGCTTGATTACGGGCTTTATCCAGCAATGTTTCCATGATGTGGGTAAGCCCGGTTAATTGGTCAAAACCAAAGATACCGCTGCCGCCTTTAATGGAATGAGCCGCCCGGAAAATACTGTTGAGCTCCTCCATATCCGGCGCATCCACATCGATGGTCATCAGCAAGTCTTCCATTGCCTGCAAATGTTCTTCACTTTCATCAAAGAACACGCTATGGAACTGTTCGACATCTATAGACATACTCACCTCTGCAACCGCTTCGCCGATTTAGCCCAGTACCCGTTTGAGTACATTAAGTAATACGTCCGGTGAAAATGGCTTTACCATCCAGCCGGTAGCGCCCGCAGCTTTGCCTTTTTGCTTCATGTCATCGCTCGATTCAGTGGTCAGTACCACAATGGGCGTTTTGCTAAACTGCGCCTTACTGCGCAGCGCCCGGATCAATGTTAAGCCATCCATACGCGGCATATTCTGGTCTGTCAGGACAAAATCAAACTGGCCACTACTGCATTTATCAAGCGCGTCCTGACCATCTTGCGCCAGGGTCACATTAAACTGCGCCGCCCGGAGTGTGGCCTCCACCATCTGACGAATGGAGACAGAATCATCGACAACTAGGATATTTTTGCTCATGGGATGTCCTCTGCTTAACACGACTTAGTTAAAATAATTCCACGTCACCGGCGTCCATCGATGACGCCGAGACAGGGTTATGGTCCAGTTGGCCTCTGGCGACCAGCTGCCCCTGATAATCTTCAATTTGTGCTTCAATGTGCGCCATATCCTGAGTGTCCAGTTGATCTTTCACCATCGAGAGAATGCCACTGGTGTGGATCAGGTTTTGCCCGTTAATATCCCCAAACTGCATGCCACGAATAGCATCGCCAATAGTGGCTGAAAACTGACTGTTCAGACTTTCCAGTTGTTCGGTAACCGACATATCGTTCCGGGCTTTCTCAGCAATACTCAGCAGTTGCGCTTTAATGTGATCTTTCTTGCAAGTCACATTGCTTACATCCATGTCCGCCACAAAGCGCGCTTCCTTTTCGAGTTTGACGATAAGGTCAGCGATCATGCTCATTTGCTGGGTAATCACACCGCTGAATTCAGTTGAGCGGGTAGACAACTTACGAACCTCGTCGGCAACGACTGCGAAACCACGTCCTGCTTCGCCTGCCCGGGCAGCCTCAATGGCTGCATTGAGTGCCAGCAGATTGGTTTGCGATGAAATAGAATCAATATCACTGAGTGCTTTTTGCACTGTAGGCATGGCTTCGCAGATAGTGTTGACCTGCGTCATTAACGACTGGGTTGATTGACTGATTTGCTCACTGGTATCGATAAACGACATCAGGGTCTGGTCGGTCTCTTCAACAAATTGCTGCAACTGCACGGCATACACTTTTTCACCGTCGGTGTCGGATTTAAGCAGGGCATAAGTGAGCTGGTTTTGCTCTTCTACCAGGGCACGCAATGTACCAAAGGCGGCAGACAGCGTTTCTACTGCATCATCCTGCGTAGATTTAACCCGCTGAATGTTTAGCTCACACTCAGCCAGCAACGTGTAAAGTGAACTGTTGATTCGTTGCATCCGCTCAGGTACCTGAGTAACGGGCTCCTGAGGGTTGCGCTCAGTCTCCAGAGCAAGTTCGAGGTCGTTAAGGGCCTGTTGATCGCGGGCGGTTCTGGCCACGGACGCCATTACGGCCAGCGATAAAATAGTCAGAGAAAGTGCCGCTTGTTGCGTATACGCAGTTAACCAGGAAGTTAAAAGTACAATAAATGATAACCAAAACCAGCCTCCTCTGAAACTGAGTGGATGCTTTAACGAACTGACTAACTCTGCCATAACTACCTTACCTTCTCCCACTAAACCGAATGTAAGTAGCGATTAGCGGGCTTTTTATTTTAAGTCTGGATGCATTCGGCATCTACCTGTTCCGACGCACTCATCAATAACTTTTGTGTATTTTAAAACTTTTATGATTTTAATGACATTTGCGACAAAGCGGATATTAATGATAGTCCTGCCGCTTAGCAAGGACGATTTTTAACCAGATGAGGACAGTTTCGGAGGTTTAAATTAAAAGGCACTCTAAATCAGCAGCTTATTAAATCTGCAAACACGGCTATTTAGACTAAAGAATAACGGTGAAAAAGCGCTGGGTATAACAGTTGTCGGGCAATGGATAGGGACAAATGTTATGATCGAGTAGGAGGCGGGATTACTCCCGCCGTCCTCTCACACCACCGGGCATACG
>NZ_CAJXQY010000102.1 GCF_913058315.1 uncultured Alteromonas sp. | reverse complement strand
GCTAATTTAGGAAAAGCGGCTTAACTGGGTTGTGTGAATTTGGTTGACCACGTCACAACATCAATTGCCCAATGGAAGTGGTGGGAGCACTGGATGATGGAACGCCGGTCATGGAGTTTGACTGTTCCGGCAGCCAATCTATTTACTCGCCTGAGTGGTCCTATCAATTAGGTGTAGAACACGTGGTGCCATTTAATACCATGAACCTGGTACTGGCCCTTGATACCCGTTGGCAGGATGATCAGGTGTCAGGCTTTAATAATCTGGCCCATGAAAACATCAAAGCCTACTCCACCACTAATGTGAATGTCACGCTTGAAGATACTGATGGCGACTGGACGGTAGGTTTGTTTGCTCACAACCTGGAAAACAAGCATCGACTCACTTCAACCCAGAGCCCCTTATTGGGCGTTGCAATGGGACAGTACGGCTTGGATATGACCTACGGCATTCGGGCAACGGTTAACTTCTAACCCTGAAAGTCTCCCCGTCCTATACCTGGTAAAGGATGGGGAGCGTTACTTATAACCACCTCTAACAAATTGTATTTATTAAGAAAGTTTTTCATTCGTATACACAATAAGTGCTATCGGCACAACGGATTTGTGAACTTAAGCCAAGCATTTACACTGCTATTTTATTAGATACATGTTATAGATATGAAAGTGAGACGTTAATGGGCAAATTAAAAGATGTGCGCCGTGTTGTGACCGGCCACGATGAGAACGGCAAAGCCATATTTAAAGATGATCAGAAGTTTGAAACCAAACTAGTTAACAGTGGCGACGCTGAATTTGCACTAATCTGGACAGCACCTGACCTCCCGGTAGACAATAATGACGAAACAGATGGCCGCCTTCGAGATGCCGGTCTGACGCTGCATGGTGGTTCCGTCATCAGGGTGGTTGATATGCTACCAGGCAAAGCATCACCGTTTCACCGCACTAACAGCCTGGATTACGGCATTGTGTTATGTGGGGAACTGGAGCTTGAACTGGATGATGGACAAAAAACCTTGCTCGGCGCAGGTGATATCGTAGTGCAAAGAGGCACCATTCATCTGTGGCGTAACCCCAGTGAAAGTGAAGTTTGCCGAATAGTGTTCATATTAACGGAGGCTACCGCAGCCGAAGTCAATGGCGAACCACTTCCCGAAAAACACCCTTAAGCAGTCAGGAGCGTTTTCCGATGTCGAATTATGATGTAATTGCCATGGGTGCAGGCCACAACAGCCTGACAACCTGTGCTTATTTAGCCAAAGCCGGTAAAAAAGTATTGCTGCTTGAGCGTCATGGCTACGCCGGTGGCGGTGTTGCCACCCAACAAATTTTAACACCAGGCTATCATCACGATCTGCATTCCAGTGTGCACATCATGATCCAGGCTAACCCCATGATCACCAATGATGAGCTGGATTTGTTCGCTAAATATGACATGAAGTACAAGTATTCTGATGTGCCTCATGCAACTATATTTGCTGATCAATCAGTATTAATGACTTATCAGGACCTGGATAAAACCTGCGAATGTATGGCCAGGATTTCTCCTCAGGATGCAGAAGCCTATCGCAAATTCGTTCAGCTAGGTCAAACCATGCTTCCTATGATTATGCCAGGCATGTACAAGCCACAACCTCCCCTTGGTGCGTTAATGGCGATGCTGGACAGCAGTGAAGAAGGCCGTCTGATGATGGACTTTATGCAACGTAGCAGCCTGGAGATTATCAACACCTGGTTTACTCACGACAAAGTCAAAATGCACATTGCCCGCGCGGTGTCTGAAAATCTTCAGTTACCGGATGAACTGGGAACAGGCATGGGTACCATCATGTTTACTGCCCTGATGCATACCTACGGTGTATCTCAGCCCTGGGGTGGTTCCGGTAAACTGTCAGAATCCATGGTCAAAGCCATTGATGCAACCGGCGGTGAAATTCGTTACAACAGCGAAATTAAACGCATCCTCGTATCAGGCGGAAAAGCCGTTGGCGTTGAGTTGATGGACGGCGAAAAAATCATGGCTAAAGATGCCGTCATCGGCTCCATGCATCCTCATAAAATCCGTCAGTTCGTTGATGGTGTGCAGGAACCCGTTCTTAAACGTGCAGAAAATGCCAGTCTGGCGGCGTTCAGTCTGTTTGTTTCTCATTATGATTTACGCGAACAAATCCAGTTCCACACACCAGAGAAAGATGTCGAGAAAGCCATCATGCTGACCCTCTGCCAGCACGAAAGTATGGCCGATATGCAGCGTGACTTTGATGCCTTAAAACGTGGCGAACTCACCGACATCATGTTCTCAGCCGGCAATGACGAATCGAAAACCGATCCGACCCGGGTCCCTGAAGGTGCAGGCATGTGGCACAGTACCGGCTTTGCACCTTATGAGCTTTTCGAAGGAGGCACCTCTCGCTGGGATGAGTACAAGGAAGAGTACGGTGAAATTCGCCGTCAGCAACAAAGTAAATTTGTTTCTAACTTAAACAGCGACAATATCGTTGCCCATAAATTCTATTCACCTCTGGATTTAGAACGTAACTCACCAAACTCCATGGTTCGTGGCGATGTACATGGTGTAGCGCCCTATTTCTATCAAAGTGTGGGTCACCGCCCTACTCCGGATTTAGGCCAGTTCCGCATACCCGGGCTGGACAGCCTTTATCTGGTAGGTCCTTCAATGCCTCCTGCTGGTGGTGTTGTTGGCGCAGGTCGCGCTGCAGCAATGGTCATGTTCGAAGATTTCGGAATGGACTTTGACAGTACCTTTCAGACAGGCGAAGGCAAAGAGGTAATTCGTCAGAAAGCGCGTTCAACAGCACCGAAGGACGGCGCCATGCGTTTATTTGACGAGAACGATGCGGAGTTAATGCAGGTAAACAGCATAGAGACCGAGGACGATGAGCTCGTCATTAAAGGAAAGACCTTCGGGACTATGCCTTTGGTCGCTCGTCTAGGACCCGGTGACCTGCGCAGAGCAATGAAACTGGCCATAACACCCAAAAAGCTTGTTTCCATTATCGGCATGCTGTTTGGCAAAGACTAAACAGCACCACTCCCCCTTAGCGAGTAATAATTATGACAACAAGAACAGCGGGTACCCTACAAGGCATTATTTTAATACTGCCAATCACCTTAACTGTAATGGGGGCTGTGTTACTGGCTCCTATTATGCCCAAACTAATGGAAGCTTTTGGTGATATAGAGGGAGCTAACTATCTGGTACCGATGCTGATATCAATACCCGCCTTGTGTATAGCCCTTGGCGCCCCCGTTGCCGGCTGGCTTGCTGATAATATTGGTCGGCGTCGCCTGCTTATCTGGTCGATGGGCCTTTATTCAATCTGTGGTTTACTGCCCCTGGTTATTGATAATTACTGGCCATTGTTAATTTCTCGAATTGGTGTGGGAGTTTGCGAAGCAATAGTTATTACCTGCAGTACCACTCTGATCGGAGACTTTTTTACCGGTGATCAGCGCGATAAATGGCTCGGTAGTCAGGCTGCAATGGCTTCATTATCAGCGATGTGTTTGTTCCCACTGGCAGGTTTCCTCGGCTCAGAGTACGGCTGGAGGGGTCCATTTGCAATCTATGGCGTTGCACTGATAATGATGGCCGGAGTCATCTTTTTTACCTGGGAAATTGGTAAAAAAGAAGGACATCAGCATGATCTAATTGATCACAGTGCCAAAGGCGACGGAGCAGCTATTTTTCCCTGGTCGCACATGCTAAAGGTGTGCGGTTTTACACTGGTGGGTGGCGTGATGTTTTACATTTTGCAATTCCAGTTAAGTACGGCTTTGGGTACCTTTGACATCAATGATCCGGGTAAAGCCGGACTGTTGCTCGCCATTGCCAGTATTGGTGTACCTGCAGGGGCTATTGCCTACCGCTATGCTCATCATCATCTCTCGGTCAGAAATCTGGTTATACTTGAGTTCGGTATTCTAGCACTGGGCTTTTTTGGTATGTCGCAGTCGACATCGCCGGAAATGCTGATTGTTACGGGCTTTATTAATCAGTTTGGAGCAGGGTTATTATTACCTACCATGCTGACCTGGGCGGTTTCAAAGTTAGAGTTTACCGTTAGGGGCCGCGGCACAGGCATGTGGCAATCAACTTTCGCCATCGGCCAGTTTGCTTCCACATTAAGCTTTGCGTTTGTGCTGACTCAGGTAGGTGAGGAAAACTTTTTGCAGGCTTTTCAGGCCTTCGCTGTTGTTGCTCTGGTGATGTGTTTCATCGCTGTCTTTTTCGTCCAGAACAGCCGTGTCCAACCCGCTAAAGAAGTGTCTTCTCACTAAGGCTTGTAAAGCTTTAGTGCATGCACTAGTCACAAACACTGCCCTTCAGGTTTGTACTTGAAGGACTTTATCTTTTATGACTTAGAATTTCTAAGCCGCTTTCGCGATTTAAATGCCTCCGTAATCAAAAAAATTCCCTTGCTCTAAACAGGTGCTAACTATTTCAATTACTAAAAAGCCGGGGTGCTGTTTTAAACGCCCCGGCTTATTCTTGGTAAAACGATGTTTGAGTTATCGCTTTTACGCTTTAACCATTTTGTGATCAATCATACCGAAAACAGACTGACCCTCTGCATCTTTAACATCAAATTGCAGAGTTTCACCAAACTTCAAAAAGTCGGTTTTTACTTCACCTGTCTCAAGGATATCCAGCGCACGACGTTCGGCCAGGCAGGCAGAGCCTACTTCTTTCCAGCCTTTATTAGAGACTGTACCGGAACCTAACACCATGCCAGCTTTGATGTTGCGGTTATAAGCGATATGGCCTAGGATCTGACCAAAAGTGAAGTCCATCTCTCCACCATTTGGATTACCGAACCATTCACCATTGCGGCTTACGTGCATATCAAGGTGAATACCCCCCTCTTTCCAGGCATCACCAAGTTCATCAGGCGTAACAGCAACTGGTGCAAATACAGTGGCCGGTTTAGCCAGGATAAAACCAAAGCCCATCTGCAACTCGCGGAACAAGTGCTTACGCATACTCATGTCGTTTAACATGGTTACTAATTTGATATGCGACTCAATCTTATCGGCTGGCGTGCCTAAGGGAATATCATCAGTAATGACCGCGAATTCCCCTTCAAAATCGGCGTTATCTTCTTCAGTGATAAACGCGTAGTCTTCGTGAGGGCCCTTAAAATCGTCACTCTGACGCTGAATCAGGATAGGTATATTCGGATCTTTCTTAACGTCCAGATTAAAGGCCTTTTCCATGATATTGCCATGATTTAAAAAAGCCGATGCATCAATAAACTGATGACAGCGAGGCAGAGGCGCCATGGCCTGATAAGGGTCAAAAGTAAAACTGTTATGACATTTTCCATCATTAAGCGCTTCATAAAGACTCGATAACAGCCCCTCTACTTCTGACCAGTTTTCAATGGCGTATTGCATTGTCACGGCAATGTCTGCAGCTTCAACAGCCTGGCTCAAATTCTTCGACACAACGACTAACTTTCCGTCTCTTGTACCGTTCTTAAGGGTTGCTAATTTCATAAATTACTCCGTTAAAAATTTACGCCGCCGTCACAATTAATGACTTGGCCCGTGACAAAACCACATTCTTCCGACGTCAAATACAACATAGCGCCCACTAAGTCCTGGGGCTCTTCGGTTTGTTTGATTAGCTGAAGGTTGTTTTTCACGGCATCAAAAAGTTCAGGTGGTAAATTTTTTGCTGACTCTGGTGTGCGGGTAAGCCCCGGTGACAGTGCATTGACTCTCACCCCATTACTGCTGAATTCAGCCGCCAGTGCTCGGGTTAAACCAATACCAGCCATTTTAGTGGTTACGTACGCGCTGAACCCCGGCATTGGTGTACCGGTGGTACTGGACGCTATTTGCAGAATTCGACCATAGCCACGTTCCACCATCCCGCTACCAAAACGCTTAGCCAAAATGAAAGCAGCTTCAACATTGATGGCTTCAAACTTTTTAAACTCGTTAATATCCAAATCTGCTAGGGGAACCACAGGCATGTAGGCAGCATTATTAATAAGAATATCCACTCGACCGAAACCGGTTAATACATTTGCAGCAAATTGAGCGACCTGATTATTATCAGACAAATCGACAATTTCGCTGTAAACCCGGCGACCCAGGGCTCTGATTTCGGCTTCAACCTCAGAGGCATCCTTTATATCAGCGATGGCAATGTCACAGCCTCGCTGTGCCAGAGCCAGTGCAAACTCGCGACCTAATGCACCTGCAGCACCAGTAATGACGGCAATTTTGTTGTTGTGGCCTGCCATAAGTTTTACTCCTGAATTATTTGTAAACAAAGTGTAACAGCAGTTTTTTGCTGACACTATTCAGGAATACGGAGGCCTGTTATTTGTTGAACAAATAGTGGCGCAGGATAGTTCAGGGGGAACCAGCCAGGGGTCTATCGCTGCTAACAATAATGCTCTTTTGCTGTGGCAATAATTTGCTCACGCATCCATTTCAGACCCGGATCATGGTCTCGAAACTTGTGCCATTGTATAGCCCAGGTCACCTCAGGTAATTTCACCGGGACTGGCACTATTTTGATTGGTAAGAACTGTTGCCAGTGCTCAGCAAGATGACGATATACCGTAGCAATACGTTTGGTGCCCGGCAAAAACTGCGGGATTGCATTAAACGTTGAGGTTATAATTTCTGTTCGTGGTTCCAGGCCATACTCAACTTTTAGTAACAGCTGATCCTGGCTGGCCACACGGTTGGTGCCAAACTGCACCGTCACATGGCCTAATTTCATATAGTCTTCCAACGTCATCTGCTCGGTAACCTTACTATTGTTTTCGCAACCTATACAGACAAAGCCTTCAGAAAATAAATCAGTGGATGGGTGTGTTTCGTGAATTACTGCTCTTGGCATAATCATGAAATCCACATGCCCTCTTTCCAACTCTTCGGTGGGTTTATTGGTGGGCATAAAAAATTCCATTTGTATGCCAGGCGCTATTTCAGCTATTCGTTGGGCAACGTGGGTCATAAAAACCGACGCATTATAATCACCAATGTAAAATTTGAAGTTACGCATGCAGGATGCCGGGTCAAATTCTACCCCCCGTTCAACCGTCGCCTGAATTTGCATAAGAATGTTGTGTACGGGTTCAGCAAGGCTTTCACCGAGTGGAGTTGGTTGCATTTTAGACCCAACCCGAACCAGCAACTCGTCGTCAAAGAATTCACGCAAACGCGACAATGCACCACTGGTGGCAGGCTGACTCAGGCAAATGCGCTCTGCCGCCACAGTAATGCTTCTTTCCGTTAACAGTGCGTCCAGCGCTACCAGTAAATTCAGGTCAAGTCGATTTAATCGCACAATAACTTCCAATAAGAGTTTGATATCAAAATAGTAGAATACACATCAGTAACATATAAGCAACACCATGCAGCACTTCTTTACATTTGCCGTTAGAAACCGTTTCGCCAGACTAGTTTCCGTCGGTTATCACAGTGCCGCCGTCCACAACCAGCGTTTGACCTGTGGTAAATGCACCGGCCTGGCTGGCCAGATATAAAGCAGTTGCAGCAATCTCATCGGGTTCGCCAATTCTTCTGAGTGGTGTCATTTGTAAACGACGTGTCATGAAGGCCTCATTTGCCTGTAAATGCTGTGACAATGGCGTATTGATGAGGCCCGGAGCAATGGCATTGGCCGTGATGCCGTCAGGTCCGCACTGCACCGCATAATTCCGGGCCATCGACATAAGTGCCGCTTTAGCCACACTATAAAGTCCAAGCGCCTTGTTACCTCGCAGACCTGCAATACTGGCGACATAAATAAGCCGTCCCCCGCCTTTCTTTCGCATGGTCGGGATCACTGCGGTACTGAGCTGCTGACAGGCGAGTAAATTAATCTGCATTAATTGTTGCCATTGCGCTGGCGAACAATCTTCCAATCCACCCACCTGCCCTTCAATACCGGCACAATTAACCAGAATATCAACAGGTTGTCGGTGTAATAAATGACAAAGACCATTGACGCTGTCCGGGTCGGACAAATCAGTGATACGCGAATCAATATCGGTTTGCTCAGCGAGACTGACAGACAGCTTTGATAATGTGTCATCATCGCGATCTGTCAGCAACAAGCTGGCTCCGGCATCCGCAAACAGAGTGGCAATAGCACTGCCTACTCCCCCCGCCGCACCGGTTATCAGCGCACGCTTTCCTTCCAGACTAAATAACTGGGTGACTGCCAGCATGGTTAAATTGGTGCCATCAACGCACTCATCGAGAGTGCCATAATTTGCATATGCTCTACTTTTGAGCCTCCGGTTTGCTCAATTTCTCCGAGTCGTTTTGAGTTGGCGACGATCAGACTACAGCGCGTCCATCTGCGATCTTCAAAACGCTTCAGAATCTCTTCTACCGTACCACCAGCTTTCACTTCATCGGCCAGAACCACGGCATCCTCATGGCCCATACCCGCGCCAGAAGCAAGGTGTGGTGTTGTTGCATGCACGGCATCGCCCATCAATAATACCCGGCCTTTAGACCAGGGGCGTTGCATAATCATACCTTCCAGCGGACGCGCGAGAATGCTGGAGTTTTCGTTTAACTCTGCTTTGACTTTTTCGATAACAGGGGCGGTAAATTCGGCAATTAACCCTTTTAAATGAGGTAAAAGTTGCTCATCTGGAAGACGAATTTTCTGTGGCTGCTGCTCGGTATAGTTCAGATACATATGGGTATCAGATACTGGCGTAAAACCTAATTTACCATTCGGGCCATAAAATAGTGCCGGACGTTCCAGTCCATGACGTTCCACTACCGCGCGCCAGACTACCTGGCCTGTATACTGCGGTGTCGGCGCATCCGGATATATCAGCTGACGGGTTTTTGAAAATACTCCATCTGCGGCTGCAACCATATCGTAGCTGTCTGACTCGCCATTGGTAAAGTTGACATCAACACGATCACCCTTATCTTCAAGCGTTTCATAGGTATGGCCCAGAAGTACCTTTACACCCGCTTTTTTCGTTTCTTCGGCCAGAATCCTGGCTAGTACAGGACGCATAATACCGCCCCCACCGACAATAGAACTTCCAGGTACTGCCGGTGTCGGGATTTGCCGTAAATGACTACCATCTGCAGTAAACATGTCTACGTTTTGGCAAATTGCACCGAATTGCTTGAATTGATCCAGCACACCAATCTGTTCGATGGCCCGCAAAGATGGTCCGCTAACAGTGATACCGGCACCATCGGTACGCCAGTTTTTATCCAGCTCAACCAAATGCACTTCAACGCCTTGCTGTTGAAGCAGAATAGCCGCCGACATGCCGGTAAAACCACCACCGACAATCAGGATTTTTTTCACAGAATCGCTCATAACATTACTCACTTAACTTTGTGGCCACCAAATCAGTTCACCGTTGCTATCAACCGTGACCTTCTCTGGTGTCAGAAACTGGCCTTCACAGGGCCCCTGAATGCATTCACCACTGTTGAGGGTAAATAAAGCACCATGAGAACCACATTTTATATATTGTTTACTTCCATCCAGGTATCTGTCGCGCCGCCACGCCATTGGCGCCGATTCGTAGCCCATATGCGGGCATGAATTGCGATAAGCGACAACCTTACTGGCTGTTAAGCGGACCACGAACAAATGGTCCTGCGCTTCATTTTCAGGGCGATACCCTTTGGATTCTCCCGGAGGAATCTCAGCAAGTTCGCCCAGAATAACGCCCTCACTCAATGAGGATCCCCTCCGGGCATCCAGTTAGCTGCGAGGGTAAAATTAAAGATTTGCGACGCATCGGCTTCGGCCACCGCTTCACGTGGTACCCAGCTGTCATCGTGTAGATCCATATCCGCATCGTATTCCACGTGCACGCCCATCGGACTGTTAAAATACCAGAAGTAGTTCGATCCAAAGATATGTCGGCCAGGTCCCCAAAAGCTTTCATAGCCTTTATCTTGGAATCGCTTGCCTGCCAGTAATAATTCATTAGGACCGGCCAAATGGAATGTGAAGTGCTCGCAACCCTGCATATGTGGCGGCGTCTCAATGATAAACAGGGTATGGTGATCGAGGGTTCCGGAAGGACGCAAAAATGGCCCCAGTTGAGTGAATCGATCCACCACTTTAAAGCCTAGTCTATCGATATAAAATGATTCGGCTTTTTTGCCATCCGGCACGAAGTAAACAACGTGAGACAATGAGGCTGGCACGATATCGTAAGAGGTATCAGCACCAATTTGATTGGGTCCGCGTGACGCCTCATACCCTGGCGAATTCACTTGCTCATTTTTGCCTTCAAACGGTTTACGACAAGTCACCTGAAATCCCAGAGCAAAGCCGCTGTCATCGACAGTGGTTAATTTGCCGGAAGTCGCTTTGCCTACTTCACGATCCTTGCTTAATTCGGCTTCAATAGCGTCAAGGGTGGCCTGATCGGCAACACCATATACCGTTTCACGTAACATTGAGCCCGTTGGTAACGCAGCAGGCAAACTGGCGTCATCACGGTGTTTAATAACAACTGCTGTTCCGTCCAAGCCTTCAAAACGACCACCAGAGGCGTCGACATTGACAGGAATTAAACCGTAGTCAGTCATATACTGACAGCATGCCTGAACGTCATCAACGCCAAACACTAATTCATCAGGTCCGATAATATTCATATAACACTACTCTTCTAATGATTATTTATTTAAACCCAGTCTAATCAGAGATAAACCACTCTAGAAATTGTTTGCGCAGATACACTTTATTTACATTAATGATAACGATCAAATTAAAAATCAAAACACCAAAAATCAATCACTTAACTAAACGAACTCGCCCCACCAAAAAACCTGAACAATCGTTTCAATTAACAATTTTGACACAGATCAAAGCGTACTTTGTTTTCCTTAGACTGGCACAAAAAGAGGCGCCAATGCGCCTCTTTGAATACCTGATTTACCAGTATTAAACTAACACCGCTTAGTCGCCCATCTTTGCGAACGTTTCAGCACACCAGTCGGCTATGTAATCACGCATTGCGGTACCGTTATCGGCACCACAGTGTTCGATTTCAAAGTCCTTTTTAGTAAAAACGCGCTTATGCCGGTTACTACTGTTTACAGCTTGATCATAGGATCGGTCCGCATTGCTAACGGGAATTTGGCGATCACCCTCACCATGCGTGACCAAAAATGGCATTTTCATTTTTTCGATCTGGCCATCCAGTGTGACCTTTGGCATATAAGCCATAAAATCGTCTAAATTGTCGAATCCCCATACCCACAGAACGTGATCCCAATAGTGCGGCACCGGATTTTCCCCTTCACGCTCCATCCGTTCTTTTTGACGTTGACCCCACAAGTGATTTGCCCCCATTACGGCACACAGTGCAAAACGCGGCTCATTCGCTGCGGCCCGCGGTGCATAATAGCCGCCCAGGGATAAACCAAACATACCAATTTTGTTTTCATCGACATCGGCACGCGATGCCAGGTATTCATAGGCTGGGGTCGCCCAGCGCTCTGTATCATAAACTGCAGTCAGTCCGCGCTTACGAAGCGCTTCACCCGTTCCTGGCTGGTCAACAAACAAGGTGTACATACCACGGTCCAGGTTCGACTTACCATGACCGGCCATATTGACCTGTTCTTTCATGCTGTCGAGGCCGTTACACGACACCAACGCGGGGCGTTTAATACCGCTGCCGTCATGAACGAATATCGCCGGATACGTGGTATCTTCAAACGGGATTTCAACAAAATCGACATGTAAGCCACTGCATTCTACATGTTTACGATAAAGCTCCAGGCCTTTGTCGTAAGCTTCCCAACGTGGCGCATAATCTCGCGATTGCATACGTTCCGCAGAGAGGTAATACCCGGAAGCACGGGCATATTTGGTGCCTGCGGACAGCAGATAACCTGCCTCTTCGTCCTGACGGGCGTTTTCTTCTACTTGTTTTGCCACAGCAATCCAGCTGTCAAATAACAAAGCGGTGCCAGCATCCTCGCCATTGGCTGCGGCTTCTTTAATTGGACGACAGGCTTCATCGATTTCACCATGATTACCACCACAAATCAGGGCCAGATTGACTTGCAGGTTCCACACATAATTCCCGGGAAATGGTTCGAACATTTTTTACTCCAAGCTAGTCATGCAGGCAGTTCAGCGGTTTACCATCAACCAGCCAACACCACCAAACGTATTTTTCAGATACGTCGAGGGTAGTTATTTTGTTAATGAATTGAAAATTTAAAATCCAAATAGACTCTATTTGTTATTTGTGGGCATTGCCAAGCATTCCCTCGCGACAGGTCAGCAAAAACAACGTGTTGCGACCCGAATACGGGCCGCATCACTGTGCTGGTATCAGGGAACAACCAACGTAACTTCTGTCAGTCCGTAATCGATGGGAGATTTACCATTAATTTGTCTTGGCGTGGCAGTAAATACCGAAGCTCCGCTTGCCAACGACCGGTTAAACAGGCCCGAAACCAATTTAATTTCAATGCTGTTATCCCCCTGTTGCAAAGCAGAGGTAATATCCACTACCCCAGCAATAACATTAATATCACTAAAACTAACGCCGTTTACTTTTACCTCAGTGATCTGATCCTGCAGAGAACTGAACATAAGTAGTGAATCTGGTTTCACTTCATCCAGTGTCATAGTAGTTGAATAAACACCAATTCCTGACACTTCAGACATGGCATTAACGCCCAGCAATTGTTGTTGCTCAGCTGTTAAGCTGATATCAGCCCACCTTCCCAGTTCGACTTTGCCTAAATCAATCCGGGTGACTTTGTGTTTACTGGGATCTTTTAACAACGGTTGGACCAGCGGGTAGCCTTCAACAAACGCTGACTGGCTATTCTCACTACCCTCTGCAGGGCCATAACTGTGTAGTGTCAGTGTCCACTGTGCATCTGATAAAGGTGTCTTATTGTCAAATATTTCTGAGCGTTGTTTAAACCGCCAGTCACCTTTTATGGCATTAGCAAGATCGCCAGTCTGCTCTACAGAGGGAATGTCGCCCCCGGTGAGTAAAGCAACCACAACACTTTCTCCACCAAACAGGGTGACGTCGAGTGCTACGTTTTCCTCCGCCTTGGTAAAGTCTGTAATCGGTGTAATATTTCCTGTCCACAGATCGAGGAAATACGGCAGCCCTTTCCCGGTTAATTTAATACTGGCGGTTGTTGCTTCACCTGTATGGTACTTTTTGCTCTGACCAACCTTCAACATACCCTTATTCGTGGGATGGGTATTGTTGTAGAGGTAGTAATACCGGCTGCTGGTTTCGGCATCAACATAAAGCGTGGATTCGAGTTGTTCCTCTTCATATTGGGCTTCAGGGCTCACCGATAAGTGACTCAGGACGGGCAATAGTTCAGAAGCTGTATCAATATTCACTACATTATCTAAACTAAATAATGTGTTTTTGAGTTTAACCCGTTCGTTTTCGGGTAAATCAATTTTAGCACCATCAAAGTTGATAAATACAATTGGCAAACCGTTTTTAGCCAGTGAGATTATCGATTCCAGTGATGACTGGTGTAAAGCCACCCCTTTCTTTGCATTTGCTTCAATAAACGCCAGCGTTTTGGCAACCCCTTCAGGGCCAAGAGATTTACCATCAGGTGCCAGGTGCTCGGCTTCATTGTGAATTTGATTAGTATCGACAATGAGTGCTTTATAAGCAGCCCGGTCTGGCATTAATCTGGCGTTATCTACAAATAGATTTTCCATCGACAATAAGGCTTCTGATGCCACGTGATAAGAATACCCCTTGTCCAGCAACCCCTGATAACGGTTACCTTCGCCCTGACCAACGAATATCAAATCAATCTGAGGCTTTCCGTTACGAAGAATACTCTGACTACGAGCCATATAATGACTAATGGTGGTCACATCCGGCCAGTAAATCTGGCGGTAACTGTATGTTCCCGCAAAATTATTACCAAAAGCCTGCCAGCCAGGCCAGTCTGAGGTAAACCCATTCCAGGTTTTATTATAAGGAGAGCCATGCAAGATTACGTGATTGATACCGTTAGAATAGTTTTGGGTTACTTCAGTGATCACATCGGCCCAGTTGAGCTGCATATTTCCGAACCCGGTAACGGCTTCCATTGAAACAAACGGATGTCCCTGCGCATGCGCTGCTGCGGATAAGGAGCGAATACCATCCAATCAAATGCACTTATTCCGCTGAAGCTCGCTGCAAAGCTATGCGGAATTCCCAAAGATGAAATATTGCGCCGCGTTACTTGCGGCACCTTTCCAAAGCCCAGATATCTATCACGGGCTTCTCAGCGCAATCGTGAGGCTTTTTATTTAAAAGATCTGCACGAGTGGATTAAGGAACCGCACCTTTACCACCAGCGGGGCTATGATGGATAACCAGGTGCCGTTTAGCGATTTGAAGAAAGCGTACCTTCAGGCAGCCCAAATAGTCACCAGCCATGGTGAAAAATACATTCCGATATTTGAGCGCCTTGAGATGGAATACAAAGAACGCGTTCATCAAATCGATGCGGTGAATAGGGCGAGGCAACTTTTGGAAAATGAGCTGCTTTAAGCGAATTTACAAAAATGGTTTATGTGTAAATCATTTAATAGTTAAATGGTTTATATATAAATCAAATAAAGTTTGACAATACTTTCAAGAAAAGCCTATCATGATTCATACATAAACCATTTTACTGGATTATGGGTTATATATAGGTCAAAATCATGCGCAAGTCAGTTAAACGTACATATTCAAGGTATACCGAAGAAGCCATTCGCTTGCTCGCAAACCTTATTCGCAGCGCGCGTATAGAGCAAAAGCTAACGACACAAGAAGTCGCTGATCGCGCAGGTATATCCAGAAGCATGCTCCAGCGTATTGAAAAAGCGGATTTGAGATGTGAGATAGGCGCAGTATTTGAGGTGGCCACCATTGTTGGCGTGAGTCTCTTTGATACATCGCAGTCGCTGACCACGATTAGAAGAGAGATTAACCGCAGTAATGAAAAGCTCTCACTTCTTCCCAAAGCTGTTCATAAAGCACATAAGGTGGTAGATGATGACTTCTAAGCGTGAATATACAGAAGCGTTTGTCTGGATCTGGTTGCCAGGTGAAACCGAGCCTGTTGTTGCAGGTAAGATTGAGGCAGACGGGGATCGATTGTTTTTCAACTACGGTAAAAGCTATCTTGCGCGGATAAATGATACTCCGCGCGCAATTCCAATTTATGAGCCTGAGCTGCCACTCAAATCTGGGTTTATCCCAAATCTGGAGGGGCTAATGATGCCTGGATGTATACGCGACTCCGCGCCCGATGCTTGGGGGCGGCGCGTTATCATCAATAAAAAGCACGGAACCAAAGGGCAAGATATTGATACCGCATCACTCGATGAACTTACTTATCTTCTTGAGTCAGGCTCTGATCGAATAGGGGCTTTAGACTTCCAGCTCTCCCCCACTGAATATGTTCCGCGATTTGCGAAAAATGTCAGTATGGAAGAGCTTTTGGAATCTGCTGAGCGCGTTGAGAAAGGGGTTCCATTGACACCAGAGCTCGACCAGGCGCTTTATCATGGAAGCTCAATTGGCGGCGCTCGCCCGAAGGCTTTGATTGAGGAGGGGGATAAGAAATATATCGCCAAGTTTTCTGCATCCAATGATCTATACAGCGTCGGAAAGGCTGAGTTTATCGCGATGCGTTTAGCTGAGCTGGCCGGACTGAACGTTGCGCCAGTTCTCATGAAAAAAGCGGCCGGAAAAGATGTTATCTTAATCGAGCGGTTTGACCGGATTAAAAAAGGCAAGCTTTGGGCGAGAAAGTCCATGGTCTCTGCTCTTACCTTGTTTGAGCTGGATGATATGATGGCCAGATATGCTAGTTATGAGTTGCTAGCTGAAATTATTCGCCACCGCTTTGTTGACCCAAAGGAAACGCTGAGAGAGCTGTTTTCTCGCTTGCTGTTTAATATCCTTTGCGGGAACACAGACGATCATGCAAGAAACCATGCGGCGTTCTGGGATGGTAAGCAATTAGAGCTCACACCCGCCTATGATATCTGCCCTCAAGGCAGAACAGGTAATGAGCAGGGCCAAGCCATGCTTATTCATGGCAGTCAAAATGCAAGTACGTTTAGTACTTGTTTGGCGGCAGCGCCAAACTTCTTATTGAGCCAGGAAGAAGCGACTGAGATTTTTGAGCATCAAAAAGCGACCATTGAAAAACACTGGGCGGCAGTTTGTGACGAAGCTGAACTCAGCGAAGTGGACCGTAATTTATTCTGGCACAGGCAGTTTTTAAATCCGTATTCTGTGAGGTAGAGCTTAACTCGCTAGGTTATATGCTTTGTGCTGATAAGCTTTATATTCGCGCTACTCACACCGTATTTTTTCGCTAATTCAGGCCAGAGCGTCAGGCTGGACTGTATCTTTTCTATTATCTCTAGGGCTCTTGGCTTTTTGATGTTGGCCTCTTTAGCGAGCTTTAGTAAATGCTCCACACCAGTTTTTCTACCTTCCCCCATTACCGTTGTGCTTTGCTCTCCGCCAGGACCAGAAGAAAACGTCAGATCATAGGCTGGAGAAAGTTTCCATTGCCCATCTTCATCCATCAAAAAGCTAAAGTTTTTGGAGTGATCATCACGATTATGAGTGAGCACATTAAAGGCGGCTAACCTGAACATCTTTTCAACCTCGCGCACATCGCGTGTTAACGTGCCCGTTAATGTCAGAAGGTCTTCGTAGTCCAAAGATGGCGTTCTGAAATCTGAATGCAGCAATCCGCAAGCTGTGTGCATGTGATAGCGCTTTGAGCCTATGCGATCAAAGCGCTTAATCGCAAAATATCCAGGGCCTTTTTCCGCAGGGAATAAGTGAACATCTGGCATATCAATGCCAGCATCCTTTGCGAGGAGGGCGTAAACATATTCGATGGCCCCTGCATCAATACCGTCTTGTGTATTAGAGAACTTCACCATCCATGGCTCATAGCCTTGAGGAAGTTCACTCACGCCATGAATAATATGGTCGCGCTTATCGTTAACGCCGATCAGGGCTTTGGGCCTTGCACCAGCAGAAGAACCATTCAGAGCGATGAGTTCTTGTAAAACATCACTGCTTTCCCCATCAAGCACCTCTTGCGCCTCTAGGGCCAGTTTATCCAAGCTGATCGTTTCGCTCTGTTCATCCAAGCTAAAGTCTGGTTCGTAGATCAGTGCACCAAGTCCATTGGTGCCAATATATGCGAGCCTATCCAGCGGCGTAATATCAGCGGGTAGAATGCCTTGAGTGCGCGCGAAGCGATCAAACAACAATCTCCCCCATCCATCAGGCAAGCTGTCATTGAACACACCAGGTAATCCCTCGAACAAGTTGCGGTCAAAGCGCTGTAAGCCAGGCTGAAGCGCAAGCCTGAAAGGTGATATTTCTATGTTCTTATCGAGAAAGCTGCGCTCATATTCAAAGTATACCTTGCGCTCACGCACAGCAAGGCGACCAACAGAAATGCGTTTTGTGCCAAAGTCTAAGCTAATCTTTATTTCATTAACGGCCTTAATAGTACTCATTTGCGTGTCCCTCGCTTACGTGTTGGCTTGCTGGGTGTATCTAATACTTCATCAATGGAGGAAAATGCTGATTCTTTGGGGGCAGAGGCTTCAATAATGTCATCGAGACCGCCGAGCACCAAATAAATCTTTAAGAACGATTCCAGTGAAATAGCGCCTTCTTGCTCAAACTTCCGCAACGTTCGAAGTGGCACGCCAGAACGGGTGGCTAGCCCTTCCTGGGTTAGTTCCATTTGTAGGCGTTTCGCCCTTGCATTCTCTGCAAGCTTCTTTTGTGCTTTGGACGGAGATAATAGTGACACCATTATGTTATTTATCTTTCTTTATTAACTTTTACTAACATTATAATGTCACTAATCGGACGTGTCACGATTAAAATATAATCTACGAGTCCTATTGAGGTTAATCTGGAGAGGTTGCATGTAAATAGGTATTTATTCCATTTCAATTAAGTTGTGGATAACTGCACGGGATTCGCACCATCCACTTTTTGAGTTTTGGTACACAAGCTGAGGCACATTTGGGACACAAAAATTGAAAATTAGAAAAATCTAATAAAATTTAACATACAGAAATATAATAGTTTAATTGGCCAAAAAATAATTATGTCAATCTTGCCCCCTCCACCATTTTACTTTACCAAATCTTAATAAATTCCCTGCTAAGGAAACTGCGAATAAGTCCCGCAGTTTAACGCTCAGTTAAGCCGCAGCATCACCT
>NZ_CAJXQY010000101.1 GCF_913058315.1 uncultured Alteromonas sp. | reverse complement strand
GGGCGCTATGATGCAGAGTAGGGTGTTGACGATGGTTATACAACAGTGAATAACCGCTTTGATCAATTAAAATGTAAATAACTTGTATAAAAAATGAAAGCGCTTACAATTAGGTCTGGTTATGTTATTGCTATAATTATACGAGGAGCTGTCGTACGCTGACGAAACTCAGTGCGTTAGGTGCGTAAGTGCAAAATGACTAAAAGTTTTACACTCAACAAAGTGCTCAGTGGCGCGGACTTTACTATGGGAGTGGCCACTTCTTCGTTTCAGATCGAGGGTGCCAGCGAATTGCGCGAGCCCTGTATATGGGACACATTTTGTCAGGTGCCCGGGGCAGTCAAAGATAGTTCTGATGGGCGGACAGCCTGCGATCATTATCATTTATGGCAGCAGGATATTGCTCTGATTGATGAGCTGGGGTTTGACGCCTACCGGTTTTCAGTATGCTGGCCGCGAATAATCTGCGCTGATGGCAGCGTTAATCAACAAGGCCTGTCGTTTTATCTGGCGATATTAAATGAGTTGCAAAGACGTGGAATTAAAGCCTACGTCACCCTCTATCACTGGGAGTTGCCGCAATTCCTGGAAGATGAAGGGGGCTGGCTTAACCGCGAAACAGCTTACGCATTTGCTGACTATGCCCGCGTTGTAGCCACGGCCTTTGGTGATAAAGTGAGTGCTTACACTACACTGAATGAACCGTATTGCAGCGCCTTTTTAGGTTACGAAATAGGTGTGCATGCGCCGGGTAAAGTTGGCAAGCAGTACGGCAAAAAAGCCGCCCATCACCTGCTTCTTGCTCATGGCCTTGCCATGCAGGTACTCACCGATATCTGCCCTGATATTCCCAGTGGTCTGGTGCTCAATTTTACCACCTACTATCCGGCTACCCAAAGCGACGCAGACAAGCAGGCCACGCTACTGGCAAAAGCGCACTTTAACGACTGGTATGCCAGCCCGGCACTCACCGGGCAATACCCGCCTTTGCTGGAAAGTCTGCCCGCGGCCGAAAGGCCAGTCATCGAACCGGGTGATATGGCAATAATATCCGCGCCTATGGCGTACCTCGGGGTTAACTATTACACCAGAGCTCTGGTGCAGGCCTGTCCGGGGGGGCACTTTGAAATCCTGCCGCCCGCAGACAACGTACCTGTTACGGCCATGAATTGGGAAATTTACCCGCAGGGATTGCGTGATCTATTGCTGCAACTGCATAATGAGTATGATTTACCGCCACTTTTTATCACCGAGAATGGCATGGCCGAGGATGACGTGGTACAAAATGGCCAGGTGCATGATAAGGTGCGCGTGAATTATTTGCAGCACCACATGCAGGCCGTTGCCGAAGCAATGGAGCATGGGGTGGATGTCAGAGGTTATTTTGTGTGGAGCCTGCTGGATAATTTTGAATGGGCCGAAGGGTATCTTAAGCGGTTTGGTATAGTGCATGTGGATTTCGACACACAACAGCGGCTACCCAAACAAAGCGCCCTTAAACTCAGTGAATGGCTTAAACAACGCCGCTAAACTCCATAGCTGTTTGGACATTAAATGATCAGTGTAAAAGAAAAAGTTGCATACGGGCTAGGCGATACAGCAAGCAACTTTGTCTTTCAAACGGTTATTTTATTCCTCACTTTCTACTACACCGACGTGGTTGGTTTAAACCCGGCAACGGTTGGGAGTATTTTCCTGCTGGTGCGCCTGATTGATGCGGTAACCGATCCGCTGATGGGCTCGCTGGCCGATAAAACCCGCACGCGATGGGGGGCATACCGGCCTTATCTGCTGTGGATGGCCCTGCCTTTTGCCATCATCAGTGTACTGGCCTTTACCACGCCCGATACCGACTACAACGGTAAGCTGGCTTACGCGATAGCCAGCTATGTGCTGTTAATGCTGATGTATACCGCGATTAATATTCCCTATTCTGCACTCGGCGGCGTGATTACCGCCAGTCCCCTTGAGCGGGTCTCGGTGCAATCCTATCGCTTTGTATTTGCGATGCTTGGCGGATTGATTGTGTCGTTGTGTACGTTACCCATGGTGAACTGGTTTGGCGCAGGCAATGAAGCTCGCGGTTACCAGCTCACTATGCTGACCATGGGACTGGTAGGCATGGTACTGTTTTTACTCTGCTTTGCCGGAACCAAAGAGCGTGTATTACCCGCCGAAGGACCGCCTTCACCGGTCCGGGAGCAGTTGAAAGCTGTCTGGCATAACGACCAGTGCCGCATCCTGTGTGTGGTTAGCATGGTGTTGCTAACCGGCATTGTACTGCGCAATGCACTGGCTATTTATTATGTGAAATACGTTTTACAGCGTCCCGACGATGTCACTTTGTTTGTGTCGCTGGCGATGGTGGGCGGTATTCTGGGGGCAGCCTCGGCTCACCCGGTGACAAAGTGTTGCGATAAAGTGAGGCTGTACAAAGTGCTTCAGCTTATTTGCGCCGGCCTTTGTCTGATTAACTATTTATTGCCGGCCTCCATGTGGCTCGGTGCTTTGATTGTGCATTTTCTGTGGGGATTTGTGCTGCAAATGACGTCCCCTCTGTTATGGTCGAAAATGGGCGATGTGACCGATTATGGTGAGTTGCAAACCGGTACCCGCTTAACGGCCATGACCTTTTCTACCATTGTATTCTTTATTAAGTTAGGCATTGCTCTGGGCAGTGCGCTGGCAGGTTGGGCACTGGCTTACTATGGTTATCAGGCCAATAACATTGATGAAAGGGTAAGCCACGGTATTACCTTGTCTTTTTGTTTAATCCCGGCTGCCATGTCTTTATTGGTGGTGTTAATGATGCGCTGGTATAAACTGGACAGCCAGCGTGTGGATGAGATTCATAATGCCCTTAAAACCACTAGGCTAACCCAGCAAGACAACACATAGCGAAGTTAACATGGTCACAATAAAACAAGTCAGCGAAAAAGCCGGTGTGTCATCTGCCACCGTATCCAGAGTTATCAATAATACGGGCACGGTAAAAGAGAAAACCCGTGAACTGGTAATGTCGGCCATGGCTGAACTGGGTTACCGGCATAACGTCGTGGCCGCATCGCTGGCATCCAATAAAACTCATACCATCGGCTATGTTGTACCGGAGCTGCACGGCTCGTTCTTTGGTGCAATGATGGGCGGCACCGAGCAGGCATTGAGACAAGCCAAAAAACATATGCTTATTGCCACCGGACACTCCGATGCGGATATCGAGAAAGAGCAAATCGATGCGCTCTTAAGCCGCCGATGCGACGCTCTGATCCTGCACGTGGAAGCCGTTAGCGATGATTATCTGGTGAACCTGGTTCAGCAAGGCGTTGAGCTTGTGGTAGTGAACCGCTATATAGAAGAAATTGGCGATAATTGTATTAGCCTCGATAATATCAAAGGCGGCTACCTCGCTTCCCGCCACTTACTCGACATTGGCCACACAAAAATTGCTTACCTTGCCGGTTCGCTATTCAAAGCAGATGGTAAAAACCGTTTAACCGGCCATCAACAGGCGCTCAGAGACATGGGCGTTGAGTACACTGATAACCTTACCTACGAAGGTAATTTCCAGGCCAAATCCGGCACAGAGGGGATTCGTGCTCTGGTTGCCCGCGGCGCGAGGTTTACCGCTGTCGCCTGCGCTAACGATGAAATGGCCTCGGGTGCCATGATTGCCTTGCGCGAGTTGGGGCGCAGAGTGCCTGAAGATGTCTCGGTAATCGGCTTCGATAATGTGGACTTTGCCAGCTATCTTTCACCGGGTTTAACCACTATTGATTATCCGGTGCAGAAGATTGGTACCATGGCGGCGCACTGGGTGCTTGAACGTGTTTATGGTCACACCCGGCACGAATATCAGCACATTCTTAGCCCTCGACTGATTCTAAGAGGTACGACGAGCAGTCCGGAGCAGTAAATAACTGGATTATTTATAACCAGCTTTTAGAATCCTCCAAGGTTACTACCAGTTATGGTAGGACGTCACAGCTTTGTTCAGGAGACATCTTTTGTTTGTATTACGCACTACATTTGACCAGGCGCAGGGGAAAGTCTCTGCTTTACAGAGAGAAAATGAACGCCTTACTGCACAGTTGGCGTCACTCGAAGCTGAAAATCAGGCCCTTAAAACACAGTTAAGTGAAACTGAAAGTAACGACCCGGCTATGCCGGGCCTGACCGACAGCATGCTTGACTCGTTAAATCAGGTGGAAGGTATCCGCCAGACCGTCCTCTCCTCATTTGAAGACATCAGCGAACAAACCGATAAAATTACCGAAAACCACCGCCTCTTTGCACAGTCCAGTGAGTCATTAAAGCAAATTGTAGGTGATATGAGTGGCCTGAGTACCATGATGTCGGCCATGAGTGTCAGTATTGAAGGGCTCTCTGAAACGGCCGGTAACATTAATAAATTTGTCACCACCATTACCAGTATTTCAGATCAAACCAACCTGCTGGCACTCAATGCCGCCATTGAAGCCGCGCGTGCCGGTGATGCCGGACGGGGATTCAGTGTGGTCGCTGACGAAGTGCGCTCACTGGCAAATGAAACTAATAAGTCAGCAAGTGAAGTGTCGGAGCTGGTAAAAAGTATTATTCAATCCACTCAGGTTGCGGTCTCTTCAGTGGGGGAGTTACAAACTAACAATGGTAAGCTCTCTGAAGGCATCAGTTCACTTAACAGTAACTATGCTGGCATGATTGAACACTGCGATATCATGGAAAACACCATCCGTTCGGCGAGCCTGCAAACGTTTATCCAGACCGTAAAACTCGACCACGTGGTATGGAAATCTGAGGTTTACGCGGTACTGTGTGGACGTTCGAGTAAGTCAGAGCATGATTTTGCCGACCATACGTCCTGTCGTCTGGGTAAATGGTATAAGGGCAGTGCAACGTCAGACATGGCGAAGCTCGACGCCTTCAAACGCCTCGATCGGCCTCATGCCGGGGTACATAAGGCGGGGGTAAGTGCGATTAAAGCTCATCTGAATGGCAACAATGTGGAATGCGAACAATTGCTCAGGGAAATGGAAGCCGCCAGCCAGGAGGTGACAACCTTACTGGATAACCTTTCCCACACCGCAAAACTGTAAAGGTTTATCGGAGGCGGCTCACAATGAGCCGCTGCCTTTACTATCCTGTTGTTTTTAGCACTAATCTCTCATTCAAATTTTCACCACTGTTTATTGGTGGTTGCGTATTTAATGGTCTATTTTTAAATCTATAGAGATAGTCAGTGCGCCCGGAATTCGCATTTATTTTCACATAAAGGGCGAACCTTGCTATTCATCATCAGGAGCAAGAAGGGAGCTTCACACCCGATGCGTAATAACCAGCCCGTTACACAAAAAGAATATAAATTTCCGACGCATTACCGGCTGATTTCCTCTACCGACAAGCGCGGCATTATTACCTACTGTAATGACGCGTTTGTTGAAGTGAGCGGTTTTGACAGGGAAGAGTTAATTAATAAAAACCATAATCTGGTACGCCATCCGGATATGCCCGAAGTCGTGTTCAAAGAAATGTGGCAAACGCTGCAAGCTGGCCGGATCTGGATGGGGTTAGTCAAAAACCGGCGTAAAAACGGCGATCACTACTGGGTGTCTGCGTTTGTAACGCCGGTGTACGAGAACAACGAAATTGTTGGCTACGAGTCGGTTCGGGTACCGGCACTCGACCATGAAATTATCCGTGCTACTTCACGTTATGAGCGTATTCGTAATGGTCAGTCGGCGGCAAAGGCAAGTGAAATTTACCTCTACATGGCCAAAAAGCTCAGTGTTTTCTGGGGAGCGGGGATCCCACTGTTAATCTTTCTTGGCGTGTTTGCCGGGTTAGTGCCAACGCTGGTTACCGCTGCCGCACTTGTGGTAATGGCTATCTGGCAGCATTCATTGAGCGAAAAACGCTGGCAGGAGTTAATCAGTCTTAGCCCTGACTCCTACGATAGCGCCGTGGTTTCGCAAACGTATTTTGACGATTTTGGTGCCTCAGCCAGAGCTAAACTGGTGCTTGGGTGTGAGCTTGCTCGCAGCCGCACGGCTTTAACTCGTATAAAAGACGCGGCGTCTTCCTTAGAGGACATTGCCAATACTACTCACGAACAAGCGGCAATAACGTCTACTGCAGTGGTACAGCAAAATCAGGCTACCCAGCAAATTGCGTCTGCCGTGACGCAGATGTCACAGTCAATTCAGGAAGTGGCAGAGCGGGTAGAGCAAAATGCCGATACCGCCCGGTCTGCAGCCAGAAATGTGGAAACCGGTAATCAAACTGCACAATCGGCAGCCGCAGCCATTGATGAACTAAAAGGGGTTGTGGAAACCATTTCTGCAACAGTGACTGAGCTGGACCAGAGTACCAGTGATATTGGTGAAGCCGCGAGTATCATCTCGTCGATCGCCGAACAAACGAATTTGCTGGCACTCAATGCCGCAATCGAAGCAGCTCGGGCCGGAGAGCAAGGGCGTGGCTTTGCAGTGGTTGCAGACGAAGTACGCGCACTGGCGTCTAAAACGCGGGAATCCACCGACCGCATCCATAATATAATTCAGGTACTCGCCACCCGAAGTGAGCGCGCTGTAAAGGTTTCTAAAAACGGCCTGGAGTCTGCAGAACGCGGCGCCAGTATTGTGCAGGATACCCGCCAGGCTCTGTCTGACATTAATACGGCGGTACAGGGTATTTCTGAAATGACTATCGAAATGTCAGCAGCGGTAGAGCAGCAAAGCGCGGTGGCCGAGCATATCAATCAGCAAATCGTTGAAATTGCCGATGGCGCTGCTGATACCCAGCGCAGCTCCGAACGCTCGCTGGAAGCCAGCGACCATCTGCACACCACTATCGCCGAAGTGAATGGCGTTATAAAACGCTTCAATATCGAAAAAGAAATTGGCAAAAAATAGCGTCACCAGGCTCGGTAACAATGCTGAGCCTGGTAGCTTCGCTACATCATTCCAACGGCGTTTAGCTTTTTAACCGTTGGCTTTTAGCTTTACCACTTCAGCGCTCTCGCTGGACAAAAGCGTATCGGCATCGGTGCCTTTAAGCAGCTTGCCAACGTTATCTTTGTTCTTGGCCAGCATAATGGATAACTCTTCAGCAATTGCTTCATCAAGCTTTATCCCTTTCGCTTCAATGTAAACGGCCAGGTTATCCGCCACATCGAGCATTTTATCGTATTGATCTGCTGCTTTTTTATCGGTAGTAACCAACTTTTCTACCCCTTTATGAGAGACCACATATTGTGTTGTGATAGCCATTGTGTAACTCCGTTGTTGTGAAATTCCTTGTCACTGTATCGTAATTTACTGTATAAATAAACAGTATTATTTAACAAGTGGTAAAGTTAACAATGCTTCAGGTTATACCCGTTGCAGCACAAGCTGGCATCAGTGGTTTTGAGTCACCGGCAGCCGAATATAAACAGCTGGCACTGGATCTCGATGAACTACTCATAGAACATCCTACCGCCACGTTTATAGGTCAGGCACAGGGCGACTCCATGACAGGCGTAGGGATTTTTGACGGTGATTTACTTATCGTCGACCGCGCAGCACACCCCACTTCACTGGATGTGGTTGTGGCTAATCTAAACGGTAATTTTGTGTGTAAACTTTACGATCGAAAGGCTCAGGTACTGCTATCTCCCGGGCTTGATCACAAGCCCTACGCCCTTGGCGATGCCGACTTGTTTGAAGTTGAGGGGGTCGTGGTGCGTTCGGTTCGCATGCATCGCTACGTCAGGTGGCTCAGCCAATGTATGCGCTAGTTGATGCCAATAGTTTTTATGCGTCGGCCGAGAAAGTATTCGATCCGGCTATCCGCCAACGCCCGGTGGTGGTGCTGACCAATAATGACGGCTGTATTTGTGCGCTCTGTGAGTATGCCAAGCAGCTGGGCGTAAAAAAATTTGGCCCTTACTACAAAGTTAAAAAGCTGCTGGCACAGCACAATGCGGTAATCCGTTCGTCTAATTATGAGCTTTACGATTATCTGTCGAATAAGATGATGCAGGTGGTAGGGCAGTACGCGCCCGATCAGCACATTTACTCGATTGACGAGTGCTTTTTGTTTTTCGATGGCTGGAAGCCTGCCGAACACTGGCAAGCTTATGCTCAGCGTATACAGGATGATGTTTGGCAACAACTCCGCTTACCCGTAGGAGTGGGGGTTGGCGCTACGCCTACTCTGGCTAAGGTCGCCAGCTTCGCCGGAAAAAAACTCGGTGATAAATCGGGTATTGCGGTGCTTGATACCCCCGAAGCTTGTCGGCAGGTGCTTGTCCAGATGGATGTTCAGGATGTGTGGGGCATCGGTAAACGTATTGCTGCCCGGCTGCGCGATCAGGGCGTTTCAAACGCCTGGCAACTGGCACAATTCGACCCCAAGGCGCTACGCAAGCAGTTTTCAGTAGAACTGGAAAGAACGGTAAGAGAGCTTAACGGTACCGTATGTATAAAGTGGGACGAGGAGCGGGCTAAGAAGCAGCAAATATACTCAACGCGCGCGTTCGGGCAACCTGTTACCAGTGAACAGTTTTTGCGTGAAAGCCTTTGCTGGCATGCCGAAAAAGTGGCAGAAAAATTACGCCGTCAGCAAAGTAAAACCTGGTTACTCACCCTATTCACTCATGCCAATCCCTTTGCTGATACAGAGCAATACCACAAGGCTATTCAGCATCGCTTTGCGCAGCCAACTAACGATACCAGAGCGCTGGTTCAGGCTGCGTCTAATGCCAGTCACACACTGTACAAAGCCAATATTAAATTACACAAGTGCGGTGTTGGCGCAATAGAGATTATCGAAACTGCCCACGAGCAGAGCGATATGTTCGCAGAACTTGCTCACAACCCTAAACTCATGCAATGCATGGATGCGATTAACAACCGCTATGGCAGCCAGACCATAGGCGCGGCAGCAAAAGGCATTCACCCGGAATGGGGCATGAAGCGCGAATACCTGTCACCGCAATACACGACTAACTGGCGGCATTTGCCTAAGGTTGAGTGTTAACTGTCATCATCTGGTTTCTCTGCCTCCTCTACCAGGCATATAGGACGATTCAGTTCAATCTGAACTAAAATATTCTGCACGCCAGGGTTAAAACTACCTCCCTGTACTATTAGACAGTCTTCGAGAGAAATCTCGTATTTGGTTAATTTTTGAACTATATTCATTTTGAAGCACTCGCATTTATGCAGGTAATAAGGGGATACCAATTTAAGAAACGGACTTCGGAGAGGCGCAGATGAAAGAGACAAGGATGTTTACAATTAGGACCTTATTATTTGTTGTCTTTATTTGGTTGTTTAGCATTAATAATGCCTTAGGAGTTGAGCCTTCCTGGATGGGAAAGCGAAAACTAAATGGCGAAGCTACGGGTATTATAAGAGATATTGTCGAGCAAAACGGGGCAATATTTGTTGGTGCTGAGAATGGCTTATTCAAAGTCGTAGGCAATACATCAAAGCGGTTCACTGGAACTAATAGTCCTTTGGGCAAAGGCTATATTGCTGACCTGCACTTAGAGGGAGATACGCTCTACATCTCCGAATTTGGTAACGGTGTTTTTACCTTCTCCTTATCCAGTGGAGTTTTTTCTAAACTCCCTATTCCTGATGATTTAGCTGTAAAAGCCTGGTCAGCGCTACCTTATGAAAGCTCTTTAGTGGTAAGTACTTTGTCTGGTTTGGTGTTGCTGTCTGGCGCTGGTGGCCCTGTCATCATCAAAGATGCGATGGCAGATGGTTCACGTATAAGGAATGTTTATTCGCTTACTATTTATAAGGACTTAGTTGCCGCATCTGAAGCAAACAGCGTTATTTTGATGGATGAGCAATTACGTGAGGTTAAGGTTCTGCACAGAGCGGATTATTTTCCAGCACTTTCAAAGATTACTTATGTAAAAACCATAGGCGATAAACTTTATGTTGGAGGTGTCGGTGGAGTCTATTGGTTTCAGGGCAACGAAAGTGTTTTTTATCCTGCCGCAGTTCCGAAAAATCAGTTGAAAGATGTTGAATGTATTATTGAGGATAGTGAAGGTAATATCTGGATAGCGGCAGGAGGCCTGTTTGTTTTAGATGAAACTGCACAGGCTTTACGTGAACTGGAATTCGGCAAGCCCCGTTATAGTTTTGATCAAATAAGAGCTGTACAAGCAATCCATCAGTTAGAAAATAAACAGTTTATAGTCGCTTCTACTCAGCTAGGTTTACTGGCTTTAGATCTCAATCGCCCTGCAATTAACTACTTGCACGAAAAAAGTTTTCCTTTTCGGAACGATATATATTCTATCATCAATTTCGATTCAAACCGCTCCATGGCGAAAAGCAGAGACCATTGGTTTTGGTTGAATTCAGAGACAGGTAAACTAGATCGTATTAGCAGTAAAAACTTCGAAAAATTACTTATTCCAGTCGGCAGTAGATTACTGGTTCCGGGTCAAGGGTGTGAGGTTTTCGAATACCATAATTCAGAGTTTATCAATACTCAGGCAGTATATGACCCATCCGGCTATTGCGCGTATCTGAAAGCAGAACACTATACAAAAGGTAAAGTAGAATATATTTACTATCAGGCGCCAACTCACGCGGGATTCGTTAAATTGGAAAATAGCGAACTATCGCATCACGTTAACGCTCCCAAGGACTTGAGGTTTCTAGAGAGTACGCCGGACATACCAACAATTATGCTGGATAAAAAAAATGTGTTGTATTTGATGGTTGAACAAGGTGTTTGGGTAAGGCATGAGCTGGACGAACTAAAAAGAGTCTTTATATATTGCATGTATGCAGACACGTCGAGTATCTATTTTTGCACCTCAGGTAAAGGGCTGAAACGTTTCGACATCGCTACTAAAAAACTTGTCGCGGGAAGTGAAAACGAGCAGGCCCCTAGATTTATCAGAGCAGGTTACCTGGACAGTAGTGGCAACCACTGGCTGGCAACCAATAAAGGATTGGTGTTTCTAAATAAGGATTACCTATTTCGATTTGATGGCAGTGATGCGATTGTTGATACGGATTTCAACTATCGCGGAATACTACCGCTGAACGAACAAAATTTTGTATTGGTTGGTGACCAGCTTTCTTATGTTATAAATACTAAAACAGTAAGTCGATATATCGAAAAGCGAAGGGAGCATAAAGCTCAGACAGCAATCGTAAACGTAGAGTTTTCGCCTGATGTTAAACAGCCCGCAAGAACCTCACCAAATCATGGGTTGGAGCTAGATGCTGCCCCCGATGAAATGATTTTTGAATTTGCATCGGCCGATTACGTTTATCCCCATTTGCATAAGCTTGAATACCGCCTGAAGGGCTTTCATGAAGATTGGCAGGAACTGCCTGCTAATATTGGTACAGTCGCCTACTCCGGACTAAGTTTTGGGTCTTTTGACTTTCAGGTGCGAGTGGTGGATAGCAAAAGTCAGGTGCCTCAACCCATTAGTCGCTACCCCTTTAAAATTGCCCGGCCATTCTGGTTCACCTGGCAAGCGTATTTGCTGTATGTGTTTGCCCTTATCTTAAGTATCTGGCTCATAGTGTTGTTGATCAAACGGCATATGGCAGAGAGAAGTCGTGTGTTGGCTGCTGTCATTGAGCAAAAACAGTCTGCGTTATTAGAAAGTAACCGCTCGATTACTGAATTGTTGAACAAAAAGGAGAAGATCTTCAGCAATCTGGCGAATGAGATAAAAACTCCGGTGATGCGAATCTTAAACCCGCTGACAGAGCTACGCGGAAGTCCTTTAACCGCGGCTATCAGACATAAAATAGACCTCGTTTACGACAATGCTGGCCGCCTCAGGCTGCTCACCGACCAACTAGCTGCAGTGGAGCGAATTGAGCATATTAGCGAGCAAATACTACAACGATACGATATCAGTAATACGTTGGAGTTTCTGGTGGAAACCTGGCGTCCGGAAGCCGCAAAAAAACAGCTCGTACTCAGTTGCGACTGCGATCTCAAACAACCGGTGCTGCTGATTCAGGACTCGCTTGAGGCGCTCCTCAATTACATCCTGATGAATGCCATTGCCTACACCCAGCCGGGCGGGCAGGTGCGAATTAGGGGCACCAGACAAGCTGATCAATTCATCCTCAGTATTAAGGATAATGGACCTGGGATGTCAGAGCATCAACTGGAGTTCGTAATCGCCCGGTTTGGTAAAGGGCCGAATTATAATGGCAGTACTAACACCGGTATTGGCCTGAACCTGGCGAACGCATTGGCACTGGCCAATGATGGTTGGCTGGAAATTAAGAGTGAGCCCGAAACAGGCACTGAGGTCTCGGTACATTTGCCGTTTAACCCGGCGCTAGCCATTGAAAAAAGTGAAGCTATTGAAGTGGTTAACGAGCCTGACAGAATGGTTGCTGAGCAGTCTGCTCAGTATCGCCAGAGTAACCTGCCGGTAATACTGGTTATCGAACGTAGCCATGAAGCATGCGAGTATATAATCAATTTATTGGGAGAAAGCTTTAATTGCTACTCAACGCAAAGTGGCGTTCAGGCACTGGAGCTTATACCGGTTCTGCAGCCGGATATTGTGCTCTCAGAATTAAATATTCTGGATATTTCCGGCGTGACGTTTACCGAAAGACTTCGGGAGCAGAATCATTTTGCCGATGTGCCCGTGATGATATTAACCGCGGCCAGTGATTATACCTCGAAACTGAAGAGCTTTAAGGCTTCGGTAAATGACTATTTGGTTAAGCCGGTAGAGCGGGACGAGCTGATATCAAGAATTGAAAGCAACCTCACCTATACCCGGCTTGCTCATCGGCATAATGCAGGGAGAGACGTCGATGAAGAAGCGGAAAATAACTCTGCATATGTTAAAGCGATATTACCCCGGTGCGACAATGAGAAAGATCGAAAATTCATAGTTAAGTTCTTAGATATCATAGAGAGTAATTATCAGGATGAGAGGTTTAACCGAAGCCGTGCTGCGGCGCTGTTGGCAATGAGTGAAAGGCAGTTAAACCGGACCTTGTCGAAATTGTTACCGGATAATTTAACCATGTTTCTGAAAAAGTACCGCCTGGAGAAAAGCATGCCCTTGCTGGAACAGGGGCTACAGATAACCCAGATTGCATTTGAAGTGGGGTTTGGCTCAGGCGCTTACTACAGTCGTTGCTTCAAACAGGTTTACGGTGTGTTACCCAGTGAGTACGAATTTCCCTGTCACGGGGAGCCAGATTAGTAAAGGTGTTATACGACTACTTCAACTGGCGCGCTAGCCTTTAAAAATACCATAACCTCCCCATGTCTCAACTATCGGATAATTTTACAATGAGCCAGGAGGTTTATGGTGGCGACTATTTTAATTACAGGAGCGAACCGGGGAATTGGGCTGGCGCTAGTTCAGGCCTACCTGAAACGTGGCGATAGTGTTATCGGGGTTTGTCGTAATTCATCCGAAGCGCTAGAGCGAAGTGGCGCTGAGGTGATTGAACAGGTGGATGTCAGCCAACAGGACGACCTGGATAAATTGCTCATTCAGCTTGGCGGCAGGACTATCGATGTGCTTATTAGTAACGCGGGCATTATGCGTAAGAACAACCTGGACGATTTGAACTACGACCAGATTAGAGAGCAATTTGAGGTAAACGCGCTTGGCCCGCTACGGGTTGTTGCCACCATAAAGGCGACTCTGCAAGAAGGCAGCAAAGTGGGTCTTGTTACCAGCCGGATGGGCTCAATCGCCGATAATGATTCAGGCGGCAGTTACGGTTACCGGATGTCAAAAACGGCGCTTAACGCAGCAGGTAAATCCCTGGCTGTTGATCTCAATAAGCAGGGGATAGCGGTGGCCTTATTGCATCCGGGTTGGGTAAATACCGAGATGGTAAACTTTAACGGGCTTATTGAACCAGAAGAAGCGGCGGCCGGATTACTGGCACGTATGGACGAATTAAACTGCGATAATAGCGGTGGGTTCTGGCACAGCAACGGCGATGAGTTACCCTGGTAATCCATCATAGGAAACAACGCCGGGCATGCCCGGCGTTGTGCGGTTTATTTCTCGGGTGGCAGCGAAACGTGGATTTTGCCGGTTTTATAATCCATGGTGAGCAGGAAATGCTGAAATAAGCCGTAGCCAATAATGCCGACGATGCGTTTACCTTTAATGCGGCTGCGGGTTTCTGAAAACTGACTTTCCAGGTTAGTGGTCTCGCCCGGTGCGGGAAAACTCACTTTTACATCTGCAATTTCAAACGGACCAAATTGCACAGTATCTGCATTAGCAACGTCCTGGACGCCGGTACTGTTAACCCCGGAAGAAGAGGAAGAACCTTCGACTTTGTCGAGTAAGCCTGCCTGCGATGCAAAGCGACGCTCCATAAAGATACTGCTGGAGCTGCCGGTATCCACTAAAAACCAGAAGTTTTCGCCATTAATGCCTATCTCAGCGATTGGCATGCCGTTACCGCGATTGTCCATGGATCTCACATTGGATGCTTCGTTCATGTCCACACTGTCACGGGTGAGTATGCGCATTTTCTTTTCGGGGTAGTTAATCTGAATAATGAACGGATTGAAAAAGCCCGCTCCCAGCAACATGCCGCTGGTATGGTGACCTAAGTTAAATTCCACTACTTTATCGAGCTCAAACTCAGAGCCAAACAGACCTACCTCAACATTGTTGTAGGTGGTTCGCTCTTCGGTGTCGTGAACGCCTCTGATGCGCATTTTCGCGCCGGTGGCTAGGTTCAGATTGTGCTTACCCACAAACGCCTTATTTATGGCATGCACCTGTGAGCCAGAGTCGAGTAATACATGGGTTTCAATGCCCTCAACGGTAATGGGCAAATATACGTGGCCATTGTGAAGGGTGAAGTCCACCCATTCGGAGACGGCTGCGAATACACGCAAAGGGGCAAGCAGCAAAACCAGCAACAAAGCATACTTCATTGAATTTCCTTGTTTTATTAATCAATCCTTTATCAACAAAGAAAATATACACTACAAAAGGATACGAAGTCGAGCAGTGAATGAACGGTGAAACGGCAGTGGTTAGTGTGTGTGAGCGTAGTAATCTCGGCGGATGTTTTTAAAATCCCCGCTGGCAAGGCCGCGAACAATAATCGCTTCTAGTTTGGCCTTGTGTTCAAACAGCCAGGACTGGGTGTTAATGGCAACAAACTGCTGATAAACCTGCTGTGGCTGGTAACTCGCGGACACAATTTCATGGCGAAGGCCAAGTTCTTCAAGTCGCAGGTCCGTACTTTGTGCTACATGCAAAAAGCCGTCTATGCGCCCTTTGCGCAGCATCTCAATTTTTTGTTCAAGTGAGCGGGCAGGTACTATGTGCTCTATTGGTATTGCGGTTAATATGGCATCGCTGTTGGCATGTCTCGTAATGCTAAGTAAGTGCTTACGCATATCCTCAGCTTCTGAAAACAGGGTCTCATTGCCTGCCAGTACAAAAAGGCCGATGTTGAGGGTATCGTAAGCAGGGTGTAGCAAAATGGTCTGGTTGCCAATGGGCGCAGTGCCTGACACACCAACCATCAGCTCAATACTACCGTCATCCAGTTCTAATAACCGCCGGGCATAAGGCATCTGGACGATGTCTGCCTCAACACCCAACTGGTTGCTGAAATACTCAATAAAGCGAGCGTGAAGTCCATTCGGGAAATTACCAGAAACTGCCGACTTGAGTTGTTTGGCAGCGTGAGTATTAAAGGTAATTAATAACAGTAATAGCAACCCGCGATACCACATAACTTCCCGCCGTTTTCCAAGCTCTTAATTACAGAGCGGCTTGCCCCACCACTCGCCGTCTTCCACGTATTTAACCACCAGTCCGTTATTAATCAATAGGGCATGGGTATTAAATCCGGTGTCCTTGCCAACCATATTGCGGTAATTCACGGTTGCGCAGACAAGATAACCGTAATACACATCGTCCAGTTCATTGCCCACCCAGTAGCGTTTCGGCTTGGTTATTTTGCCGTACTCCACGGAGTTAGGATGCGTGAGGTGATAGCCATAATAGGTCTTGACGATATTTTCGTAATCGTCGGGATAGGTGCCGTAGTCGGCATCACTGATTTCCTGTTCAGAAGGGAGTGACGTACATCCGGATAACATACCAACAGAAACAACAGCTAACGCAGCAAGCAATTTTTTCATATAAACACATCTCCTTTTTGAATTCCGACCGGGAAAATAAAGTGCAGAGGATAGCACCTTCCGCCTTTAACTTATTACTGCAATTAGATAATGAAACGTCCCGTGGCGCTATATATTGCGACGAAACAGCCAATGCACAAGCCCGGCAACGCTACTATTGAATAATAAGGTTTTGGTAAAAAAAGTGGTAAAAATACTACTGTTCGGAGAAAATAAAGTACACCTTGCCCGAAAGAAGCCCGGAAAAATGAAAAAAATAACTGCGATTATAAAACCATTTCGCATCGAAGAAGTACGTCAGGCCCTGGCTGACGTCGGCATAAACGGCTTAACGGTTAGCGAAGTAAAAGGGTTTGGACGTCAAAAGGGCCACAGTGAGTTATACCGTGGTGCCGAATACCAAATTGATTATGTACCCAAAACACAATTGGAGCTGGTGGTAGCCGATGAAAACGCAGAACGCGTTTGCGAGGCGATTATTCAGAGTGCCAGGACAGGCAAGGTAGGCGACGGAAAATTATTTATAACAGATGTCGAAAAGGTTATCCGAATAAGAACATCAGAAACAAACTCCGACGCAATTTAATACAACACATTTGAGAATCAACAGGACACACATATGCGAAACTGGCTTATCGGCCTGGCTTTTATGCCGGGCTTTGCATTGGCTGAAGCGGGTGCTGATTCCGGCGACACCGCCTGGATCTTAACCGCTACGGCTTTAGTGCTATTCATGACCTTACCTGGCTTGTCGTTCTTTTACGGCGGCCTGGTACGCAGCAAAAACGTACTCTCAGTGCTTATGCAGTGCTTTGCGATTGCCTGCGGAGCGTCGCTGATCTGGCTAATTGCGGGTTACAGCCTGGCATTTGGCGAAGGTAACGCCTTTATCGGCGATTTCTCAAACATGTTTCTAGCCAATACGGATAAGTCCTCGTTATCCGGTACACTCCCGGAACCGCTGTTTTTCATGTTTCAGATGACGTTTGCCATCATTACGCCCGCACTGATGGTGGGCGGGTTTGCTGAGCGTATGAAATTCTCTTCCGTTTTAGTGTTCTCACTGGCCTGGTTGGTACTGGTCTACCTGCCTGTTTGTCACTGGGTGTGGGGCGGCGGCTGGCTGGCGCAAATTGGCTTGCTGGACTTCGCTGGTGGTACGGTGGTGCACATTACTGCCGGAGTGGGGGCGCTGGTGGCAGCCATGTATATCAAAAACCGCCACGGTTACGGCAGTGCGTCTATGATCCCTCATAACCTGACTATGACAGTCGGCGGTGCCGGTATGCTTTGGGTTGGCTGGTTTGGCTTTAACGGTGGTAGTGCAGTAGCTGCCAATGGTGATGCTGCGATGGCCATGCTGGTTACTCATGTATCAGCCGCGGCAGGCTCACTGGCCTGGATGACCATTGAGTGGGTTAAATACGGTAAGCCCTCAGTGCTGGGCATTGTAACCGGCATGGTAGCAGGACTGGGAACCATCACTCCGGCCTCGGGCTATGTTGGTCCGGCTGCGGCGTTGGTTATTGGCCTTACCGCCGGTTGCGTTTGTTTTTATTTCACTAACCTTATCAAACAGAAGTGGAAAATTGACGACTCACTGGACGTGTTCCCGGTTCACGGTATTGGCGGTATTCTGGGGACTTTCCTGGCGGGTATTTTCTGCTCTCCCGATCTGGGCATTTTCAGCGGCTATGGATTCGGAGGCGATAACACCTCCATCGGTGAGCAACTAGGCGTGCAGATGGTCGGTATTTTTGCCACATTTGTGTATACCGCAGTGGTAAGCCTGGTGCTACTTAAGCTAGTCGACATGCTCACTAAAGGAATTCGGGTGACTGCTGAGCAGGAACAGCAGGGGCTCGATATCAGTAGCCACGAAGAGCGCGGGTACAACCTCTGAGCCACTAACAGGGCTGTATTAGCAGCCCTGTTCACTTCGTTACATTGAACTAAAGTATAATGTCACTTTTTTTTACAAATCGACGGTCCGCAGATTTACCTAAAGAGCCCTCAAAACCAAAAATTGTCAGTTATTCAAATGATTATCTAAAAATTGAACGATCTGGCCTCTTCTTTGCTACTGAAACGCTAGGTATGCTTAATTTTTAATCATGCTTTATATACTGCAAATAAAAACGTAGAGAATCTGTGGTACTACGGACGTTTAT
>NZ_CAJXQY010000100.1 GCF_913058315.1 uncultured Alteromonas sp. | reverse complement strand
AACGTCATACCGGCCTTGAGCCGGTATTAATTATTCCGTCATCCCGGAAAGCACGTAGTGCTTATCCGGGATCGCCTGAACAGGCTGGCTTAGCCCTTTAAAGTGCTATTATTCCTTTCGCTGCATGCCATCAATTTTCTGTTCCAGGCGCTTTAGATGAGCGGCGATATCATTGATGGTCGGTTCATCTTTGTGGGCTTCACGATAAGCCTTGGCGTTTTCCTCTTCCATGACATTGACCACAATACCAATCACCATATTTAAAAACGCGAAAGCCGTGAAAAAGATAAAGCTGAGGTAGTAGAACCAGCTTAATGGATAGACTTCCATTGTTTCGTACATCACGTCTGTCCAGTCTTCAAAGGTCATTACCCTGAATAAGGTTAATAGTGAAATAGTGATGTCGCCCCAAAGCTTCGGATTAATGTCTTCAAATAACGTGCTGCCGATGGCTGCGTAAATATAGAAAATAATAAACATCAGCAGCATGACGTAGCCAAGCTGCGGTAAGGCTTTCATCAATGACACCAGCAGTATTCGCAGCTCCGGAATAATGGATATCATCCTAAGAACCCTGAATACCCTCACCAGTCGGGCTATCAGCGCGGTATCACTGTTTTCCATTGGCAGTAAACTGACTAACACTATCAGTGTATCGAACCAGTTCCAGAAGCTCTTGAAGAAATCGAGTTTGTTTCTCTCGCCCAAAAACCGAATGGTAATTTCTATTAAAAAGAACGCGCTAATTAGCCAATCAAGTACATTGGTAACCTGATTAACCGTGCTTGGCATGTCGTAGGTTTTAGCCCCTACGAGTAATGCTGAGAATAAAATAACTGCAATAACAAACAGTTCGAATAGCTTGTTGCTACGAACCTGTTCAAATTTATGCTGGAGATGAGATGCCTTCATGGTCAGTTAGTTTCGTTTGAGAATCGTGAAATAAGACTATATGATTGTGAGATATCAATTTTTCAGGCCGTATCATGGACGACAGCAGTGAAAGTTTGCAAGCTAAATTAGCGCAACTGGCAGAACAATTAAATAACCATGCGCCGAGTGTTGAAGAAACCCTTAAAATAAAGGCGTCTATGGAAGAGATCCTTCTACGTCTTGAAGCCCTGCAGTTTACACTCAAGCCCTGACATCCCATTTAAGCAATAAAAAACGCGCCTTGTGGGCGCGTTTTTTAATTATTCAGACAACTTTACTCTGCATCAATCGGCGCTTCACGCATGCCCTGGCTTACCAGTTCAAGATCGTTGGCCGTGAGGTTACCGGCGGCTTCTTTAAGTGACACCATAGCCTGAATAAAGTCATAACGCGCGCCAGACAGATTAGCGCGAGCGTCGAACAGATTACGGGTGCTATTCAGTACGTCTACAATAGTACGTGTACCCACATCAAAGCCCGCTTCGGTTGCCTTTAACGCACTTTCTGCAGAAAGTACCGCTTGCTCCAGCGCCCGAATGGTTGAGATAGCGGCTTTCACGTCATTGTATGAACTGCGTACCGACTGGATAGCCTGACGATGGGCTAGTTCTAAATCCTGCCCTGCGCTAACGAACAGAGCCCGGGCGCGATCTGATTGCGCTGATACCTGACCACCCTGGTAGATAGGCACAGAAACATTTAAGCCAATGCTTTGGCTATCCTGGAAAGGCGTTTCGTTGGTGAAAAACGGTGATGAAACTTCGGTTTTTTGGCTGCCGTATGATGCTGATAAGCCAAGTGTAGGGTAGTGTCCCGCTGTAGCTATATCGATTTCCATTTTAGCAACATCCATAGCCAGTCGCTGTGCTAATAAGGTCAGGTTGGATTCTTCAGCAATGCTGAGCCATTCAGTAACCGCTTGTGGCGCTGGCGCAGAGGCGGCGAAACGTTTGGTATCCAGCACATCCAGGCGGTCGTGATATTTACCGGTTATAACACGCAGCGCTTCACGGGCTAATTCAATACGGTTTTCGGCCACAATTTCCTGAGCCACTGTGCTGTCGTAATTAGCCTGAGCTTCATGCACATCGGTAATAGCCGTTAAGCCAACTTCAAAACGTTGTTTGGTTTGTTCCAGTTGACGCTCAATGGCGCGCTTTTCGGCCTGAACAAAATCCAGATTATCCTGTGCGCGCAATACATCCAGATATGATGTAACAGTCCGTACAATCAGTTGCTGTACTGCCGCAGCATAGGTAGCGTCACTTTGCTCAGCGGTTAACTCGGCCTGATCCAGTCCTAACCAGCGAGAGTGATCATATAAAGACATATTCAGGTCAATGCCCCAACTGGTTGAGTCACGATCAACTTCTACATCGACAATTTCGAAGGTCGGATTGCCATTTTCGTCTTCGCGCTGGATGTTCTGCGTTGATTCACTGGTAGAGGTGGAATACCCCAGTGAGCCTGAAATTTGTGGTAACAGCGCGGCACGGCTAATGGGAATGGCCTGATAAGCAGCATCGCGTTGTGCTTTTGCACCCTTAACAACCGGATCGTTGGCCATGGCTTGTTGATAAACGTCCAATAAGCTATCTGCTAATACTGGCGTGGTCATTCCCAGACCAAGCATTAGCGATAAAAGTGTTTTTTTCATGTTTGTGCCTTCAATCTCAACTGTGTTTACTAACTAAATGGGTGATATGGGTAGCAATATTACGCTAGTATGGTTAACGGGTATGCCTTTGCCCGAACCATGCACCCAAATGACGATCTCACTTCAATTACATTGGTGTACTTTAAAAAAATCGCATAATAAAAGACACCACTAAGTCGTAACAGAGCTTGCGTAAGTGTAACAGAATATGTGTCTTATTTGCCTGAGCGTGTTCATGCAAAATTATATATACACTCATGATCGTAAATATTCAATCGCGTATATTAACTGGTTTAACCAATAAATGAGAATGCAATGACAGCGAAAATTCAACGTTTCAACTCAGAAGACGTCAAAATCGCCGCAATTGAACCCTTGTACGAAGGCTTTTTCACAATGGTTCGCTACGATTTTTCGCATAAGAAATACGACGGTAGCTGGACCGGCAACATCAGCCGGGAAATCTTCGAACGAGGCCACGCTGTAGCGGTGTTGCCTTACGATCCGGTACGTCAGGAATTTGTGTTAATCGAGCAAATTCGTATTGGTGCATTACCCACTACCGAGTCGCCCTGGTTAATAGAAATCATTGCCGGCATCATCGATGAAGGCGAAAGTCAGGAATCGGTGTGTCACCGCGAAGCAGAGGAAGAAGCCGGTATCGCACTGACTAACCTGACTAAGGCGCTGAGTTACCTGGCCAGTCCGGGCGGAACTACCGAACGGCTGCATGTTTATGTGGCCTGTACCGATGCGGCTAATGCCTCCGGCGTGCACGGACTGGAGTATGAATCAGAAGATATTTTAGTCCACCGGGTGGCAGAGGATACAGCCAGAGAGTGGCTTGAATCGGGTAAAATAGACAACGCTGCAAGCATAATTGCGTTACAATGGTTCTTTATGAACAAACACACTTTGTTAGAACAGTGGCAGTCCGGTGACCAGTAACAAGCGTAAATATGTACCGAATTTACCCACCTTGCAGGCAATCTGCGAGCGTAATTACGTGCATCTTTTAACCATGTTACCCGACTGTGATACCGAAGATTTAACCTACCGGTTTACTGCTGGACTAGGGCTTTCTTATCGGATTCAAATTATTGAGTCCGCACGCTATACCAGTACTATTCTGGTAGAACAGGTGAATCTATCCACGCCGGACTATCTCAAACCGTCCATGACGGTCAGGCTGTATCATGATGCGCGGATGGCCGAAGTCACCTCGAGTCAGAATGCCGGTGCCCTGGCGCCCTCTTATGAATATCCCAATGCAAAAATGCGGTTGAGAAACGAAAAGCACATGGTGAATTTATTTTTAACCGAATGGCTGAATTTTTGTTTAAATCACAACGCCCAACCTATTGCCTCAACCTGAATGAAGCTGATCCAAATATCTGATTGTCATTTGTTTGCATCACCCGAATTATCCGCCTACGGTGATATTAATCCCGCTCAATCTCTTACTTCTGTGCTGATTGCTGCCCTTGAGCAACAACCAGACGGTCTGTTATTTACCGGAGATATCTCCGGCGACGACAGCGGGGCCAGTTATCAGTTATTTCTGAGTCTGCTGAACCGATGGGGTGGGGAGATACCATGGCGGGTGATCCCCGGTAATCACGACAATAACTCTTATTTTGATGAGACGCTCAAAACCAACTGGTTACAGGCGGATACGCCCTGGGTACTCAACGGCAAATATATTCATGGCCTGGATACCCGCTTTGAGGGAACACTTGGCGTGATTGATGAAAAGCAACTGGCCAGCGTTGCATCCGGCATCGCCCGGGCATGGGATGCCGGGCATCTGCTGGCAATTCATCATCATCCGGTTGCCACGGGTAGCTGGATGGATAATCATGCGCTGCAAAATACCGAGGCGTTAACCCGCTGGCTTGCTAAGCACCCGGTAAAAGCTGTATTACATGGCCATATTCACGCCGAAACCCAGGCCCAGCTTAGCGATACACTGGTACTTGGTGTGCCTTCTTCGTGCTGGCAGTGGCAACTTTCAGCTGAGTTTGGCGTGGCCAGCGAAAAACCAGGGTTTCGGGTAATTGAATGGGCAGATAGTGGGGCTTTTACCTCCCGCATACATCGGATAACGCAATAAAACAGGAGTCGTTATGGCGTCGATACTTTACCTACATGGATTCTTAAGCTCTCCTAGCTCGTTAAAAGCCAACCAAACCCGGGCGTACCTGCTGCAACATTTTCCTGAAACTGTCTTTATTTGCCCGGAATTATCAAACAGCCCGGGCGAACTTGAAGGGCAGTTAAAGACACTACTGAGCGATAACCCTGACCTGCTCAATGAAGGCCTAAAAGTGATAGGTAGTTCCATGGGCGGCTATCTGGCTACCTGGCTAACTGAGCAGTACGGCGGCAAAGCGGTACTGATCAATCCGGCGGTGGCCCCGTTTGAGTTACTCAAAGCGTACCTCGGCGAACACGTTAACCCCTATACCAATACGCGGTTTGTTCTCGCCGAGGACGATATGGAGCACGTTCGGCGTTTTTATCAGCCCCAGCTCAGTCATCCTGAGCACTACAAAGTGCTTCTGCAAACCGGTGATGAAACCCTCGACTACCGTGAGGCAGTAACACGTTACGCCGGCGCTGATATCTACGTTGAAGAAGGTGGCGATCACAGTTTTGTGAATTATGAAGCGCATCTTGAAGGGATTATGGCGTTCCTGAATTCAGATGAATAGGGCAAATTGCGCTTCTACCATACCCCTGATAACATCAGGTAAAAGGTTGTTTTAGCAGCGTCCTCTCAGGCCCCTGTTCTGGCAACACGTGTGCAGCTCAAACGAAGAATAATCACAACAATGTCGAATCAATATAATTCAGATGCAATTGAGGTCCTAAATGGTCTGGAACCGGTAAAACGGCGTCCGGGAATGTACACAGACACCACTCGCCCGAATCACCTGGGTCAGGAAGTGATCGACAACAGCGTGGATGAGGCGCTGGCCGGGCATGCCTCGAATATCAAGGTCGTGCTACATGAAGATCAGTCACTGGAAGTGGTTGATGATGGCCGCGGGATGCCGGTGGATATTCACCCGGAAGAAAAAATCTCCGGGGTTGAGCTGATCATGACCAAGCTCCACGCCGGTGGTAAGTTTTCCAATAAAAACTACGAATATTCCGGTGGTCTGCACGGTGTGGGGATATCCGTGGTTAACGCACTGTCTAACCGGGTGGAAGTGACCATACGACGCGACAGCCAGGTTTATTTTATTGTTTTTGCCGATGGCGACAGAGTTGAAGACCTCAACGTTATTGATACCTGCGGCCGACGCAATACCGGCACCAGCGTGCGTTTCTGGCCTGATCCGCAATATTTTGATTCGGCTAAATTCTCAGTCTCTAAATTGTGCCACAACCTGCGTGCTAAAGCGGTGCTTTGTCCGGGGTTACGCATTAAGTTTGAAGATAAAATTAACAAAGAAACGCATGAGTGGTACTACGAAGACGGTTTACAGGATTACCTGCTAAGCGCTGTTAAAGAATACATCACTGTGCCCGATGATGTGCCGTTTACCGGCAGTTTTAGTGGTAACGGCGAAGCCGCCGATTGGGCCGTTATGTGGCTCCCGGAAGGTGGTGAGCTTACCACTGAAAGTTACGTTAACCTTATCCCTACGGCCCAGGGCGGTACGCATGTAAATGGTTTACGGCAGGGGTTACTGGAGTCTATGCGTGAGTTCTGTGAGTTTCGCAGTTTATTACCACGTGGCGTAAAGCTGACACCTGACGATATCTGGGATCGCTGTGCTTATATCTTATCAACCAAAATGCATGATCCGCAGTTTGCCGGGCAGACCAAAGAGCGCCTGTCATCACGTCAGGCGTCGGCCTTTGTTTCCGGAGTGGTAAAAGATTCCTTTAGCCTGTGGCTGAACCAGCATACCGACATTGCCGAAACGCTGGCGGAAATGTGTATTAACAATGCCCAGCGCCGTTTACGTCAAAACAAAAAGGTTGCCCGTAAAAAGGTGACTCAGGGGCCGGCTCTCCCGGGCAAATTAACCGACTGTGGTTCACAGGATATTACCCAGTCTGAACTCTTCCTGGTGGAAGGGGATTCAGCCGGCGGTTCTGCCAAACAGGCCCGCGACCGCGAGTTCCAGGCTATTATGCCGCTGCGTGGTAAGATCCTGAACAGCTGGGAGGTGGATTCCGGACAAATTCTGGCCTCGCAGGAAATCCATGATATTTCGGTTGCTCTGGGTATCGATCCGGACTCCGAAGATTTAACCGGTTTACGCTACGGTAAAATTTGTATCCTGGCCGATGCTGACTCCGATGGTCTGCACATTGCCACCTTACTGTGTGCATTGTTTGTGCGGCATTTCCGCGCCTTGGTGGATGCCGGGCATGTTTACGTTGCTATGCCGCCGCTGTTCAGAATTGATGTGGGCAAGGAAGTGTTCTATGCGCTGGATGAAGCCGAAAAACAAGGGATCCTCGACCGTATCGAAGCCGATAAAAAGCGCGGCAAGGTGAATGTACAGCGATTTAAAGGTCTGGGTGAAATGAACCCGCTACAACTGCGGGAAACCACCATGGACCCTAATACCCGTCGTTTAGTGCAATTAACCGCCGATGATAACGACGAAATGCTCGAAATGATGGACATGTTGCTGGCCAAGAAACGCAGCGGCGACCGTAAAACCTGGCTGGAAAGCAAAGGTAATCTGGCCGAGGTAATATAATGACCCGTTTATCATTGCCTGTGCAGGCGATACTGTTCGACCACGACGGCACGCTGATCAACTCAGAGGCAATCCACTTTACACTCTGGCAGCAAACCCTCGCGCCTTATGGTGTGGAACTAACCGACGCTTATTACAACGAGACCATGGCCGGGGTACCCACCTCGCAAAATGGGGTGGATGTAGCACGGGACTTTAATTTGTCGGTGGAACCGGCTGAATTAGCCAGCACCAAAACCCGCCTTACCGAAGAACATCTGCACAAAGAACCCTTTCCATTAATGCCTGGCGCACTGGATACTATGACGCTCTGTCATGAGCAAGGGTTGCGTATTGCCATTGTAACCGGTGGCAGCAAGTACTCGGTACAGCGCACCCTGGAAAGCTATGGCTTTGCCGACTGGGTAGAATGTGTGGTGGCTGTGGAAGATGTAGAACACAGTAAGCCCGCTCCCGACTGCTATTTAATGGCTCTGGAGCAAATGGGCCTTAGCGCACAGCAGGCGATGGCAGTAGAAGATACGGAACATGGTTTGGCTGCTGCAGTAGCGGCTGGTCTTCCTTGTGTGGCTATTCCAACCCAACAATCCATTGACCATGACTTGTCGAAGGCCACTGCGGTGTATCAAAGTTTGTCTGAATGGACAAAAGCTCAATTTAGCCAATAACCGGTGCCGATAGGATATCAAAAACATGTTTGGCCGATTGCTGTTTTATATTGTTCTGCTGTTAGTCGCCGCGCTTACGTTGCTGGCTGTGCTGGTGGTAGACAGCTCTCCCAAAGTCAGTCGCGTGTCCTCGCAGCAGGTGGATAACGCTGAAACCGTGCATGCGTTACTTCGTCAGTTAAAAAACAGTCTGGAAGACCGCCATTCTCAACAGCGTGTTGAAGTGTCAGAAGCACAGTTTGAAAGCCTGATGGGATTCGCTCAGCGCGCTTTACCCGGCTTTAACGGGGCCGTTGAGGTAGAAGCGCAACAAACCCAAATTGCTGCCAGTATTGCGTTGCCGGCGCCGGCTGAAGACTTTTACATTAACCTGTCTGCCCAGGTATTTCCGGGTGAAGGCGTGAATATCGATCACGTTAGAATTGGCAATCTGGTGGTGCCGGGGGATACCGCGCTATCCAGCGCGGTGTGGCTGGTGGACCGTTTTACCAGCAGTGATGTAGCCAGTACCGCAGCCAATCAAATTACCCAAATCACAATGTCTGATGAACGGCTGGTGCTGGATATGCGCCCGCTGGATGAGTTACTTCAGCAAATAGACGTTGCCCGGGAAAATATCAGTACAGGTGTGGATGAACTGGGCGAGTTAACTACCGATTATCTGGCCTACATTAATGGCTCGCCTTTAGGGCGTTCGCCGTCGCCGCAGTCTGTTGCTAATTACCTGAACCTGATGCTCAGCCGTGCCGCCTCGCTCAGTGAAGGTGGCGATCCGGTAATGCATAATCAGGCGGCATTGCTGGCTTTAGCCATCTTTCTGGGCGATCACAGAATCAGCGGGCTGGCCGGGGCAAGGCAGCCAGAAGGGGATTCGCCGGTTGAGTCTAAAGCGCCGGCGGTACTGGCTCAGCGTAACGATCTGGCGCGTCACTTCACCATTTCTGCAGCGTTACAAATTCTTTCCCAGCAAAATATGACCCTGGCGATTGGCGAATTTAAGGAGCTTATGGATCGGGCCATGGGGGGCAGTGGCTACAGTTTTGTTGATTTGGCGGCGGATATGTCGGGAATGGCATTTGCCCGTATCGCCACTCAGCCAGACAGCGCGGGGCGACTTCAGGAACTGGCGCAGCAAGGGCTCCGCGAACGCGATATCCTGCCGTATATTGGGGGATTGCCGGAAGGGCTAAGTAAACAGGAATTTCGACATCGTTACACCGAAGTAGACAGCCCTGCTTACCGTAAACAGGTGGCTGACATTCAACAGCGAATCGATAATCTGCCGCTATATCAGTAATAGCGGCAGCGCCCGGTTCATTTTCTGCCAATAATCGCGATTACTTTTTCACGCTGCTAACAAACTGTTGCAGGGTGCTTAATGCCAGTTCTATTTTCTTTACCAGTGGCATTAATGCCTGTTTGGCTTCTTCGTCGTTAAGCTGTTTCAGGGCCTGCCAGTCGGCGGCAATTTCTTCCACATAGGGGCCAAATCGTTTTGAGCGGGTGCTAAAACCGCTGTCGTCGGCAAAGATGGCAGCAAATTTACCCTGTTGCTGATGCTGAAGTTGATCGAGGATCTGATCGGCATCCACCGCTTTGCGATAAAGTGTTTGTAGCGTTTCCTGTAATTGCTGGTGAACAGAATCCAAAGAGCGCTCCTTGTTTATATCAGAAAAATAGCTAAAGAATGGTTAAGGTCTGCCGATATAGCAGTGAGGTGGGCAATTCTGCCCACTTTTTAACGTTGCTACAAGCAAATAAGGAAACTGGTATGGATATTCAAGGTGCAGGTGCCTCTGGAACGTCCGGTGCGTCGCTTGAGTTGGCTTCTCTCAAACTGGCCAAAGGTCAGCAGGAGCAGGAAGGTAAAGCGACGCTTCAGCTGCTGGAATCAGCCGCTGACGTACCAAAACCTACGTCCGCCAACCCGGCTATCGGTGCCAACATCGATACGTTCGCGTAATTCAGACTGAGTTGTAGTATTCAGTCTTGCGGATAAAGACGTAAGTCAACCGGCGTTTTGCCAGGCTGGCCACCAATTTCGGTAACGAGCTTGGGAACCATGAAGCCTGGCAATCGCTTTATCACTTCGGCCATTATTTCTCTGGCTTGTTCTATATCAATATCAAAGTGTGCTGCACCTTGTACCTTATCTAACAGATGCAGGTAATAGGGCATGATACCCGCCGCAAACAGCGTTTCATTTAAGTGTGCTTGCGCCGTGGCGGAGTCGTTAACGCCTTTTAGCAGGACCGCCTGATTGAGCACGGTAACGCCCGCCTGTCGCAATGGCGTAAGTTTGTCGGCTAATTCATCAGACACTTCATTAGCATGATTAATATGCAGCACCAGCACGCGCTGTACAGGGAGTTCGGCAAACCACTGAAAGAAAGCCTCGTCAAGCCTTGCCGGCATCACAACCGGTAAACGCGTGTGGATGCGTAATCGTTTAATATGAGGAATAGCGGCTATTTTTTCGGCCAGCGTTGCAAGCTTGCTGTCTTTCGCCATGAGCGGATCGCCACCCGACAGGATGACCTCATCAATGGCCTGATTGGCAGCAATATAAGCAATATTGCTTTCCAGCTCGTCGTTGCTCAGGGCATTATCGGCGTAGGGAAAGTGGCGGCGAAAACAATATCTGCAGTTTACCGCACAGCCGCCTTTCACAATTAGCAGTACGCGGCTGTGGTATTTGTGCAATAAACCTGGGTTCGCAGTGTCGTGTTCTTCCAGCGGATCCTGGCTAAACCCCGGCGCCGTTAAAAACTCCTGATTGCTGGGCAATACTTGCAATAACAGTGGGTCCTGCCAGTTGCCTTTTTCCATTAATGAGGCAAAAAAGCGGGGCACCCGCATGGGAAATAAGCGACGGGCTTCGGCATGAGAACCAAAGTCAGACGGGTCCAGATCCAGGTAACTGAGCAGTGAAAATGGATCAGTAAAGCCGCTGGCTAACTCTTTTTGCCAGTTTTGCTCTACAGTTATGCTATTTTTTTGTATTATTTGCGCCACTAAAACTAAAACCTACAGTGTTTATTGAGGAATTATGGCTAATTTCAGCACTAACGAGTTCAAAGCGGGCCTGAAAATCATGCTCGACGGCGAACCTTGCAACATTCTTGAAAACGAATACGTTAAGCCGGGTAAAGGCCAGGCATTTAACCGGGTTAAAATTCGTAAACTGATTTCTGGCAAAGTGCTGGAAAAAACCTTTCGCTCCGGTGAATCAGTAGAAGGCGCAGACGTAATGGATACGGAACTGGCCTATCTGTATACCGACGGCGAATTCTATCACTTTATGAATAATGAAACATTCGAACAAATCGCTGCCGACGAAAAAGCAGTAGGTGAAAACCTCAAATGGTTGGTAGAAAACGATGTTTGCACCATTACCTTATGGAATGGCTCACCGATTACCGTTAGCCCGCCTAACTTTGTTGAGCTGGAAATTACCGAGACCGACCCGGGCCTGAAAGGCGATACCGCAGGCACTGGCGGTAAACCCGCAACCCTGAGCACAGGCGCAGTGGTTCGTGTACCTCTGTTTGTGCAAACTGGCGAAGTTATCAAGGTTGATACCCGTACCGGCGAATACGTTTCCCGCGTACAAAAATAATCCCTTTGCTGCGTACCTTCCTAGCGGAAAGGTACGCAGACTAACACACTTACCCTATGACAATTCCAGACAACTGGCGGCCAACCGCCTCATTGCAAGCCCTGCGCGAACGCGCACAACTTTACGCTGATATCCGCCGTTTTTTTGCCGAACATGATGTGTTGGAAGTGGATACGCCGGTATTGTCTCATGGCACTGTGACCGATGTGTTTATTGATGGCTTTTCAACCAATTTTGCGCACAGCGATAGCGGACATAACGAAACGCTGTTTCTGCAGACCTCGCCGGAATTTGGTTTAAAACGCCTGCTGGCCAGCTACCAGACTTCCATTTATCAGTTGTCCAAAGTGTTTCGTCACGAAGGTTTCGGACGCTTACATAACCCTGAATTCACCATGCTGGAATGGTATCGGGTAGGGCGGGATCATCACGACCTGATGGATGAAATCAGTGACTTGCTTAAAATCCTGCTTGGCGCGCAGCACACCGAGCGAATGACCTATCAGCAGGCATTTCAGAAGTATCTCGACCTCGACCCGTTAAGCGACAGTACCCAGCGCATTGCTGAAGTCTTTAATGATTGTAAGATTGATTTGAGTGATGAGTATCCCATCGACCATGATGGCATGCTACAGCTGTTATTCAGCTATGAAATTGAACCGAAAATCGGTCAGCAATTTCCTTGCTTTATATATGATTACCCGGCGTCACAGTCATCTCTGGCGAAAATTAATGCCAACGATCCGCGGGTAGCCGACCGCTTTGAGCTTTATTTTAAGGGCACCGAGCTGGCCAACGGGTTTCATGAGTTGCAGGATGCCGCCGAGCAGCGCAAACGCTTTGAGCACGACAACCGTTTACGCCGCACTTTCCGGTTTGAGGAAAAGCCCCTCGACGAACGTTTTCTGGCGGCATTAGAGGCGGGTATACCTGCCTGTGCAGGCGTGGCCATGGGGATTGATCGCATTCTAATGCTCAAGCATGGTTACACCCACATTGATCAGGTAATTGCCTTCCCGGTGAACCGCGCCTGACAGGTTCAGAAAGGGTTAAGCGTGTAACCTTGTTGTTGCAATAAAGCATGGGCACTCATTGCCGACAGCGCGACGTCCACGCCAGGCAGAAAAGCCTCATTGGCGTAACCGTGGCCCGCAGCCGACTGGCCACACACTATTACGCTTACCTGCTGCGCCATCAGGGCATTTAATAAGGCGATATTGGCATTATCGGCGCCCTGTTTTTGCTGATAGTGGGAGTTGGTGAGCAGGTCCAGCGTGGCACTGCCGTGCACGACCAGCGCCAGTTGTATATTTTCAACGGGCACACCGCTGGCCACATGCATATTGATGAACCGGGCGAGACTGTCGAACTGACGGTTTAATTTACCTGGTTCAGCCCCTTTAGCCACATCAAAAGCCACTTTAAACTGCGCCTTAGCGTTAAATTTAACGCCCTCAACCTGCACTTTTTTGCCATAGTCGTGAAATACCGGCCCGGCGGTAAATTCCGCAGCTGTGCTGGTATTGCTGAATAACACGCAGATGGTTAACAAACTAAACAGATAATATTTCGCTGACTGACGGTTCCTCATGGCCCCTCCTTGCATACTTGGGTTGAAGTTTTAGCATTGAATTGTTCACACCATAGCCGAATAGCAGGGCTCTATACAGCATTTAGTCTGTTTTGGTAAACAGCTTTGACGCTCGTTCCAGTTCACGTTACCTCTTGAATTAGACTGCTTAAATAACCGTTAATTGGGACGAATGTTGATAGTGTGTGCTTACGTACTTAGTCACCGATTAACACCGGCAGCGACCACCGGGTGATTTTCGTCGGCCACTGGCGCTTGACGATAACGGGCTGATGAGGGTAATGTTATACTATAACATTTGCTATCATAGTCAGATTCAAGGTCAAACAACAAATGAACAGACGAACCATAATTGGTGCTGCAGTTTTTATGGCATTAACTGCCCAGGTTGCCTCGGCCACCACAGTAAAGGGTAAAGTGACTAACGAAGCCGGTGAGGCTGTCGCTGGCGCTGAAGTGCGTATAGAAGGCTCCAAACAGGTTACTTTTACCGACGCAAAAGGAAACTATGAATTTAATGGCGTGCAGGTTCCCCATGTTCATCTGCATGTGTATTCTCCGGATTACGTGCATGGCGATAATGACCTGGGCGATGTCGACAGCGATCAGGTAGCTGACTTTGTGCTAACACCTGTATCGGTGGAAAATATTGTGGTCACCGCCAGCGTACTGGGCTCCTCTGTGCTCGAGTCGGTCACGCCGGTATCGGTAATTGATCAATATAAGCTGCGAAAAATTCAGGCCGAAACCCTGGGTGAAACGTTAAAGAACACTCCCGGAGTGCACAGTACTTACTTTGGTCCGGTAGCCAGTAGCCCGGTGATCCGTGGAAACGATGGCCCGCGAGTGAAAATTGTACAAAACGGTCTGGATGTATCGGATGTCTCGCGCATTGGTCCCGATCATAACGTGGCAGCAAACAGCACCAGTGCAACCCAGGTTGAAGTGCTGCGCGGCCCGGCTACCCTGCAATACGGCAGCGGTGCTATCGGCGGCGTAGTAAACGTAGTGGATAAGCGTATCCCGCGCGAGGTGCCGGCAAGTATTGAAGGGGATGTGGAAGCAAACTATGCCACGGTGAACGACGGCAAATTCGGCCGGTTTAACCTAACCGGCGGGCAAAACAATATTGCTTTTCATGTAGATGGCTTTAAACGCAAAACCGACAACGCTGATATTCCGGGGTACGCCTCCGTTACGCCTGATGAAGATGAACAGCCTGGTACGTTAGAAAGCAGTGCAATGGATACCACTAACATAACGGCTGGTCTGTCTCTGGTAGATGAAGAAGGCTACTTTGGCTTCTCGGTGGAAAAGCTCGACAACTTTTACGGCGTGCCCGGTCACAGTCATCATCATGAAGAAGAGCATGAAGGTGAAACCGAAGAGGAACATGCCGAACATGCAGGTGAGGAGGGAACAAACCTGGATGTAGACATGACTCGTTATCAGGCTGCCGGTGAGTGGTATTCGCCGTTTAAAGGCATCAGCTCGCTCAAATTCGGCGCCGCTTACACCGATTATGAGCACGTTGAAATTGAAGACGGCGAGGTTGGCACCCGCTTTACGAATCAGGGCAGTGATATCCGCCTGTCAGCAACTCATGCAGACATTGATGCCTGGCACGGCGTGTTTGGATTGCAATATCACAACAGTGATTACGCCGCCGACGGCGAAGAAGCCTATACGCCACCCACTGAAACCGAAAGCATGGCGCTGTTTTTGGTGGAGCAAAAGAAATTTGGTTCTCTGATCCTTGAGCTTGGCGGACGCCTGGAGCGCACCACCTATAATGCTGACACAGTAGATTTTGAGCTCGAGGTAGCAGAGCATCACGACGAGGAAGGTCATGAGGAAGAACACCATGAAGACGAACACGAAGAGCATGAGCTGGTGTTCGATTTTGATGAATATGCTTTTACCAGTAGCTCGCTGTCAGCAGGTTTAAACTGGGAGTATACGCCCGGATACTCGGTAGCACTGACCCTTTCCCGCAACGAGCGCGCGCCCAGCCAGCAGGAGTTATTCTCTGCCGGCCAGCATCTGGCTACGCAGACCTTCGAGGTGGGCCTGGTTTACGATATGGATGAAGAGGGTGAAGTGTCTGAAACCCTGCGCAGCGTAAAAGAAGAGGTCAGTAACAACATCGACCTGACTTTCCGCAAGTTCAGTGGTGACAGCGGTTATACGCTTTCATTCTTCTACAATCAGGCTGATGATTATATCTATCAGAGTGCCACCGATCTGACTGCGCTGGCCCACGGTCACGAGGAAGAAGAGGAAGAAGGCCATGAAGAACACGCAGAAGAAGGCACACCGGTGTACTACTTCAACCAGGATGATGCCACCATCTACGGTGTTGAAGCGGAAGGCTTTGTTGATCTCAACGTCAACTGGCGTGTGAGCGTGTTTGGTGATTACATTCGCGCCAAAATCGACTCCGATAACCTGCCACGCATTCCGCCCCTGCGGTTAGGCTCTACCCTCAGCTATGAAGGCGAAGCGTTAAGCTCAGAGTTATCGGTAGTTTGGTATGACGATCAGACGAACACCACCGCGTATGAGACGTCCACAGACGGTTATACCCTGGTGAATGCGTCGGTGGATTACCGCTTGTCTGATCAGCAGGACTGGACCGTATACGTAAGAGCCAACAATCTGTTTGATGAAGAAGCGCGGGTGCATACTTCATTTTTGAAAGATCAGGCGCCATTGCCCGGTCGTAATTTAACACTGGGCACGCGTTTTAGTTTTTAACCTAAACGCACCCGGTGCATTTCACTTCATTCCCATTTTAGCGGCCACCTGGCCGCTTTTTTTTGCCCTGACACGCCAATACTCAAAGGCGAACGCAAAGAAGTGTTAAGGAATGCAAAGCTGCGCGAGGTTGGCGAACCAAGAGCGGGTACAGGCGTCTGTTGAGATGATTTTTGATTATCTCAAGGAAGCAATACTACATGTTTACTCACTCTAAAATAATAATGCGCCTGGCGATGGCTGCGCTGTTAACGCTATTGTTAACAGCCTGCGGCGGATCCGGCGATTCTACCAACAGCGATTATGATGCCGCGTATCTGCACTTTTACAACGGCTCACCTAATGGAGCCACGGTTTATATGCGTGAGGTGGACGGCTCGGACCTCGGTTATGCCCAGTTTGGTGATGCCAGTGCGTTGATATCCGGTGATAAAGGCGATTTGGAACTGGAATTTTACCGTATCGACAGTGACGATCAGGAAGTGGTGATCGATACTATTACCGTTACTCTTAAAACTTCTTACAAAACGCTGGTGGTGTTAAGTGGTGACTTTGAAGCGCCGGTATTTGATACCTTCGAATATTACCGCGAATCGCTGGAAGACCATTTCCGGCTAATGGCCACCTCCACCATGTTCGACACCACCACCACCTTCGACCTGTACATGAGCGATTCAGGCGACCCATTCGAGGCGGCTAATTATCTGGGCACCATCACCAGTGGTGAATTAACTGAGTATACCTACTGGGATGGCGATGATGACAGTGACGATTTTAATGAAGATGAATACACCCTTTATCTTACCGAGCCGGGCTCAGATGTAGTGATATTTGAAACGCCTACTTTAAGCCTGGCTTATAATACGGAATACGTGCTGGTTACCCGTGACCTGTCCGGCGCTATCCAGAACGGTATGGCCCTTGATGTGGTGTTAAATTCTACCACGGTGTATGAAGTTACCGATGTCGACGCGACCTCTCAGTACCGCATTTACAACAGCTTAAATACCGATTCACCGATTACAGTGACCTTTACCGGCGATAACGAAGACGAAGCCATTAGCGTAGAGCTTACCCCAGGCGAAGTGAGTGACTTTACCGAAGTGGAATACGGTGATTATCGAATTACCGCCACTATTGCCGATGGCAGTCTGACCACCATGAACAATAAGCTGATTACGCTCAATCAAAGTGAAAGTAAGGCCATTGTTATCTACCAAAACGAAGCATCATTGGCATCGCTAAGTTTCGTTGAGAGTTCGGCATCTCAGGCCTACGATAAAACCATTAATTTTGTCAATCTGGTCGATGATTATGCCGATGTAGACTTCTATATGGTCAGACACGATGAAACTATTGATACCGCCGAATATAGCACCCAGCACATTGGATTTGCCGAGACCAATTCAGACGTGGTGCCGGCGGATTACTATGAAGTTATCGCAGTGCATGAAGACAGTACTGAAGAACAATACCTGTTATTCCGCTACCCGCTTTATGGGTTTAACGAAACAAAAAATTATTTTATAACCGTTGAACCAGCCGAAACCAGTTCGGGCTATGAAATAAATATCGTCAATTAGTCCAAAAACGCGTATATTTCTCTATCTGAGCCGGATGTTCCACAAGGCATCCGGCCGGTACTTCCTGGCATCCACGCCAATTGGAAACATATTTTAACAGTTAAATGCACTTATTCAGCTATTAGCTAAAAATAATTCAAATTCCGGCTACACTCCCCCGTTCTTTTCTGTTATTATTTCGCGCCCTTTTTAGCGGGGTATGGTTTAAAAATGGCCAAAATGGTCGTTTTTAGCACAATCGGAGACTCGGAAGAGTCATAATTAACAGCGGAGCATTAATCATGATCCAAATGCAAACTAACCTGGACGTTGCTGACAATAGCGGCGCTCGCAGGGTTCAGTGTATTAAGGTTCTTGGTGGCTCGCATCGCCGTTATGCAGGTATCGGTGACATCATCAAAGTTACTGTCAAGGAAGCAATTCCTCGCGGTAAAGTAAAAAAAGGTGACGTTCTGAACGCAGTGGTGGTGCGTACTAGAAAAGGCATTCGTCGTGCAGATGGTTCAACCATCCGTTTCGATAGTAATGCGGCTGTTTTGCTTAATGCAAACAAGCAACCAATTGGTACGCGTATCTTTGGACCGGTAACCCGTGAGCTGAGAAGTGATAACTTCATGAAGATCATCTCACTGGCCCCAGAGGTACTATAAGGAGTCACGATAATGGCTAGAAAAATTCGTCGTGATGATGAAGTAGTCGTATTAGCGGGTAAAGACAAAGGCAAGCAAGGCAAAGTCGTGCGTGTTCTGACCTCTGAAGACCGTGTAGTCGTTGAAGGTGTAAATCTTGCCAAGAAACACCAAAAGCCTAACCCACAACTGGGTGAAGCTGGCGGTATTATTGAAAAAGAAGCATCCATTCACGTTTCTAATGTTGCGGTAGTTAACCCGGCAACGGGTAAAGCTGATCGCGTTGGTTTCCGTACGGAAGACGGTAAGAAAGTTCGTTTCTTTAAGTCTAACGGCGAACTCGTTTAATTTATTGGAGAGTACGATGGCGAAACTGCATGATTTCTATAAAGAAACAGTAGTAGC
>NZ_CAJXQY010000099.1 GCF_913058315.1 uncultured Alteromonas sp. | reverse complement strand
ATGTACAGTCCGACAATTTACAGATAATAGAATCCGAGCTGGCACAGTTGTATGTGGTGAAGGACTTTCTGGCGTTGCCGACCTGTGAAAACATCGTGGCGCTGAGTAAACAGCATCTCAGGCCATCCACTATTACCACAGCCAGCACTGAGGCTGATACCGCCTTCAGAACCTCGAGCACCTGTGACCTGGTTAGTCTCGACAGTGAGATCGCCCATCAGGTATCTGCGCACATTATTGATTATTTTGGTTTTTCCAAAGGCAATAACGAGCCTATCCAGACTCAGCACTATGCGCCTGGTCAGCAATTTAAAGCCCATACGGATTATTTTGAACCCGGTACCAGTGAACACCGCCAGTTTGCCAGTCAGCTGGGGCAGCGTACCTGGACATGCATGGTGTATCTGAACGAAGTTGAGGCAGGTGGCGAAACTGAGTTTGTTAAACTGGGTAAGTCGTTTACCCCTCACCCTGGTACGGCGGTGATCTGGAATAATTTATTGCCGGACGGGCGACCTAATGCCAATACCCTGCATCATGCCCATCCCGTCATAAAAGGTGAAAAAGTGGTTATCACCAAGTGGTTCAGAGAGGCGGTCTGACCACTGTCATAATTCACCCGGAAATCGCCCATAAGCCCGCAACCGCGCCAGTGCTAGCGGTTTTGCTACTTCAAGCTAGTGTTTAAAAAACAAACATCTACTGACAAATAAGAAACTTTTGTTACAGCCAGATAGTGTAACAAAAGTGTCATTCAAGTCCGGTAGTCTTCTCAGCCATTGAAATAATGACATAAAGTGGTTTTGGAGAATTTTAATGGCTATAAAGCACACATTCAGAGCGTCAGCCATTGCAACTGCACTAATTCTGGCAGGTTGTGGTGGGGATATTAATATCAACGAAGGTGATGTGGTAACGAATCCGGCACCAACACCTACGCCAACCCCAACCCCTACACCAACACCTACACCCACTCCAACGGGTGCAGAAAACCCGTTAGATCAGGGCCTGGCCACTGATGTGTCTTCAGAGTTTCCTGAAATCACCGACAAGCCGGTTTATCGCCTGAACGAAAACGTAGAGTTTAACGAAGAAACCACGCTGACTGCCGACGCACACTGGGTGCTGGACGGTCGTGTTGCTGTAGGTGGCGATGATGAAAACTCAACCGTGCTGAACATTGAAGCCGGCACCACTGTTTTTGGTGAAGAAGGCGAAGACTTCCTGGTTGTTCGTCGTGGTTCACAAATCATGGCCGAAGGTACCGCTGCTGAGCCAATCATCTTTACATCTGTACAAGACGTTACCGGTCAGGAAACTGATATCGGTCAATGGGGTGGCCTGGTACTGCTTGGTAAAGCGCCGGCCAACTCTTGTGGTGATACCGAAGGTAACGCTACTCAGGACGAACTGAATAACTGTGGTGTTTCTGCAGAGGGTGACGCGGGTCAGTTCGGTGGCAACAACCCAACTGATGACTCAGGTGTACTGCGCTACATCGTGGTTAAGCACGCAGGCCGTACTTTAGGTAACGGCGACGAACTGAACGGCATCAGCTTTGCGGGTGTGGGTTCAGGCACCGAAGTAGATTACATTCAGGTTCACCAGAACCTCGACGATGGTGTTGAGTTCTTTGGTGGTACTGTAAACGTTAAACACGTTGTGCTGACTGATAACGGTGATGACAGCTTAGACTGGTCATTTGGCTGGACAGGTTCTGCCCAGTTCGTTTATATCCAGCAAAACAGCGAAAACGGCGACAACGCCATCGAAGCTGACAACAGCGAGTTCGACGCAGCTGCTACGCCATTAACTCAACCTAATATCGCTAACGTGACTATCGTTGGTGATGCGCAAACTAACGGTGTTCGCTTACGTGCCGGTACCGCGGGTTTCCTGACCAACGTTCTGGTTAGCGGCCCTACTGGTTATGAAAACTGTCTGCGTGTAAACGGTTCTGAGTCCCAGGAACTGGCTGCGGACGGTGAACTGGCTATCACCAACTCAATTGTTGCCTGTGAAGATGCTAACAACAACTTTGGTAGCGACACTATCGGTACCATGACCACCGCTGAGTGGTTCGCTTCTCAGTCTGGTAACCAGGTACTTACACCTGCTGAACTTGGCCTGAGCGATGACGGTTACACGCCTGCACAAGGTTCTGTATTGCTGACTTCAGGTTCTGATCCTACGGCATTGCACAGCAGTTTTGATTCAGCTAACTACGTAGGTGCGTTTGACGGCGCAACTAACTGGATGTCTGGCTGGACTTCAGGTGTTAACGGTGGTTTCCCTGCGGATGTGGATAATGCTTTTGAGCAAGGTTTAGCTCAGGACGTTTCTGCTAACTTCCCGGAACTGACTGACAAGCCGGTTTATCAAATCGACGAAGACGTGGTATTTACTGCCGACGTTACTCTGACTAACGATGCGCACTGGGTATTAACCGGTCGTACCGCAGTAGGTGGTGATAACGAAGACTCTGCTACTTTATACATCGAAAATGGCACCACTATTATCGGTCAGCAGGGTGAAGACTTCCTGGTAGTTCGTCGTGGTTCTAAGATTGAAGCACTGGGTCTGCCTGGTTCACCTATCACCATGACCTCTGTACAAGACGTTACAGGTCAGGAAACCGGCATTGGCCAATGGGGCGGCCTGGTATTACTGGGTAACGCACCGGCTAACTCTTGTGGCGATACTACTGGCGACGCTACTGAAGACGAGCTGGCTAACTGTGGTGTAGCAGCTGAAGGTGACGCAGGTCAGTTCGGCGGCAATAACCCGGAAGATAACTCAGGTACTATTCAGTACGTAGTGGTTAAGCACGCTGGCCGTACCTTAGGTAACGGTGATGAGCTGAACGGTATCAGCTTTGCGGGTGTGGGTTCACAAACTAACGTTCACCACATTCAGGTTCACCAGAATCTGGACGATGGTATCGAATTCTTCGGTGGTAGCGTTAACGTTCGTTACGTAGTACTGACCGACAACGGCGATGACTCTTTCGACTGGTCATTCGGCTGGACAGGTAAAGCACAGTTCGTTTATATCCGTCAGGACTCTGAAGGTGGTGATAACGCTTTTGAATCTGACAACAGCGAATTCGACGCTTCTGCCACACCGCTGACTAACCCAACGGTTGCTAACGTAACTATCCAGGGTGCAGCAATGACAAACGGCGTTCGTTTACGTGCCGGTACTGCAGGCGCTCTGTATAACTTCGCAATTACCGGCCCTGAAGGCTACAGCAACTGTCTGCGCGTAAACGGCGACGAGTCTCAGGCTCTGGCCACTGCGGGTAGCCTGTCGATTGCCAACTCAGTAGTCGCTTGTGCTGCAGCCAGCAACTTCGGTGATGCTTTCGCTGAGACATGGTTTACTGCGGGTAACAACAACCAGGTACTGACTTCTGCCGACCTTAATTTAGGTACTATGGGTCGTATGCCGGGTGCAGGTTCTGCGCTGTTAGGTGCTGGTGCAGACGTAGCTGATGTTGAAGACGACAGCTGGTTTGCCTCAACCGATTACATCGGTGCATTCGACGGTCAGAACGACTGGACTGAAGGCTGGGCTTACGGCATGGATCAGTCACTGGTAAGCAACGCCTTTGAACAAGGCCTGGCGACTGACGTGTCTGCTAGCTTCCCTGAAATTACTGACAAGCCGGTTTATCAGCTTGACGCCGACGTTGAATTTAACGCTGACGTTGCGCTGTCTAACGATGCGCACTGGGTATTCACCGGTCGTACTGCGGTAGGTGGTGATAATCAGAACTCTGCAACCCTTTATATCGATGCAGGCACTACGCTAATCGGTCAGCAGGGTGAAGACTTCCTGGTAGTGCGTCGCGGTTCAAAAATCCGCGCCATGGGTACTGCTGATGCGCCAATTGTGATGACCTCTGTACAAGACGTAACGGGTCAGGAAACGGGCATTGGCCAATGGGGTGGTCTGGTATTACTGGGTAATGCTCCAGCTAACTCTTGTGGCGACACTACTGGTGATGCTACTGAATCTGAACTGGCTAACTGTGGTGTAGCTGCCGAAGGTGACGCAGGTCAGTTCGGTGGTAACCAACCTGAAGATAATTCAGGCACTATCCAGTACGTTGTGGTTAAATACGCGGGCCGTACCTTAGGTAACGGTGACGAACTGAACGGTATCAGCTTCGCCGGTGTTGGTTCTGGTACATCGGTTGACTACATTCAGGTTCACCAGAACCTGGACGACGGTATCGAGTTCTTCGGTGGCTCAGTAAGCGTGAAGCACGTGGTACTGACCGCTAACGGTGATGATTCCTTCGACTGGTCATTCGGTTGGACAGGTACTGCACAGTATGTACTGATTAAGCAGGATTCAGCAGGCGGCGACAACGCATTCGAATCAGACAACAGTGAATTTGATGCGTCGGCTACGCCACTGACTAACCCAACAATTGCCAACGTGACAATTGTGGGTGCAGACCAAACGAATGGTGTTCGTCTGCGTGCCGGTACCGCTGGCTCACTGCATGGCTTCGTAATCACAGGCCCTGCAGGTTATAGCAACTGTCTGCGTGTCAATGGTACGGAGTCTCAGTCCCTGGCAACTGCCGGTGACCTGGCAATCGCTGACTCAATCGTAGCGTGTGAAGCGGGCAGCAACTTTGGTGACCAGTTTGCCGAAGACTGGTTCCTGGCGGATGCCTCGAACATGGTCTCTACCGCTGACCAGCTGGGTCTGGCTGACAACGGTTACATGCCAGCTACCGGTTCGGTACTGTTAGATTCTTCGTTAACCTTTACCGGTAACGACCTGCTGGAAGACACTGACTTTATCGGTGCCATGGACGCCAGCAATGACTGGACGCAAGGATGGGTAACTGTCGGTCTGGATTAATCTGCACCGCGCTTACGTAAAGTCATATAAAAGGAAGGGCGCCGCATGGCGCCTGACCTGTTGAAAATCCAGCAAAAAATTTGAGTTTCAGTGGAGTTTTAAATAATGAGTTCAACAGACCGTCCAATGCCGTCGATGTCACGGCTTTATAAATCGGTTGCCTTTGCGCTCTGTGCAAGTTCATTACATCCTTTCAGCGCCGCGATTGCGCAGCAGAGTGAACAGGAAGAAGCGCAGGCTATCGAAGAAGTTGTTGCGACGGGTACACGTTTAAAAGGTACGGCAGCAGCGGTACTGCAGGAACGTCAGAACCAGGCCTTTGTTGCCGATATCATGGGCGCGGAACAAATTTCCCGTACCGGTGACGGCGACGCCGCATCAGCCCTGCGCCGGGTAACCGGTTTGACCCTGGTAGACGGCAAGTTTATCTACGTGCGTGGTTTAGGTGAACGTTATTCCAGTACCCAGTTGAATGGTATGGGTGTACCGAGTCCGGATCCAACCCGCTCGGTAGTACCGTTAGACTTATTCCCGTCTGACATCATCGAAAGTCTGAATGTTCAGAAATCCTTCTCGCCGAATATGCCGTCGCACTTCGGTGGTGGTAACGTTAACATCCGTACCAAGACTATCCCGACAGACTTTATTTTCCGCTTAACCGGCGGGGTAGGGTACAACACCAATAACTCTGATGATGGTTTCTTCTATTCAGGCGGCGGTAACGACTGGACCGGTCGTGATGATGGCACTCGCGAATTGTCCTCTGTTATATCTGACAGTCTCGACAGAGCTCAGTCAGATGCTGGTATTCAGGGTTCCAACAGTTATCGCTTAACCCTGGAAGATCGTAAAGCCATGCTGAGCTCGATGTTCTGGGATATTGGCCCTGATCCAAAGAGTGTCGATCCGGATTTCAATCTGGGTATGACCTTAGGGGATAACTACGATACCGATTACGGGGTATTTGGTTTCTTGTCAGCAGTGTCTTACGAAAATGAATGGAACATCAATCAAGGCAGCCAGGGTAATAACCTGGGCACCGTAGGTTGTTCTGACCTGCCGGATCGCTATTCTAAGGACGGCAAGTGTTTCGCGCAGTTCTTTGAAGGCGTGGATACCGAGCAGCAGGTACGCTGGAGCGGCATGCTTAACCTCGGTTGGGAAATTAACAGCAATCACCGTATCGATATGACTAACCTGATCCTGCACGACATGAGTGACCGGGTGCGGGTACGTGAATTCATCGATATTAATGAAACGGTATTTGGCGAAACTGAATTGCAACGTGTGGACATGCTGTTTGAAGAGCGCCGCATGAACTCAAATCAGATTAAAGGTACCCATAACTTCCCTGAGCTTAACTTCCTGTACCTCGACTGGTACGCCGGCACCAGCCGGGCGCGTCGTTCGGCACCAGGTAGTCTGGATGTGACCTATCAGCAAAACTTTGCAGAGGGTGCCTTTGTCGATCAGCAATTGCAGCCTATTGCCGCAACCAGTGTTAACAGAGGTTATCAGGACCTGCGCGACGTAGTGGAAACCTGGGGCTGGAACATGGGTTATCCCATTATGGCTGAAGGTCTGGAACTGGAAATTAAAGCCGGTGCCGACTTCTTCGAAAAAGCGCGTAAGGCCGAGAACATTCCAATTAATGTGACGCACCGGGCAATCTCAAGCGATTTCCTGTTTGGTAACCGGATTGATGACATTTTCTCAGATGAAAACATCAACAATGATGATTTCTACCGCAGTGCAACCGGCGCCAATATCCTAGAGTCAGGTATGGCTGATGGTGATGAGTTTGCGGCCGGGACCAAGATAGATGCTTACTATCTGATGATGGATGCGTTTATCGACAACACCTGGCGGGTAAGCGGCGGTGTACGCTACGAAGACTTCCGTCAGGTTTCGGTACCGTTTGAGTCGCACTCAAATCAGTTTGCCGTGAGCCCGGAAGAAATTGAACAGTTATTCTTTGAGGAAGACGACTTCTTCCCGTCACTGGCGTTAACCTACATGATGGATAACGACATGCAGTTCCGTTTGAACATGAGTCAGACGACCATCCGCCCGGACCTGCGTGACGTAAGTGTGACCTTCTTTATCGACCCGCTGACTGAGTTCCTGGTACGTGGTACGCCACTGCTGCAAAGCTCTAAGCTCGACAATATCGATTTCCGTTGGGAATGGTATCGTGAAGCGGGCAATAACCTGTCGGTAGCGGTGTTCTATAAGGACATCGAAAAGCCAATCGAACTGATTGAGCTGAACACCGTGGGTGGTGCTGCGCCTAACCTGTTAACTGCCAACGGTGAATCAGGTAAGTTGTACGGTCTGGAAGTGGAATTCCTGCAGGATCTGAGCATTATTAGCAGTGACTTCAGTAACTTCTTCGTGACCGGTAACCTGACCATTTCAGACTCTGAAGTGACCTTAGGTGCGGTGGAAGATGACGTGACCAGTTTGTTTGAAACCCAGTTACTTGATGCGCTGAATGCCACCTCGGCATCAATCACCGTCACTAACAACAAACGCCGTCTGGTGGGTCACTCTGAATGGGTAGCTAACCTGCAGGTAGGTTACGATTCAGACAATGGGGAGCACTCTGCTACGCTGGTATACAACGCATTCGGGCCACGTATTATCGTGCCTGGTACGCGTGGTAACGAAGATGCCCAGGAGCAGACTTATCATTCACTGGATATGAACTACACCTACTATCCTGACTTCAACACCCGGATTAAATTCAGCGTGAAAAACATGCTCAATGAATCCAAGCAAATTCAACAGGAAGGCCTTAACCTGCTGTTGCAGGAAGATGGCGTAGAGTTTGGTTTAAGTTACAGTTACCAGTTCTAAGCGTTATCAACAAAGGGGCCGGACAGGCCCCTTTTTACTGCCATATTTATATGACAGATATGTAATAAAACTGTCACAGAAACCCCCTATCCTACCCGCAGCTAATTTAGTGGTCGGTACATCCGATTTCTTGAAAACAAAAGGTTTGAATCTATGAAGCTTTTTAACACCTTGCTGATGAGCACGGCACTATTGTCGGCATCAGCCTTTGCTCAGGAGCAGGACTTAAAGCCTGCCATTGACACTGCCAAGGAAATCAACGAGTCAGCTGCCAAATCGCAGCAAAAAATTGATGGCATTACCGATCAGATTGACAGCAAGCTGCAACAGTTTAAAACGCTGAATAAAGAGATCGAAGGTCTGGAAGTGTATAACAACCAGCTGCGTAAGCAGATCGCCAACCAGGAACAGGAAATGGCCGATTTGAATGCGGCTATCGACGAAGTGTCTGTTATTGAGCGTCAGATCACGCCACTGATGATTCGTATGATTGACGGCCTGGAACAGTTCATCGAACTGGACGTGCCTTTTCTGGCCCAGGAGCGTGCAGAACGTGTTGCCAGCCTGAAAAGCATGATGGACCGCGCCGACGTTGCTGCGTCTGAAAAATTCCGTCGCGTAATGGAAGCTTATCAGGTAGAGATGGACTACGGTCGCACCATGGAAGCTTACACCGGCATCCATCAAATCAATGGTCAGGAGCGCGACGTTGAGTTTTTACGCTTAGGTCGTACTGCGCTGATTTATCAAACACGTGATGCGGGTATGCAGGGCGTGTGGAACAAGCAAACCCGTCAGTGGGAAGAGTTAGACAGCTCTTACCGTACCCAGGTGACCAAAGCATTACGCATGGCCAAGAAGCAACTTGCACCTGACCTGTTAATGCTGCCTGTAGCGATTACAGACTAAGAGGACGAAGATGATGTTGAAATCGTTTAAAACTATCGTATTTGGTCTGGTTGCTGCGAGCATCAGCGTAAGTGCTGTAGCGCAAGATGACCGTGCACTGGATCTGGATGCACTGTTAAAGCAGCTTGAAGAAGGCAAGTTCGCGCAGACCGAGCAAAACAAACAGCGTGAGCAGGAATTTGTGGCTCAGCGAGCAGAGCAGGACCGCATTTTACGTGAAACGGCGCAACTGCGAGACCGCACTCTGGCAACCTCAGAGCAGCTTGAAACCATCTTTGAAGAAAATGAATTTAAACTGGCAGACTTAAATGAAGCGCTGACCAACCGTTTAGGTTCATTAAAAGAGTTATTCGGTGTGCTGCAACAGGTAGCCGGCGATACAAAAAATAAGTTTTACAACTCGGTCGTATCGGCTGAGATTCCTGGACGTTCAGCGTTCCTGGACCAGTTGGCGCAAGACATGGGCTCAAGCTCAAAACTGGCGTCTATCGACGAAATCGAGCAGGTTTGGTACGAAATCCAACGCGAAATGACCCAATCAGGCAAAGTCACCAAGTTCACCACCGACGTGGTAGAAGCCGGTGGCGCGAAAGTGTCAAAAGAAGTGGTTCGTGTAGGTCCGTTTGCCCTGGTTGCTGATGGTAAATACCTCGACTACAACGGCGTTACCGGTACGGTTGCTGAACTTATCCGTCAACCCGCGGGCCGTTATGGTGAATCTGCAGCCGAGCTTCAGGCTTCTAACGGTGAACTGGTTAAGTTTGGTCTTGATCCAACCGGTGGTTCAATCCTGGGTCTGCTGGTACAAGCGCCTAACCTGCGTGAACGTGTAGAGCAGGGTGGTGTGGTTGGTTATATCATCCTCATCGTAGGTGCCTTTGGTCTGTTACTGTCGCTTGAGCGTCTGTTCACCCTGACCATTATTCGCACCAAGGTTAACAGCCAGCTGAAGTCGAAAGAAGTGAAAGCCAACAACCCGCTGGGTCGTGTACTGAAAGTGCGGGATGAGCATCCTAATGCGGATACCGAAGCACTGGAACTGCATTTAACCGAAGCGATTCTGGCTGAAGTCCCTAAGCTGGGCCGCAACCTGACGATTATCAAAATCATCTCTGTTGTTGCACCGCTGATGGGTCTGTTAGGTACGGTAACCGGTATGATCAACACCTTCCAGGCGATTACCCTGTTTGGTACCGGTGACCCGAAACTGATGGCTGGTGGTATCTCTACTGCCCTGGTAACCACGGTACTGGGTCTGGTTGTAGCGATTCCGACAACCTTACTGTACGCCATGCTTAACACGCGTAGTAAGAACATTGTTTACATTCTGCAGGAACAAGCTGCCGGAGTAATCGCTGAGCGCGCTGAGAAAGGCTAATCATCATGATTGAGTTTCTGGAAGCAATTCGTGATTTTACAGAAACCGGAGGCCAGGTACTCCTGGTCATCGGGTTGCTGATATTCGTCATGTGGCTCTTGATCCTCGAACGTGCGCTGTACCTGTTAATTTGGCACAAAAGCTTAAGCAAAGACGCAATCGCTCAGTGGAAAGCCCGGGAAGATCGGTCTTCCTGGTACGCTGAGCAGGTTCGCTCTAAAGTCATTTCGTCGCTGACCATTCGTTTAAATGGCAGCATCCCGATTATTCAGGCGCTGGTGGCATTGTGTCCACTGCTGGGTCTGATGGGAACGGTAACCGGAATGATTGAAGTTTTTGATGTTATGGCCATCTCAGGTTCAGGTAATGCCCGTTCGATGGCGTCTGGTGTGTCTAAGGCCACTATTCCGACTATGGCCGGAATGGTAGGTGCACTGTCTGGTGTGTTTGCGTCAACCTGGTTGAATCGCAAAGTGAAAACCGAACGTGCCCACTTAGAAGAAGCACTCGTCAAGCGCTAACAAGGTATTCCGAGAGGGGGACTCGTCGCGGGTCGCCCACTAGAAAGGTAAGAAAGAATTATGAAACAGCATTTTCAAAACCTGGTGGATGAAGAAGAAGCCACCATTGATATGACGCCCATGCTGGACGTTGTATTTATCATGTTGATCTTCTTCATCGTAACGGCCTCTTTCGTGAAAGAAGCAGGTATCGACGTTAACCGTCCGGAAGCCGCCACGGCAGTTAAGAAAGATCGCGCTAATATCCTGATTGCTATCACGGATAAAGGCGAAATCTGGATTAACAAGCGACGTATCGATGTTCGCGCTGTACAGGCTAATATTGAGCGTTTACATGCGGAAAACCCGCAGGGCACCGTGGTAATTCAGGCTGATAAAAAGGCCACTACGGATACGCTAATTAAAGTGATGGATGCATCCCGGGCCGCTGGTGTTTACGATGTATCAATCGCCGCGCAAGAGCCATAAGCGAGCATAGACCATGTCACGATTTTTAATCGCATTTGTTGTCTCACTGGCGATTACGTTGGGATTGTTCTTTCTGATGCAGTCGCTGATCAAAATGGGCGGTAGTGCGTTAACTGAGCCGCCTAAAGGCAGTGTGCTGGACTTTGTTCGTATTAAACCCGATGAGCAGGTACAGCAGAAAGAACGTAAACCACGTAAGCCACCTAAGCCAGAAGAGCCACCACCGCCGATGGACTCTCCGCAAATGGATTCGCCAAGTCCGGATGCTGATAGCAGCGGCATGTCTTTTGCCGCCGATGTTGGCGACAGCATGGCGCTGGAAGGCGGCGGTCTGGCACTGGAAGGCGGCGATGGTGAATACCTGCCAATCGTTAAAGTATCGCCGGTATACCCTCGTCGTGCATTGCAGCGTGGTATTGAAGGTTTTGTTATTGTTGAGTTTACCGTGACCAAACAAGGTGCCGTGAAAGACGTGTTTGTTATTGAAGCAAACCCGGAAGGCATTTTTGAACAGGCCGCGATGGATGCAGCGAAGAAATTTAAGTATAAGCCTCGGGTTGTAAATGGTGAGCCAGCGGCAGTTTCCGGTGTGCAAAACCGTATTACGTTCCAGATAGACGGGTAAGGTGAGTATGAAACAGACACTTTCTAAATCCCTGTTGTCACTGGCGGTGGCGGGTTTATTGGTCACCGGCACTACGTCGCTGGTGGCAGCGCCTGCAGTTGCCCAGGAAGAACAAAAGGCCAGCGAGCGACCCACCCGTCGTACACCGGCATTACGTTCAAAAGTGTACGAGCAGTTAGCCCGTGCGCAGGAGCAAGCCGATGGTGGTAATATTACCGAAGCGGTAAGCATCCTCGATGCGGTGCAGGGTAAAGCCAGTTCCATGAACAGCTATGAGCTGGCCATGATGTACAACTTCTACGGCTTTATTTACTACAACGACGAGCAGTACGACAAAGCCCTGGAAAACTTTGCCAACGTGGTTGAGCAACAACCTATCCCGGAAAGCTTCGAGATGAGTACGTTGTTCAGTCTGGCTCAGTTGCACCTGATGCAGGGCAACTACAGCGAAAGTATTGAGTATCTCGAACGCTGGGAAGCCCTGAATACCGGCAAGATCCCACCTAAAAATCTGGTCATCAAGGCCCAGGCTTATTATCAGAATAAGCAGTATGCTGAAGCCTCTGAATTCATTAATCAGGCCATTAAAGGGCATGAAGATGAAGGCATGATCCCGGACGAAGGCTGGTTGATTTTACAACGGGCTATTTTTTACGAGCTTAAGCAGCCTGAAAAGGTCAAAGACGTGCTGGTAAAAATGGTGAAGTTGTTTAACGAACCCAAGTACTGGATCCAACTGGCGGGTATGTACGGTGAGCTGGGTGAAGAGAAAACGCAACTGGCGATTATGGAAGCGGCGTATCAGCAAGGCTACGTAACCAATGGTGGTGATATCTTTAACCTGGCGCAGCTTTATTACTATCATAAAGCCCCTTACAAAGGTGCTCGTCTGATGGAACAGGCGTTAAATGATGGGGTGCTTGAAAAGAACCTGCGTAACCTCAAGTTCTTAGGCCAAAGCTGGACCCTGGCTAAAGAGCAGGAAAAAGCGGTACCGGTGATGGCTCAGGCGGCGGATTTATCTGATGACGGTGAACTCGATGCTCAGCTGGCGCAGATTTATCTGAACATGGAAAGCTGGGACAACGCCATCGAAGCGGCAGACAACGCCCTTAACAAAGGCGAGCTGCGCAATCCTGGCATACCGTACCTGATTAAAGGCATGGCGCTGTACAACAAAAAACAGTATGCCGCCGCGCTGGATACCCTGGCTGAAGCTGAAAAATTCAGCTCAAGCAAAGGGATGGCGCAGCAGTGGTCGAAGTTTGTTGAGTCAGAAAAGAGCAGCAGCGAACAGATCCAGGCCGAACTGGGCTCCTAAGTCGTTCATCGCATAATTGATTGAAAAGCCAGCTATACGCTGGCTTTTTTTGTTGTTAATATCTTAACTTTATACTTAAGTCTAAGAGCCCTGTTCAGGAAGTGGGCGGTTCAGGATTAAACGTGATTAACTGACATGGAGAAAGTTATGCTAAAACGTTATCTCTCACTGGCGACAGCCGTTGCCTTCAGTCTGGGTATGTCTGCTCAGACTCACGCCAGCGAAATGACCAGCGCTTATCAACAGTATCAGCAGGCAGTCAGTACCGGTGACACCACACAGGCTTTTAAATATGCCTCGCAGGCGTTTAATGCTGGTCAACAGGAATATGCTGCTGATTCTGATAACCTGTTTGCTCTTCAATATAATTACGCTGTAGCGGCCGGACAAGTCGGTAAGTATGATATTGCGGTTGATCAGTTTGAAGCACTTGCCAGTAATGCGGCGCAGCAATTCGGAAAGCTAGCTCTCAAAACGTTGGCAACCAGATTGGATTGGTATAAGGCGCTTCTGCAAAAAGAGCAAACACGAAAAGTAAAGTTAAAAGTGAGTGGCGCAACACTGCTCATGAGAAATATTCTTGATGAGCTTGAACAAGCCGCCACTGCCTATCCTGCTGATGGCGCCAACATGTATTACATGGTTGCAAGCACATTACTGCAATATGGCAGTGCGCAGTTTTCACAGCAGCGAGTAGCCGGTACAGTCAATCAGGGGCTAAAGTTGGCGATTACATCCTGGGGTGAGCAGGACATGCGTACTTTGGAGCAACGCTATTTGCTTGGCCGTCTGAGCTATGCAGCAGCTGATTTTAATCAGGTGGTAGCAACCTTAGAGCCTTTAACTGCTACGCTCGACCAGTCTCTGAGCTATACCCATCCGCTCACATTACAGGCTCGTGCACTGATGCTCGAAGCTTACGAGCAATTAGCACAACCAGAGAAAGTGAAACAGCATAGCCAGCACATAGCGCAAATGAAGCCTTGGCAAGCTCACCTGGAACCGGTGTTGTTGTTACGTAAAATGCCACGTTATCCTCAGGTGGCCACAGACTTAACCGGTGACGCTACTGTAAAAGTGACGTTTGATATAAGTGCTGCTGGTAACGTTGAAAACGTCCGGATAAGTGATGACAGTGCTGGTAGTAAAGTGTTCAGGCATTCTGCGATGGAAGCGGTACAGCAATGGCGCTATATGCCGCGGTTTGTTGATGGAAAAGCAGTGGAGACCGAAGGCATGACAGTGTCAGTGGACTTCGATTCAAAATTTGCTGGCTATGATTACCGCTTTAATCATGCCTCAACCGATTACGTTAAGGCCGAAGAAGCACGTCTTCGCAATCAGTCGAACGCAAAGTAACATGATTGAGTAAAGGGTTGTCTTTCATGAGTGTTGGCAGACAACCTATCTGACATCCCTCGATTTTTATTCAAAAGGCAACATAGCCTCTTCTATGGATTTTTTATCACTGGCACTGATGGTTAACGTGGCCATTTGCTCTTCAATGCTTCGGGCATGAGTCGAAATGGTTTTTTGCTCAGTGGCAATGCAGCATTGTTTTAATTTCGCCAGACTTTTGAGTAAATGAATAAGCACCGCAATCTGGTCGTTAGCTGACTGCCGGACCTGGCTATAGGCTTTATCTACCACACCGACAAAGGTGAAGGTGCGGCGTTTCAGCCACACCTCTGATGAGGTGTGAATGAGGTTTTCCGCCGGAAACTCGCGGGAGGCTACCTGCACACAAATAGCCGTTAGCTTATCTAAGCAGGTAATGGCCGTATGCGGGTCATTGATCCCCGGTGATAAGGCTCGCAGCGCAATTTCAACTAACTGACTGATAGCAAATTCAGGATCCTGAATGGGAGTGCGGTTGGCACCCAGTACCACGGCTTGTCGCAAAGTCGTAAAATCAGCTTCACTGGTGGGCTGACGGCAGTGAACGGTAAACAATGCCTCGCCGCATAAAACATGGTCGCCGCTACGAACATGTAACTCACATCCTGCCACCTCGGTGGCGTTCTGATTCAGAAAACTGGCATAGTTGATGGTTTGAACATAGCCGTTCTGCACTGCTTTCACACTAACCAGAAAGTCACCTTTTGGCGCTGCCCATTGCTCGGCGATAGCCCTGAAAGACGTGTTGGACTCAGGTACCGGTAACAGCGAGTTAATGTTGCTTTCAAAATGCAGTACACAGTTAGCAATGACCTGGTCAGCCTGAATTGACCGCGACACATGATGGATAAAGTAGATAATGGTTACGCAATCAATCAGGGCCAGAAACACGGTGGCGCCGGCTAACATGGAAATCGCATCCTGGTTACTGTTTATTGATGAGAGGTGATGCAAAGAAATCAGGCAGAACAGAAAGGTGGAGACCAGAATACCCAGCACTGTCTGGGTTTTACGGTCCTGCATAAAGTTGCGAATTAAGCGCGGACCAAACTGATTTGAGGCCAAAGTTAGCGACACCAGTGTCATCGAAAAGGCAATACTGGTGACCGTTATCATCGCGCCCGCAACGGTGGACAGCAGTTGTTGAACGCTTTCCTGAGTCACCAACGGGATCAGCGGACGCAGCACATCAGGCAGGAAAGCGCGTTCAATCACCGATAAACAGGCATAACACAGCGCCACGCTGATGCTCATCATCAGCAACGGGATAAACCAGTAGCTGGTGGACAGAGATTCCCAGAGAACCCGAACTCGGGTAGCAAGCAGCCTTAAATTCATCCATTATCCTGTGTGCAATTAGCTTTCCTATAAAGTACCAGTTTAGTACGAATTAACCCATTGATTTGGATTGATTAGTTTTTTCTGACGTCGTCGTGTATCGTATTATGAAGGATAGTCAGACAGGTCAATGGATCAGTGATACCGGATTACAGCCGCTACTCTAAAGCAGAGCTCGAAGAAGCGCTGAGCGCAATCGATAAGGCGCGCTTTCCTGAGCGGGTGAAGCAAATTCATCAGGTCCTCGCTGAACGAGAGGCTGCAGACGCCGACTCCCCGGCACCCGAGCAGGAAATACTGCTGCCAGAGCCGGAAACACCTGAACAAATGCAGCGCAAAGTGCTCGGGACATTGGCGCTAATTTTTGGCGGGTTAATTCTCGGTGCCATGCTACTACCGATCTATTTTCATTCTTTTCTGCTGAATAACGAGATGGTTACCCCCTTCCGGCGGGTAGCCTTAACCGCGGGCCTGGTGGTATTCGTGGTAACCTGCAAAAAATTTCTACATACCAATCATCTGCGTAAACTGAATGCAGAGCTACTGGCGAAGGGGAAGCAGCCCATGACCGCTGATTCTCCGCGCCGTTTGTATGGGGCGATGGGGGCCGCGTTGCTAATAGCCTTGGTGACAGTCTTTGCTGTTTACCGTGGTGCACCGGTGGCACTGCATCTTTATGTACTGGATGCCAGCACGGCAACCGAGCAGGTAACTATCGCTAAGTTACCCCGTCGCTTTCGTAGAAAGCACTGTAACGGTAAAATTTATCTGGCGGAGTACAGCGCTCAGTTTTTTGATTATGTCTGTCAGGTAACGCCCAGGTCGCAGTGGGAGCAACTTCGTCCGGGGCAGCAAATTCGCTTGCACGGTAGTCGCTCTGCGCTTGGGTTTCTGGCCAGGAAGACCTCGATATAAACTCAGTGATCTGCCAGGCAATTATTTTGGCGAAGCGGGCCATTAAAGGTTAAACTTTAGTTGTATTTACTGGTGATTGGTAACCTTATTAAGGTATGAACGGCACGTTCTCGTTTTCAAAGGATTGGATATGAAATTACTGATTGGGTCGCTTTGGATTGCGACCGTACTCTGCGCCTATTGGTATGGCACATCACAAGTTAACCCTCACCAGCCCGCCGGGCTCGGTTCCGCAAACTCCCTTACCGATGCAGCAGAGCCTGACGGGCAAAATGAGACAGCCAGCACAGTTTTGCCGGTTGATGAGGAGACGGACGAGAGGGCAGTTTCTAACACCGAAAGTGCCCACAAGACGGTAACGGTAGATGAGGCGGTAGCGCAAACCCAGGTACTGTTAGGCGATATGGGCTGGTCACCTACCATGGCAAGTATCGCCAAAGCCTACGCTATTGTATCGCAACTTAATTTAGAACAAACCTTAGCGGCGCTCAATCAACTGGAATACGGTGACTCGCCGGAAAGTCTGCAAATTACCCTGTTGTTTATCAACCGGCTGGCAGAATTGTCGCCACTGCAGGCCATCGATTATGTGAATCTCAACGTGACCGGTAGTATGCAAAAAGACGGCGCTATGGCTGCCGTTATCGCTACCTGGGCAGATTCCGACCCCCATGCTGCGTTGCAGTGGTATTTGAGTCAGCCTGAGGATACCCGCCAGCAGGCAATGGGCCGGTTTGCCCTGGGGGGCTTGTTTTCCAGCCTCGCCCGGCAGGATCTGGATGCAGCCATCAGCAGTATTGAAACGGATTTCGATGCCAGTGATTTTAAAGCGATTGAATATGCCGTGAGCAGCACCGCCAGGAACCTGCAAAATACCGAACAGTTTGAGTATTTACTCGAGCGGGTTCAGGCCATGGATAACGAGAGTGCGTTGCAGGCCGTGTTCTCCAATTGGTTAGCCAGGGAGCCGGATGAAGCGCTGGCCAGGCTCGACCTGATTAGCGATCCAAAACAACAACAAGCCATCGAAGAGCGTGCCTTTCGCAGTTGGATGGTGAGAAGACCGGAAGAAGCGGCTGAACGCTTTATGCAACGGGCTGCGCCGGACCAACGCCAGTCCCGGGCCAAGGTGGTGGTTGAGTCGATGAGCTTTAACCAGCCCGAACTGGCGCTAAGTTGGCTGAGCAGGCAAACCGCCATTGATGCCCAACCACTGACTTCTGAGTTAATTAGCCGTTCGGCTTATCGTAATCCGCAGTTTGCAGACCAAAATCTGCATAGGATCACCAACCAGGATAACCTGTCCGTCCTGACATCACGGGTTTATCAAAGTTACAGCCGCTACAGCCAGGCTAAGGCCGACGAGTTTTTATCCCGTCAGTCGCCAGCAATACGCGAACAGGTGTTAACCAGATTGAAGAGAGTCGAAGCAATCCGATCCCGCGGCTAAACTGTTGGCGGCGGGAGTTGGCAATAGTTGTACTTAGTAACGTAGTTTCAATGCCTTAGCAAAATGTTCATCGACATTTCATCGGACTGTCACAGAGCTTCTGCATAGTCAGGCTCCATTTTGTTGTGCGGACCATACTATGATTTTCTCTCGTCGCCAGTTTTTAAAAACGACCCTTGCCTCTGGCGTGCTAACGCCTTTTGCTTATCAGGCGGCTGCCGCGCCGGTTAATCCGTTGTTTGACTGTGGCGTAGCAAGTGGTGACCCAACCCATAACCGAATTATTTTATGGACCCATACGCGTGAGCCTGTTGCCCTGACATGGCAATTAGCCAAAGACCTGGCATTCAAACAGCTGGTGCAGAGTGGGGCTGGCAAAACTTCTCTGGCGCAGGACTGCACTTTTAAAGTTGATGTGACCGGCCTGGAGCCAGGCACCACGTATTATTACCGCTTTGTGACCAAAGACGGACAGAGTGAACCGGGGCGCACCAAAACACTGCCAGCCGGCGAGCCTGACTCGCTGAATATTGCAGTGGCCTCCTGCTCGAACTATCCGTTCGGCTATTTTAATGCGTATCATCATATTGCCACTGATGAGTCAGTGGACTTTGTTTTACA
>NZ_CAJXQY010000098.1 GCF_913058315.1 uncultured Alteromonas sp. | reverse complement strand
GGTATTAATGGCGGGCTGGATGTTCTGCTGGGTTCGGTGATGAGCTATCTATATGTTGTAATTCTAGTGTCTGGATACGTTACCTTTGCTCATTCTGTGACTAACAGAAAGCTCCGCAACTGCATTATAAGTATTACCTGCGGGGCGTTGTTGTGGGAGGTTCATCAGGCTTTCATTCCAGAAATGTATTTCGACTGGAATGATATTGTTGCAACGCTCTTGGCCTTTACTGCATTAATGCTGATTCAGCACTATAAACCGGTTGATAAATCTGCGAACCGCCAGGCAGTGATTAGCAATGGCTAACGTGTTAGTCAAATCCGCCTGATGCTGCAACCTTTACCAATTCGTCCACAACAAAGCGCAGTTTGGGCTGTACCTGCCGGCCTTTGGGCCAGAGCGCGTTAATGGGCATTTCGGCATCGGCGTAGTCGTCCAGCACGGTTGTCAGTTGTTTGCCTTCGAGGTGCGCGTTTACCAGCCATCGCGGCAGCTGAGAAAGTCCGGCGCCGTTGAGCGTTGCAGATAACATGGCATCGCCATCGGCAAGTTCGTGGGTTGCTGGTGGCGTAATGCGGGTTGTTTTGCCTTCTTTATTTTTAAACAGCCAGTAAACCGGCTGGTTACGCCGAAAACCAACGATAGTCCGATGGTTATTTAACTCTTCCGGGCTGTTGGGCGTGCCATGTTGTGCCAGGTAACCCGGTGAAGCACACACTACCAGCTTTTGCGTGGTGAGTTGCCGGGCGACTAGAGTGCTGCTGTCTTGTAGCGCGCCAATGCGGATCACCAGATCAATCCCTTCTTCAATTAAATCCACAAAGCGCTCGCTGAAAGAGATTGTCAGGTGTAATTCCGGGAATTGCTCGGTAATGCCAAGCAACACCGGCAGAATGCGTGTGCGGCCGAAGGCGGCAGGTAAATCTACCCGCAAGCGGCCAGACGGGCGGGCAATGTGAGAGGTTAATTCTGATTCGGCGCTGTTGAGGATCTCCAGCGCATTCTGGCAGCTCTGCAAATAATGCTCACCGCTTTGCCCACGGCAGACTTAGTGACGCCGAGGCGTTCGGCAGCCGCAGTAAAACTGCCTGCCTGAGCCGTGGTAACAAAGGCATTGATGCCGGCAAAATTGTCTGTGTGGCCTGTGGATTCTGCCATGGTTAACCTGTTTTCAATCGAGCGTGAACAAAGCTCTATTGTAGAATATTTGTCTACATAATGTGTACATCCAGCCTGTTTATTGCACATAAATAATCAAACACAATACCCGCCACTAGATTTACCCGCGCGATTGACGCGCTGAGTTCCACAGTAAAAAAGAGCCTGATTTATGATTAACGAGACACAATCTGCACGCCTGTTGGCGTTGCTCGATAAAGAAGAAATCCGTGCCCTGCGGTTACGGTATAGCGAACTGCTCGACGGCGGTAACGTTGAACAGTTGGATGAGGTGTTTACTGCCGATGCGGTAGTAAAAGTCACTGTCGGCAGTATGCAAGGGCTGCCAGCGATTAAACAAAGCCTTAAAGCGGCTTACCACGATTTTGATAGCAATAACCGTGAGCATTACCCGTTTATGCATGCGGTGACTAATCATCAGATAACCCTAAGCAGTGAGAGCACGGCTACCGGCAACTGTTATCTACTCGATTTTGTTACCGACCGCCCGGCCAACGAGCATCCGGTATTATTGCTGGGGCGCTATATCGACCGCTACGTAAAAATTAATGGCGAGTGGCGCATTGAACATACCGAGCTTGATGTGGTGTGGCCCGATAATGTTTAACGCCACAAACCAGGCTGCAACAGCCAGAGCCGCGCCCCAAACTGAAAGCTGGCGGCGAGTGTTTTCACCGGGCAAACTGACCATTGGTTTGCTTACCCCGCTTGAAGCCTACCCGGACTCGCCGTTTCCCACCCTGCAAGCTCATCAGCAACTGGCTAAGCAAACCGAAGAGGCGGGCTTTGCCAGTATCTGGCTGCGGGATGTGCCGTTTTACGATCCAAACTTTGGTGATGCGGCGCAAATGCTCGACCCGTTTGTGTACGCGGGTTATCTGGCCGCGGTCACCCAAAAAATCACCCTGGGCACGGCTGGTATTGTTACGCCACTGCGCGAGCCGCTGCACATTGCCAAGCAGGCGGTAACGGCCGATTATCTCACCAACGGGCGCTTTGCTTTGGGGCTGTCTACCGGCGATCGGCCGGTGGAATACCCGGCATTCGGTATCGATTATGCTATCCGGGGCGAGCGTTATCGTGAGGCGGTAGCGCTGATTAACGCCGTGCATCAGGGCCGGTTTCCCAAAATGGATACCGAGTACTTTGGTACGCTGCAGGGGAATCTGGATATGCATCCCAAGCCGGTAAACGGGCTAGTGCCGATTGTGGCAATCGGGCGCTCAAGACAACCCATGGAGTGGCTGGCCAATAACGTTGATGGCTGGATTTGGTCGGTGGATAGCGAGGTCGCTATTGTGGATATTCTTGCCAGACTACAAGAAGCGGCGGGTGATAACCCGGTGCCCGGCTATGGGTATTCCACCTTTTTTGATCTGGATGCCAATCCCGATGCGCCTTATCAGCGGTTTTACAACGTCGCGCGGATTGGCCGTAATGCTTTACTGGAGCGTTTGCTGCACCATCGTGAGCTGGGTGTTCAGCACGTGGCGCTTAACCTTAAACCCTCACAGCGCTCGGCGCAGGCGGTTATTGATGAGCTTGGCGAATATGTGTTGCCTGCTTTAAATGGTGATTAATGCCAGCCACGCTTGTCACTGGTACAGTTTACCTATTGCATAGGTTGGGTTATACCTCTGCTACGATTGTGGTGTGCAATAGGGTGCATTGTATGAGCAGGCGCTTGATCTACCTGATTATTTTTATTATTTCCTTCATTCTGGGGTTATGGATAAAACTCCAGCGGCAGGACTTATTCGGGATGCATGGCGGCCTGGATATTTTTCTGAGCTCTAGCCCGAGTTTCTTTTATGTTACTGGGCTGGTGTCTGGCTATGTCACCTTTGCCAACACCGTGCAAAGCAAAAAACTGACTGGCCGGATCATAGGTTTGTCGTGCGGTGCCTTGCTTTGGGAAGTACATCAGTACTTCCTGTCTGCCATGTATTTCGACTGGAACGACGTTGCCGCCACGCTGCTGGCGCTGCTATTGCTACTGCAACGTTACAAGCCGGTCGATACGCCTTTACGGCCTGCTGAAAAACAGTAGTGCCGCTCAGCACCTGAAATCGTACTTTCCACTTCTCTCTTTTACCTTTCCTTCCTGCCATTTGCTGCTTGCAAAACGGCAGGCTATCAATTTTAACAATTGGCCCGTTTTAATTAGTATTTTTGTTAAAAAATATTTAAATTTGAACTTTCCAACAGAAATGCCAAATTTCATTCAAAAGCAATCAATATCTATCATTGAGGCGGTCTTTACTTTGCATAATGATTTTTTATGGCGCAAATAGTCAATTAAACAGTCATTTTTTGCAATTTACGAGCTGTTAATAACCCTTTAACTTCTGCATACAGAACAAAATTGTCAGGTAAGACACTGGTCATCAGGCCATAAAAAGACGGATTTTGATTTTACAAGTGCGTAACAAAAGGGTTCGCACCGGCCGTGAAAATTACAATGATATTAATTAACAGGATTGCCCTATGTATTTATCGACTGCGACATCACTATTAAAACCGACTCGTGTAGCAATGGCCATTTCCACTGTACTGCTGGCGACAACCATGCAAAGTGCGATGGCGCAATCGAACAACGACAACGCAGAGAGCAAAGCTGATGAGGATATTGAGGTGATTACCGTTGCTTCCGAACGCCGGGTTAAGCGGGTGCAGGATATTTCTGCGTCGTTGACGGCGCTGTCCAGCGAAGATCTCGAACGTAAAGCCGTTGAACGACTCGACGATCTGCAGTTCGCATCGCCAGGCCTCACTGTTACCGATGCGGGTATTACTCAGTCGGTGAATATTCGCGGTATTGGTTTGGCATCGGGCGATCCGGATGTAACTAACGGGGTAGGCACCTATATTGATGGCCTGTTTCAGCCGCCGATTGTAAGCACGCTTAATTTTTATGATGTGGAATACATTCAGGTACTGCGTGGACCGCAGGGGACTTTTGCCGGGTCTAACTCAACCGGGGGCGCCATTATGGTCAACTCACGCCGGCCGGATGTGGATGGTGGCTTTGAAGGAAACGTCCTGCTGGGCGTCGGCAACTACAATACAAAAAGAGCCCAAGCGGCGCTCAATCTGCCGGTGGCGGAAACCTTTGCCGCCCGGGTTGCGGTGAACTATGAAAATCGCGACAGCTTTTATGACAGTATCGGAGACGAGCCGACCACCGCTGGCAGTCTCGACGAAAAGAGTGCCCGGGTGGGATTATTGTGGGCGCCTGTCGATAGCGCAGAAATCTATGTGAAGTATGAAACCACGGAAAAATCCAACGGCGGCTTTGCCTGGCGTCCGCTGGCCAATACTGAGTTTGCTGAAGGACGCACCGGTGACATTCGGGAACTCAGCTACAACACCGATTCTTACAATAATGAATCTGCTGATACGCTGTTGTTGGATATGACTTATGAATTTGCCAATGGTCTCACGGCTAAATGGGTGTCCGGCGACCAGGTGAAAGAAATTGATAATATGTACGACTATGATGGCTCGAACATTGGTGTTTCTACACAGAAACAGGTGGTTCGAGAAGATCAGGTCAGCCATGAGTTTAACCTTATCTCACCCGACGAAGGCACCTTAACCTGGGTAGTTGGTGCTTATTATCAGAAAAATGAAATCCTGGTAGATATCGATAACGGCCCGTTCCCGGTAGAGATTGACCTGCAAAATGAAAAAATCACCAAGGGAGTATTCGGTCAGATTGGTTATGATCTCAGTGACGATTTAACGTTGGAAGTGGGCGTGCGAAAAGCCTGGTTTGAAGCCGGTATTCTGCCGGGCGCTGGTGTGGTTATTGGTAACGGCATTCCTGGTTTCCCGGAAGGCGGGATCCCCGTAGCGCAAATTTCCGGTGATTACGAAGATGACGAGCTAATGGGCAAAGTATCAATCAATTACGCGGCCAGTAAAAACAGCAACTTTTACGCGTACGTCGCCAAGGGATATAAACCAGGTGGTATCAACTCCGAAACCTCCTCGTTCGAGCCTGAAAAAGTGATTGCCTATGAAGCCGGTTGGAAAGGGTCCATCATGGATGGTCAATTACAGCCAACCATAGCGGTATTCTACAGTGATTATGATAATTTCCAGAATACCAACCTGGATATCACTACCGGTCGTAATGAAGTGTATAACGTGGCACAAGCCAGTATCAGCGGCGTGGAGCTGGCGCTGAACGCCCACTTTGATTATTTACGCCTGGACTTTTCGGCATCTTACGTGAACTCCGATCTTGAGCCTACTCAACCGATTGTGAATACCCGTTTGCCAGGGCTACCGGACTCACCGCTGCCACAATGTAGTGGTGATTTGGATCCATCCAGCGGTGCCTGTTTTGATTACGCCCCTTATCTGGCCACCTCGGATGGCGGGAATAATCTCTATGCGCCGGAATTCAGCCTTACAGCCGGTGCCGAGTATTTATTTGAATTACCCAATGGCGCTTTCCTGACTCCGCGGATCAACTACGCGTGGGTAGATGAGCAGTGGACCAGCCTGCTGTATAACTCCACCACCGACTTGCTTGATTCGCGAGGGTTGTGGTCGGCGCTGGTGACTTATGAGCAGGACGACTGGAAGGTGCAGGGCTATGTTCGCAACCTGACGGATAAAGAATACATCACTGGCCAGAATCTGGATGCGAATACCGAATTCTACGGCGCGCCTCGTACTATCGGTGTGGATGTAAGCTACCAGTTTTAAGGTTAGCGAACGGGTAATAAAGTTGGCGCGCAGGTAAAATTGCACGCCAGCTTTTTGTTTTTTCTGTGAAAAGCGTTTTCGACAAGGTAAATGAGCAATTATGTATTCTAACACCAAGGCAATCATTGCTGGCTTATTAATAGGGGCTTTAGGCGGTTGCTCTGCCCAGACCCCTCCTGCTGCATCAGGTAACTTATCCCCGCAACAGCGCTGTGACGCGCTGACAACCCTGACCGCTGATGGGATAGATTTAGCCATTGAATCGGCTGTCTATGTCAGCTCAGCACAACAGTTACAAACCCTCGACAGGTTGAGTTCGGCACAGCAGGGCCACTTTGCACCGTTCTGTAAAGTTACCGGTTATTTTGAACAGCGCACCGGCGCAAACGGTCAGTCTTACGCTATTGGGTTTGGCTTATCCTTGCCGGATAACTGGAATGGGCGGTTCCTTTTTCAGGGCGGTGGTGGCCTTAATGGGGTGATCAGAGAGCCATTAGGCGCGTTGGCTGCGGGCGAAGTACCAGCCCTGTTTCGGGGCTTTGCGGTCGCCAGTACTGACAGCGGCCACCAAAGTGACACGGTATTCGATCCCTCGTTTTTTGCCGATCAGGTGGCGCTGCTGAACTTCTACTCCGGAGCGGTGGAAAAAACCACCCGGCTGGCGAAACAACTGGTTAGTGACGTTTATCAGCAGGCGCCGGACAACAGCTATTTTGTCGGGTGCTCAACCGGTGGGCGAGAGGCCATGACTATGTCGCAACGTTTCCCGGAACTGTTCGATGGCATTGTTGCCGGTGCCCCGGCGCGGCGCACTAACTTATCTGAAATTGCCGATTTGTGGTCAGCCAAACGCTTGCGTATGGCTTCCGAAACCGGTGGCGAAACCCCTTTCTCTACTGCGCAGCAGGCGTTTATTGTGGATGAGCTGATTGCCCGGTGTGACGCCCTTGATGGCAGCGAAGACGGGTTAATCTTCGACGTTGAGGCCTGCGATTTTACGCCGCAGCAATTAAGCTGCGCTACCAACGATCATGCTCAGTGCTTGTCGGTTGATGAGGTAACTGCCCTCGATGAAGCCTTTGCCGGCCCTAAGCTACCCGACGGTCGCCAGGTTTACCCCGGATTTTACTTTGATACCGGCATTAATGCCGCTGGCCGTGGTGTACCGGGGTTACTGCAGGCGGTGCCCGGACCGTTGGGCCAGTCACGGCTGGACATGCCCTTTGATATTATCCGTGAAGTCACCATTGCCGAGCATTTTCCACTGGCTCCGGGCAATGCGGTGCTCACTAATATGTCGACCTTTAGTGATAAGGGCAGCAAACTGATGTTCTTCCACGGCGTGAGCGATCCGTGGTTCTCGGCTAAAGATACGCTCAAGTACTTTAACCAAATGGAACAGGCTAATGGTGGCGCTGAAGCGGTAGCGCAATGGTCGCAATTATACATGGTGCCAGGAATGGGACATTGTGGCGGCGGTGAACGCACGCTGGACCAGTTCGATATGTTGAGCGCCGTGGTCGACTGGGTAGAGCACAGCAAAGCACCTGTTAATGTAGTGGCTACCGGTGCCAGCATGCCGGGCGATAGCCGGCCGCTTTGTCCTTTCCCGAAAGTGGCAACCTATACCCAGGGTGATGCCACACAGGCCGGTGCCTACCAGTGCCAGTAAACCTGTGCAATGTTGAACACTGCCGCCAAAACCCTTTGGCGCAGTGTGTTTTCCTTCTGCCTTAACGCTATGGATTAGAGATGTCGTCATTATGAAAAAAACAATTGATCAAAACCGCAGGAAACTGTTAATTGCCGCCGGACTGTCGGTACCTGCCATGGCGTTACCCTTTGGTGCAATGGCCGGTAACTCCTCAGCGCCAGTCGCCACCACTGCCCAGGGCAAATTACGCGGTCGGGCCGAGCAGGGCATTCTTACCTTTAAAGGCGTGCCTTACGGCGGCAGTGTGTCGGGGCCAGATAATCGATTTAAAGCGCCAACACCACCGCCTGCCTGGAGTGGCGTTCGTGATGCCACTCGCTTTGGCGCACCGGCCCTGCAAAAGTCTCAACCGTTCGGGATGGATCAGCCTGATATGGATGAAGACTGTTTATTCCTGAATGTCTGGACTCCGGCACTGGATGGTAAAAAGCGCCCGGTTATGGTGTATCAGCATGGCGGTGGTTTTGTGATTGGCTCCGGCGCTGCACCCTGGCAGGATGGCGCGGCACTGGCCCGCGAGCACGATGTAGTGGTGGTGCAGTCGAATCATCGTCTGGGGCTGATGGGTTATCTGTATCTGGGTGAATTGCTTGGCGAAGAATACGAAGGCAATCAGGGCCTGCAGGATCTTGTTGCTGCGCTTAAATGGGTCAATCAGAATATTGCGCAGTTTGGCGGCGATCCGGATAACGTGATGATATTTGGTGAAAGTGGCGGCGGTGGTAAAACCTCTGCGCTGTATGCCATGCCATCGGCTCAGCCTTATTTTGCCAAAGCCTCCATTGAAAGCCCTATCGGACCGGGTCACCAAACCCGGCAGCAGGCCACCGAAATGACCCGCGAGGTCATGCGGCGGGTCAATGTTACCGATCCCCGTGAACTGTTAACGCTACCGGCAGAGGTATTGGTAAAAGCACAGGTGGGCACTATTCCTTTCCAGCCCGGCAATCATGGCCCGGCGGATGCGTCGAAAACCGGTGAAACCGAATTGATGTTCTGGCCTTTGGTTGACGGCAAGGTGTTACCCGAAGAGCCATTTAGCCCCGATGCCCCGCAGGTATCGGCAGGCAAACCCCTGATGGTGGGTACCTGTAAAGATGAATCGGTATTCTTTTATCAGGGCGATAAATCGGTGTTTAACCTCAGCGAGGAAGGTTTGCACCAGCGCTTAAAACCTACTCTTGGCAGTCGCACCACGGCGTGGGTGAATACGTTTAAACAATCCCGGCCCCAGGCCAGCCCTTCAGAGATTTTTATTGCTATTACCACAGCAAAACCCTGGCGGGCGCACCATAACCGCATTGCCGAAGGTAAAGCCCGGCAGGGGGAGGCCAGTGTGTTCTCTTATATTCTTGATTATGACTCGCCGGAAGTGGTGAGAGGCACCGATTTCCCTCAGGGGTCACCTCATGCCTCAGACATTGCCATGAAATTTAATACCGCCGCGCAGTTTGGTCCCAAAGCCGAAGCGCGCCTGCAAACCGCAGCAAACATGAGCACCATGTGGGCTAATTTTGCCCGGCATAGTCAGCCTTCTGCGCCGGGTCAGCCAGCCTGGCAGACGTTTACACTGGCTAACCGGGAAACCATGATCATCGATGCTGAGTGTCGCATGCAAAACGATCCGGAAAGTCTGGAGCGTCAGTTCTGGTCGAAGGAACCCCATGCCGATACCGAAGAGCCAATCAGTTAACCAACCGGGAGCTGTCTGATATGCCAGATGTAAAGACCACAACTCAAAAGCTTTGGTACCTGTTAATGGGGTGCGCTTTGATTATACTGACGGGCTGTAGCGCTACGGCTCAACAGCCAGCAAAGACCCAGGAAAAAGTTGCCGGGGATCCCGTTATTGAGGATGTCGCTACTAAACCGGCGGCCTGGATTACTGCGCCGGGCGTTAACGACGCGAGCGCCGCGGTATTGTATTTTCGTCGCACCCTCACCCTTGAGCAGCTCCCGGAAGAATTTCCGGTGCGTATTTCTGCTGATAATCGCTACCGCTTATTTGTGAACGGTCAGGTTGCCGGGGCGGGGCCTGAACGCTCCGATATCAACAACTGGCGGTTCGATACGCTGGATCTCGCTCCATATTTAAAGGTGGGTGAAAACACCCTGGCCGTGCAGGTTTGGAACTGGGGTGAGCTGCGCCCGGTTGCGCAGTTTTCGCTACGAACCGGTTTACTGGTGGAAGGCTTAAGCGACGTCTCCGCCGGCGTGAATAGCAACGATAGCTGGCAGGTTTATCAGAACCGTCGCTATGAATTTATCGCCGTGTCCGGCGAAGAGGTGGGGGGCTATTATGCCGCGTCACCGGGCGAAGCTATTTATGGTGATGCCATCCCACAAGGCTGGCAACAACCGGCGTTCGATGCCAGTTCATGGGAACCCGCCGCCGCACTACGCTTGCCTGTCGCCGATAAAGGCGTTTCGCCTTTTGGTGTAGCGTTTGGCTGGCAGCTCACTGAGCACCTGCTGCCGCAAATGGAAGAAAAGCCCGAGCGGTTTGCTACCGTGCGCGAAGCCACAGGAGTGAGCGTACCGGAGCAATTTGTACGAGGTGAAAGCAGCCTGACCATTCCGGCCAATACCCGGGCCACCATTTTGCTCGATCAGTCTCACCTGACCAATGCCTATACAACCCTTATCACTTCCGGTGGGGCTAACAGCGAAATTACCCTGACTTATGCTGAGTCGCTGAAATATCCCGATGGTACCAAAGGCAACCGCAACACCATCGAAGGCAAAACTATTCACGGGCTGGTGGATAAAATTTATCCGGCAGGCCAGACCAATGAGTCGTTTCAGACCTTATGGTTCAGAACTTATCGCTATGCGGAACTGGTGGTGACGACTCAGGATGAGGCTCTGACTATCGAGGACCTCCACGGCGTATTTACCGGTTATCCGCTGGAGCTGAAAGCGGCCTTTAATGCCGATACCGAGTGGCTCGATGAGATGTGGGACATTAACTGGCGTACCATGCGCTTGTGCGCCTTTGACTCGTATTTTGATACGCCCTACTACGAGCAACTGCAGTACACCGGCGATACCCGAATTCAGTCGTTGTTAACTTTGTACATGGACGGCGATGACCGCCTGTTCCGCCAGGCGCTGATGCAATATGCCAACTCCGTGAGTGCCGAAGGGTTAACCGCGAGCCGCTATCCGTCGGCCATGGATCAGTTTATTCCGCCGTTTTCGCTGGTATGGGTAATGATGGTGCATGACTACTGGATGCAGCGCGGCGATGAACAATGGCTGGCGCAATTTCTGCCGGAAGTGCGCAACATTTTCAGCTGGTTTGAACCGCGCTTGCGGGAAGACGGTTTACTGGGGCCCATCGAGTGGTGGCCATTTATGGACTGGGTGCCTGAATGGGAAAGAGGGATCCCGCCGGGTGGTCTGGAAGGCGGCTCTACGCTTATCACTCTGCAATATGCTTACGCACTGCAACAGGCCGCGAATCTGGAAGCCGCGTTTGGGGTGGCCGGTCAGGCACAACAATACCGTGAACAGGCCAGGCAGTTGCTGGCGGCGGTTAATCAGCATAGCTGGGATCAGCAGGCTGCGATGTATGCAGACAAGCCCGGCGCAGCAATATTCAGCCAACAGACCAACATTATGGCTATTCTTACCGGCGCGGTCGGTGACGATCAACAACAGGCGCTGATGGCGAAAGTGCTCAATGAGTCGGGCCTGGCTCAGGCCACTTACTATTACCAGTTTTATCTGTTTGAAGCCTTACATAAAGCCGGCATGGGCGACCAGTATATTGAGCATCTCGCGCCCTGGCAGGACATTCTCGCTCTGGGACTGACGTCGACCCCTGAAAATCCGGATCCAACCCGTTCAGACTCCCACGCCTGGGCGGCTCACCCCAACTATGGCTTGCTAAGCATTGTGCTGGGGATCCGCTCGGCGGCCCCCGGTTTTAGTGCGGTGACGATTGCCCCGCAACTCGGTGAGCTTAAGGACGCGAGTGGCACCATGCCGCACCCGCTCGGTGCCATTGATGTGGCGCTTCAACGTCAGGGGGAATCCGGCATTAAGGCCGTCGTCACGTTGCCCGAGGGACTTACCGGTACCTTTACCTGGCAAGGGCAGTCGGTAGCGCTTAACGGTGGCGAAAACACACTGACGCTCAACTGAGCACCTGCGCCATTTCGTGTTGCCGGTATAACTCAGTGAGCCGGCAGCACGGATGACATCGTTCCGCTCAGTCTCTATACTCAGTAGTAAGGAATTCAGATGGGCGCAATAATGCCTCAACAAGGTGAAAATGGGACCGCAGCGAATCACTTTCTCACTGCGTTATACCGTCAGTCAAAGCGCATAGGGGTTGACCCTGACGCCATCCTGCAGCAATTAAATATTCCGCAGAATATTATCGACAAGCCGGATGTGCGGGTGCCCAGCGAGCTGGTGGCGCAATTTCAAAAGGCGATGTGGGACTATCTGGGCGATGAGTCCATGGGGCAGTGTCGCCATCCTATTAAGTCCGGGACTTTCAACTTAATGGGCAAGCTGACCGTACATCAGCCGACGCTGGAAAAAGCCTTGCGTTTGGGGGCCAGATTCTACAATCTCGTGGTGCACGATGATTTTATAACCCTCAGGCGGGAGGGCGACAGCGCCGTGCTGGCCGTGACCCTCTTAGAGCCGGAGCGCGATCCTGAATACCTGTTTTCAGAAATCTGCCTGCTGGCCTGGCATCGCTTTGCCTCCTGGCTTATCGCCGATGCCATTCCGCTAACTGAAACCCGTTTTTTCTATCCCGCGCCCCGTCATGTCAGCGAGTATGCCTACCTTTACCCGGGCGTTCATAAATTTCAGTGTAATGAGCTGGCTATTGTATTTCCGGCCCGTTACCTGGCCAATCCGGTAAAGCAAACGGAAGCTTCGTTAAAGTCGTTCATGGGCCGCTGTCCGCTGGAACTGTTCCGCCAGTTTGAAGCAGACTACAGTCTGTCTACTGAGCTCAAAAGAATGCTGGCCAGAGACTTAGCCACCTGCGACGCATCAATAGATACCTTTGCCGAGCAACTGCATATGAACCGGCGCACGTTAATGCGCAAACTTAAAGACGAAGGAACCTCGTTTCAGAAGATTAAGGATATTGTCAGGCGCGACAAAGCCGTTTATCTGCTGGCTAATCAGGCCACGCCAATCAATAAGATTGCCGAGTCGATTGGCTATTCCGATCCGGCCGTTTTTACCCGGGCGTTCAGAGGCTGGTCGGGTATCTCGCCCCGGGAATACCGCGAGAAGCACCGGGCAACACCCACTATCAATAATTAGCGTCGGGAAATCGTTTATGGATCTGCAAACCCTTACCGCACAGGTTGAAAACCTCGAAGCGGCTCCGCCTTTTGATAAGTGGCATCCGCCATTTTGCGGCGATATCGACATGACCATCAAATCTGACGGTAGCTGGTGGTATATGGGCAGTCCCATCGGCCGGGAGAAACTGGTGAAACTCTTTGCCAGTGTGTTGCTTAAGGAAGGCGATGAATATTTTCTGAAGACCCCGGCTGAGAAGGTGCGTATACAGGTAGAGGATGCGCCCTTTGTTATTACCCAATGGCAGACTCACGACACCGAAGAGGGCCCTGCTATTGAAGTTATCTCTAACCTCGGGCAGTCAGCCGTGCTTTCAAAAGCGCATCCGTTAGAAGTGGATAACCGTCATCCGGAGCAACCTCGCCCTTACGTTATGTTGCACCGCGGGTTAAAAGCGCTGGTGCACCGTAATGTGTTTTATCAGTGGGTCGATATTGCCACCGCTGCCGACATCGACGGCAAACAACATCTGATGATTCAAAGTGGCAGCAGCCGGTTCAGTCTGGGCTGTTTGTAACCCCGGCAACTGGCTGGCAATCCTCCTGCCAGCCAGTATCACTGAGTCATGCTATTCGGTGGTTTGCGATAACAGTAACACCGGTCCCATTAACCCCGATTTGCGTAGCGGCGCATCCGGGTAATACGTATTAATAGTGGTATACGTATAGGTTTTATCAGCCTCTGGCTGGTTGTCACCAATTAATCGATTCACCCACAGGTTTGTTACCTTTATCTCGATGTTATTTTCTCCGGCCCTGAGCAGTGGCGCGATATCCGTGGCATAGGGCGGGGTCCACAGAATACCGGCATCCTGGCCATTAACGAATACCTGGGCCAGCTCTTTCACTTCACCAAGGTCCAGAATCATTTGCTTATTGGCTTCGGGCGCTGCCGCCAGCGTGAGCGAATTGCGGTAAGTGGCTGTGCCTGAAAAGTACCTTATCCCCTCCACGGCAGAATCTGCCCAGTTACCCGGCGCATAGGGCATCGCCTGTTCCGGAGCTCCCCGACCGGCCTGGAACTGGACTTGCCAGCCCTGATTTAATGTTGCTACTACAGAGGCCTGGTTAATGGGTTGAGGCTGTTGCGATGGGGCACTGTCAAACACAATGTAGCCGGACTCATAGGGCATCAGTTCTTTTTCAATTATGCTGTAACCGTTCTCTGTGGTGGTTTTAAGTGGGGTAATGTCGCCGCTGACGGCGTTGTAATGCCAGGCTGACCTGGCGGTCACGTTGAACGTAAACCTGGCCGCTTCGTGTTGCGGTTTGCGGTTCGTGTAAAAATAAATATCCTGCTGGTCAGTTTTGCGGTGCACAAACATTATCGTGCTCTGGCTATTATCGGTTTTCACTGCAAAGTCATATCGCAGACCGGCTTTTTCTACTGCCTGGTTCACGCTGCCGGCAGGTAGCACCCGGCCTTTACCGGTTTTGCCCGACCACAATTCATCCGCTATCCGCGCAAATTCTTGCGGATTGTCGTTCAGTGAGGGTGAGGCTATCGGCTTCGGCCCGGCAATAGTGGCGCCAGCCTCAACCAGGGCCTTGAGTTTGCTAAGCACTTTCAGGGTCATATAGCGGCTGGATCCGCCAAGATAAAGCAGCTTATAGCGCTGACCACTCGGCGTGATCAGTTGGTCGTTATCCACACTTAGCAGATCGTTAATAACGTCTCGGTTAACGTAGTCAAAAGCGTTATGGGTGGGGACATCCTCGGCCGGTGCATGGCTGTAGAGCGCTGTAAGTGGTGCTTCCTCGCCATAAAAGTATGCCACATCAGCGGCAAAGCGGCCTTGCTGAAGCATATAGGCATTGCGGCTGATATAGGTCACCCAGGGCTTGGCATAGTCAGCCCAGGTATCCAGGCGATTAAAGTACTGGCCAAACACAAATAAGCTCAGGCCAGGGGCTTTATCGAGCGGTTGATGCACCGAAGTATGGATGATGGGGCGATTAACCCCCAGAGCAAACTCCATGTCAATCATCGGGCGCAGGTCGGCCGGTGAAAATGCCCAGGGGGAAGAGGCCGCCGTTAATGACTCTGCGGCCACCAGGTTCTGCCCATAAACATGGGCTACCGAAGCGGCTTCACGAATGTCTGACCAATACTGGGGAGCCGGGCCGATTTGCTTAGCGGTATCAAAGGCCCACATGGCTGCCATGGGAATATCGGCGCTGCGGCGCATCCGCATGCCGTCACCAATCGCCGGGCGCTCGTTTTCCAGCGCTTCTGAATAATGGCGCATACCGCGCTTATTGACCTCTTCGGTGATCACCGCGTAATGATTGTCGGCCAGCATCTCTGCCAGCGTCAGGCGAAAATCATAAAGAAACTGGTCGGTTTGCGTGGCGGTGTTAACAATGTTTCCAGCCAGCGCCGGCAGCCAGGGCAGCAATGAGTAGCCGCGGCGCTCTGCGAATTCGCTGAACATTGCCGGGGTCCAGTTTGAAGGGCCGACTTCAATGCTGTCGTTAAGCAACGCCTGCAAACCGCTGTCGCCACCCATATTTTCCTCACCTGCGGCCCCTTTATAGTTGTCGAGGTAGTGGTTGATATAGGCTTTTACGGCCACCGGATCGTACTTATCCACTTCAAGACCAGTGGCTTCCGGCGTGGCCGGGTGATTTTCCTTGCCGGTCAGTGAATAGCCTAAGCGAACCACCTTCCACTGGCCTGACGTTGGTTGCCAGTTAAGGGTGGCATCGGCATTAAGCTTATCGGTCAGATCAATAACCTGACTGACATCAATGCCCTGAGCTTCATGCTGATAAGACAACGGGTAGTAATCGTGAACCGTGCCAAAACCGGCTTTCACTTCAAAGCGATGGACTTTGGGCTGGCTGTAAAAGGCCGCTTCTAGCACGGGCGCCGCCACTGTGCCGGGTTCGCCGGTTGGCAGACTAAATCCGCCTGGCGGCTTCGAGCCAGGCGCCTGTGAAGACGGCATCTTAAACTTACCGTCCGGATTACCTTGCATCACAAAGCGTAGGTATCGCGCCGTAACAGGGGCGAAGCTGACTGTGGTTTGCAGTGTAATGCCAGCGTCTATACTGGCGATATCGGTGAATTGCCGGCCGTCTTCGCTGGCCTGTAATACCGGCTTTAACTGCGGCGGTAAAAACATTCCCGGCATGGGAGTCGCCAGTGAAGCGGCGGCAACAGTTTGGGCACTGCCAAGGTCGAAAGTAACCGTAAAGGGCTTGCCCGGCATTGTCTGACCGGTGGTGGCGGTGTTGTAGTCGCCGTCTGTCATGGCGCGGGTATCCGGGTTGTCCGGACTATTGGTGCTGATACTGGCAATGGCGAGCTTGTCATTGACGGGCTGTGGGTAAGCGACAACGGCGATATCGGCATAGTAGGCCGGTGCGCTGGCCATACTGGCTTCGCCTTCGCCAAGCATGGTATCGCCGGAGGTATAGTTTTGAAACAATCCGGTAACGCCATTGGGGGCGGGAATGGTAATGGGCGACTGGCCGGCATTGACCAGGGTTTCGCTCCACACCAGCTTCTTCATGCCATCCCCGGGCGCAACCCAGGGGCCGCCGGTCTCACTCCAGCCAGGCGAGGCGGCAATGCCAAATTCAAAATCCTGCTGGTCGCTGATACTCAGGGCGAGGCGAAATTTCTCGGCCCAGTCGTCTGACATATAAACCGCTCGTTGGTCGACGACCTGGGGCGTCATCAGGTGAGCATCAAAGTTCTGCACCCCGCCGATACCCACTTCATGCATCCACGCGAGATCTTTCTTAATGCCTTCGGCAGTCACATTGCCGTTCATCCAGTGCCACCAAACCAAAGGTTTAGCCGACTGTGGCGGCGATTGAAACTGCTGCTCCAGTTCGTTGGCAACGCCTGGCAGGCTCACGCAGCCAAGTATCAAAAACACAGAGGACATTTGCAGCGAACGACGAGCAGACATAGAAACTTCCCAATACAATGTAAGTAAATGAATTGTATTGGAAGTGTTTCACTAAAGTAAAATAGATAATCTTGGCAGAAGTATAGACTGTATTAATACAAAGTGGGCGCGGTCTTCAGACCGCGCAATTACCGGTGTTATTCAACGGCTTCGTAGGGCATGCCCACATACTGGCGGGCAATCACCTTCTGGCCCTCTTCGTGAGTCAGGTAAAAATCCAGCTCAGACTGCATAAAGCGATCGAAAGTGACTTTGTCCATCCCGTTCACTTCGCCCTGATCAAAGTCGTGCAACATATTACTCATCCACCAGGAGAAGCGCTCGCCGTGCCATACCCGACGCAGGGCGATTTCTGAATAACGTTTTGGCGCCTCTCTGTCATCCTGTGCATAGCGTTTTTGCAGCAGCTTATACAAGGTAGAAACGTCCGAGGCGGCCAGGTTTAACCCTTTTGCGCCCGTAGGCGGTACGATGTGTGCGGCATCCCCAACCAGGAAAAGATTGCCCCATTGCATGGGTTCACACACAAAACTGCGCAGCGGCGCAATCGACTTTTCAATACTCGGTCCGGTGATCAGGTTGTTGGCGCTGTCCTGGGGCAGGCGTTTTTTCAGTTCATCCCAGAAAGCTTCGTCTGACCAGTTCTCCACCTTATCGGTGAGTGGAACCTGCAGGTAATAACGGGAGCGGGTAGATGAGCGCATGCTGGCCAGGGCGAAGCCGCGCTCGGTTTTGCAGTAAATCAGCTCGTCACTCACCGGCGGCACATCCGCCAGCACGCCGAGCCAGCCAAAGGGGTACACCCGCTCGTGCTCAGTGCGTTTTTCCTGCGGGATGGTCTGGCGGGAGATACCGTGAAAGCCGTCACAACCAGCAATATAGTCGCAATCAATGGTAATGGTTTCACCGTCTTTAAACAGTGTGACCTGGGGCGCGTCGCTATCAACATTGTGCAACTGCACATCCTGGCTTTCATAAAAACTGGTCAGTCCCGAAGCTTCCCGGGCGGCCATTAGGTCGCGGGTGATTTCGGTTTGGCCGTAACACATCACCGTACTGCCTTCGGTAAGTTTGTTAAGGTCAATACGATAGCGCTTACCGTAATAGGCAATATCAAAGCCGTCGTGTACGTGGCCTTCTTTATCCATGCGCTGGTTAACACCGGCTTCACGAACCAGGTCGACAAACCCTTGCTCCAGGATGCCGGCGCGAATACGGCCCAGCACATAATCCGGGCTGACCCGCTCAATAATAACTCAAGTTTCGGGGTTCAAAAACAGCAAAAAATACAGCTTAAGTTACTGAATAATATAAATAAAAATAGCCTTTTCGTGGTATAATGTTAGTTAACTAGACAAAACAAAACACCCACCCAAGGCTATGTATGAATTCTGACACAACCTCTTCTGTTTTGCCATCGCTCACCGCTGAGTATTTAAGCCGCCACGATGTTCAAGTGGATAATCTGTTTAGCAAAGCATGGCAGCGCATCGGTTTTAATCGACTGCTGAAACAAGCGCGGTTTTCAAAGCGTTCAGGATCACCCGTCAGTGATGTAGTGTACCTTTTACTGCTTTGGGTCTGGCTTAACGATGTTTTCAAAGGAGTCGTTACAAAGCTTCTCGATCACTAAGAAGGATGCCCTTTATGATCTTCTTAATCGGGAAGATCTGGATTGGCGCAAGTTGCACCTTCAAACAGCGAAGACCGTCATCAGTTTGACTGACCACAGCGCCATACGCGCCTATGTTGTTGATGATTCTGTTAAAACACGGCGCGGTAAAACCATGCCAGGCATCTCTAGCCACTTTGATCACCTCAATGGTCGTTGTGTGATGGGGCAGCAAATCCTGACCCTAGGGCTGGCGACTGAAAAGCAATTTATCCCTTTAGATAGCGAACTCTATATCAGTCGAGTTAAATCACAACCTCTGACCAAAGCCTTTGCCGATGGTC
>NZ_CAJXQY010000097.1 GCF_913058315.1 uncultured Alteromonas sp. | reverse complement strand
ATCCACCACTAACTTTTTATACACGCCTTCCGGTTGATTATGATAGGTATAGGACAATGCCCCCGGGGTACGGGCATGGGCATCGCCAATAGAGCCTACCTCCACACCCATAAGTTTCAGTTTGGTGCTCATGTCAAAGCCGGCAAACTCGCCTTCATTACCGATGATATCGGCGACGGCAGCGCGAGCCATGGCATAACCAGGTGCAACCAGACCATAAATTTTCTTATCCCACAGGGCACATTCGCCAATGGCATAAATGTTCTTATCAGTGGTTTTACACTGATTATCGATGACGATACCGCCACGTTCGCCGATAACTAACCCAAATTCGCGAGCCAACTGATCGCTGGGACGGATCCCGGCAGAAAACAACACCAGATCGGTTTCCAGATGTGTACCATCAGAAAACTTCATGCGGTAGCGACAGGTTTCACCGGCTTCAATACATTCGGTGGCTTTCTGGGTATGCACCTGCACACCGAGCGCCTCAATTTTGTCTTTCAGTAGTTCACCGCCCATGGGATCGAGCTGTACCGCCATCAATTGCGGGGCAAATTCTACTACGTGAGTGTCAAGCCCGGCCTGCTTGAGCGCATTTGCCGCTTCCAGGCCTAACAGGCCACCACCCACAACAACACCCACTTTGCTTTGCGCGGCAGAAGCGCTGATGGCTTCTAAATCTTCAATGGTACGGTATACCAGGCAGTGTTCCTGTTCGTTACCAGGAATTGGCGGCACGAACGGGTAAGAACCGGTTGCCAGTACCAGGCTATCGTACTCATACGTCTCGCCTGATTTGGTTGTAACAACCTGCTTATCACGATCGATGTCGGTTACCCAGGCGTTGGTGACGGCATTCACGCCCCAGTCCTGATAGGTTTGCTCATCGGTCAGCGCCAGGTCAGCAGCGGTTTTACCAGAAAAATAAGAAGAGAGGTAAACACGGTCATAAGCCAGACGGCTTTCGCCACTTAATACCGTGATATGGCAGTTGTGCTCACTTTTAATCAGTTGCTCAACAAAGTGGTGACCCACCATACCATTACCAATAATAACGATGCGTTGTTGCCGTGATGAAATGTTCATTTCGTCTACCTTTTTTAAAGGCAAAAAAAAACCCACAACCATTCCTGGCTGTGGGCTTCGTTGCCTGTTTAAGCATTTGCTAATCTGTTTGTGTAGGCTCTTGTACTACGCTATTGCCTGGCCGCGTAACTGCTACAAGAGTCTCGATATGTTTACTAATACAAGTTAAGTGCCAACATTTATAATTAATAACTTCAATCACTTAGCTTTTTTAAAGCTCACCTGCCCCATACTGACACGCACCAAAACGAAGCAAAATCCTATTATTGGTGCATCGCACTGTCTACTTTAGGGTGCGTCGAACAACAGCACCAGCAATACAATGACCATAATAGCCAGAATGCCAGAGATACCCTGCCATACCCGAACCGGATGACGTTCCATTAAGGGTAGCGTGCGCCCGTACGCCGGATTAGGATGATGCAGGTCATAAACAAATTCCGACAAACTTTCGTAGCGTTTGCCAGCCTGAGGATGACAGGCACGTTTTATGGTGGCATCCAGCCACGCGGGCACCGATACATTGCGCTGATTTAAGCTGATGTAGCGCAGTTTGAGCAACCCTGCATAACTGGTCTTTTTGGCCACACCGGCATCATAGGGATACTCCCCCGACAACAGGTAATACAGTAATACCGCTAAAGAGAACTGCTCGGCGCGCTCATCAGGCCACAGGCCAACGAAATACTCTGGCGCAGCAAACAGCAAGTCACCGGGAATAAACAGTTGCTCCGTAGCCATTAAAAAGTTGTGTCCGGAAATGCTTGCCGCGCCAAAATCAATCAATGTGAGACTATTGTTTTCGCCTACCAGCACGTTTTCCGGACGAATATCCTGATGCAATATACCCTGCCGGTGCAGCGCAGTTAAAGCGCCGGATAATTGCGTAGCCCAGTCTCTGAGTAACATTAAATCAGGGGTGCCATTATCATCACGCCACTGCCGCAGACTAATGCCCGGGCAGTATGTCAGCACAACGTAAAAGCAGCTACGGGAAAACGTCTCACTGACGCCAGAAAGTAATTGCGGGTGACTCACCCGCTTAGCCACCCACTCCTCTTTGATCATTTCATCCAGAAAGCCGCTGTTATCCTGCATCGACACGGCAGGCACTTTAAGCACCACTTGCTCATTTGAGTGGTTATGACGGGCAAGGTATACGCTACTGCGCTCGGTATTGCTGAGCTGCTTTTCCACACGCCAGTCGTCAATGAAGCTCCCGACGCTCAGCGGGCTCTGTACAAATGGCAGGTAACCGGATGACTCATAACTCACCGGCACCGACTGATGAATAGAAGTAACGTTAACCGCGGCTATGGTCAGGTTATCATTACAACCGAAATCCAGGGCCATATTAGCAACCTGTTCACAGCCCTTATTTAAGTCGGTGTCATCTTGTTGCAAAACGGCTAACCAGTCTTCGACGCTAAGCGTTTCGGCGATGCCGTCGGTCATCACCACAAAGGTATCGCCGGGCAACATATCCCTGACACTAATATCGACTTTTAAATCGGGTTTAATACCCAGTGCGTTGCTGAGGTAATGATGGCCGCCCTCACCTTGCTGACGATGATCTTCGGTACACAGTTGGGCCTGATGCTGACGCACATGATAAATACGGCTGTCACCGCAGTGCAGCAAGATGGCTTTATCACCCTGCAGAAGCACGGCACTAAAAGTACACACGTAGCCCTTATCCGGGTTCTCCCGATAAGGGCTAAGCTGTGACTTGATATACAAGCGGGTGTTGACTGTTCGCAGGACCAGCTCAGCGGCGCGCGCCGGAGACCAGACATCGGCAGTCATCAGGTAATCGCGAACAAACTCATTAATTGCCAGTTCGCTGGCGTATTGACTCACCTGACTACTGCTTATGCCATCTGCAACAGCGGCTATCACACCACGATGCTGCAAACGCGAAAAATCAGGCACTGTCACAGCATGACAGTCCTGATTAATGTTTTTTATTCCTTTGCCGGAGAATGCTCCCCAGCGTACTTCAGGCATATAAACTTAGACTTTATCGTTGACCTTCGCTGCTGGGACGGCTTTATTAGTACCACCGGTAGCCAGTACACGCTTAGGGGCAGTTTTAACGTGCGTTGAGTAAAGTGTCAGGCCGGTGAACGCTAAACCACCTACCAGGTTACCTAATGCTGTTGGGATCTCGTTCCAGATAAAGTAATCCATCACTGAAAACTCACCACCCATGATCAGGCCAAATGGGAACAGGAACATGTTAACCACTGAGTGTTCAAAACCCATAAAGAAGAACAGCATGATAGGCATCCACATCGCTAGTACTTTACCGCTAACGTGAGTAGAAATCATTGCGCCTACCACACCCAGCGACACCATCCAGTTACACAGCATACCGCGAATAAAAATGGTAAACCAACCTGCCGTACCGAACTCGGCATAACCCAGCGTCCGTGCTTCACCAATGCCCGCTACCTTCGTCGCGATAGCGCCACCGTCAGTGTTATAGCCCATGGTAAAGATAAAAGACATCATAAAGGCAACAGTGAGCGCGCCGGCAAAGTTACCCACGAACACCAGCCCCCAGTTACGCAGGATCTGCGGCCAGGTAACACCGGGCCGTTTCGCCAGCCAGGCCAGTGGTGCCAACACAAACACACCGGTTAACAGGTCAAAGCCCATCAGGTAAAGCATACAGAAACCAACCGGGAACAGGATGGCCCCAATCAGAAATACGCCGGTTTTAACAGCGATGGTAATCGCAAACACTGCCGCTAATGCCAGGATAGCACCCGCCATAAATGCACGAATTAACGTGTCGCGGGTAGACATGAAAATCTTGGATTCTCCCGCATCAACCATTTTGGTTGCAAACTCAGAAGGTAGTAAATACGCCATATTAATCACCTAAATATATTGAACAGAAACACACCCACAAACACTTCATTACAATTGTCAGGCACAAAAAAAGGCGTCCGCACTCACTTCAAAGAAGTAAGTTGCGGACGCCTTTATCCGAATTCTTTTCCAATTGTAAAACCATTACGGTTTGCTATTTCTACGAATACAATTTCGATGCCAATTTAAATAAAAATAAATTAACCATATTTATCAATAACTTAAAATAAACCTGCAATTTTTAGAAACACTTATCCATAAATACGGCGCGCCACGATAGCGCAATTTCACCAATAAAGTGCATCATTACCGGTGCAACCTCCTTTGCTGCGGTAATTATTGCGCGCATTTTGGGCAAATCCCGCTATTACTGCCTAATTAAAACTCAAACTGCCTTCTTTATGACCAGATTATTACATGGGAATAAGAATTGCTTGCTTCTGAAGTTTACTAACCAGCCCACGTTACGGAGCGCCTGATGAGCAAACAAAGTGACATTACCAAGCGATTTTTATTGTCAGCGAAGCATCAGGAAATTCAGGCATTACAGCATTTATCTTCAAACTGCCGCACGGTAAAAGCCGTAAAGGACATGATCCATCAGCTCCAGCGCGAACGTGGTTTAAGCAATGTGTTCTTAGGTTCAAAGGGCGACCGGTTTGGTGAGCAGCGCCAGCAGCAGATCACCGCAAGTGAAGTCTGCGAGCAGGATTTACGCAGCCTGCTTAAGTCGCTTTACCTTGGCCAGCTCGATAACGGCCAGTCCATGCGTTTACTCAGCAGTATCACCTTTGCTCTGCAGGGCATGGATCACTTACCCGATTTACGTAATAAAATTGCCGCTCAGCAGCTTACACCGCTGGAATCCACCAACGCCTATTGCCGCCTAATTACCGGTTTACTCGACGTTGTTTTTGAAGCGGCCGATGTAGCCAGCGATCCAACCATGACACGCCTGCTGGTAGCCCTGTTTAACTTTATGCAGGGTAAAGAATACGCCGGGCAGGAGCGCGCCTGGGGTGCGATTGGCTTTGCTGAAAGTCACTTCGACAGCGACCTGGGAGATAGAGTCAATGCGCTTACCGACTCTCAGCAACACTGCTTTGAAACCTTCGCGAACTTCGCCGATGAAGAAGAAATGCAAATGTGGCAGTTACAACAAAATAGCGACACGGCTTCGCAAATAACCCGCTTACGCGGAATGATTCATTCACTGGCGTCTGGCGGGGAATGCTCAGCTGAGCTCAGTGAAATCTGGTACGACATCGCTACGCAGCGTATCGACGCCATGCAGTCCATTGAAGAGCATCTGACTGATCGTCTGACCGACCAGGCGACCCTGCGCATTCAACAGGCCGAAGAAGAGCTGCGTAATCATGAGATGCTAATCGCTTCCCTGAACAATTCACCACCGCTTACTGATACGCCAATTACCATGCTCTACGACAATACGGTAAAGGGTCTTAAGGGCGCCGGAAGAGAGGCGAAAAAACTGCCCGAGGGCTCTGCCCTGTCGGCGCATAAATCATTCTACGATCTTATTCGTGGTCAGGCTCAGCGTATCGAGGATATGGCCGATGAGCTCAGCGCCGCCAGACAGGCACTTAATGAGCAAAAAGTGATAGACCGGGCCAAGCTCTTATTAATGCAACAAGGTGGCCTGTCTGAACAACAGGCTTACCGCAAATTGCAAAGCTCCGCTATGGAACAAAATATGCGTTTGTCTGATTTAGCGCAGCGGGTGGTGAGCCGCGTGGGGTAATGACGCGTCTGTAAAATTTTGTTATAACTCTACCGCAAAATACTATAGCTATAGGATGTAGCCATGAAGAAATACCTTTTTATCAGTCTGATAACCCTGCTTGCCGGCTGTGCAAGCAACCAACTGACCGAAGATTCACAAGATAACTCAATTAACGACAGCAACTCTGCAGATCTCGCGTTATCAACCGACACCGAGTTTAACGCCCTATGGAAAGTTCAAAAACGCGTGGATCCCGGTTACTCTATGGATGCCGCGCGAAAAGGCTTGTCTGGTTGTGTAAAAGTGATGTTTGTAGTGAACAGCGAAGGAAAGGCAACAGAACCAGAAATTATCGATTCATTTCCGGCCGGTGTGTTTAACAAGCAGGCGATTGAGGCTATCAGCCAATGGCGCTGGCAACCTACAGCAGCAAACGCCGAAAGAGCACCGGCTCCAACAGACGTCAAATTTGATTTCATGATACAAGGCACACAAAATAAAGCGGCGGCAGAAAAGCACTGCGATATTACTGTTCCCTCTTTCTGAATGCATTAAAAGCAATAACAGGCACTGGTCACAGTAGCCCTTCAGCATATTGCCGGCGCCTGTCTGACTATTTCAAACACAAATCCACAGCGTTAAGAACACTCAGATTTTTAAGGATCCTCTGATGCGATTATGGACCTATCGACGTCCCTTCACCTATGACAACGACAGCTATGAAATCCGCTATTCGTTTTCGTTTACCACCTATACATCACGGCTGTATAAAAACGGACATCTGATTGATGAATTAACCGGTAACTTTATCGACGAGCTAAAAGTACTTACCCATACTGTCCACTCTGATGACGCAGGCAATACGCTAAAAGTGTCGGTGGGTTACATCAACTGGCTGACCGTTGGCATTGAGGTTTACCAGAGCGACGAGCGCATCTACGCCAGTCACCCGGATAACGACATTTACTTTGCCGATAAAAAACTAAAAAAACTCGCCGGCGCATACGCACAAGATACCGAAACGCTTAAACAGGAACGCCAGAAACAAAGTGACCAGTGGCGAAAGAACAAACACTCCATCTTCGCCGATATCGGCTTAGGGGCGGCATTTTTTATTGTATCCAAAACAACCGGCGACTTAACCTTGGCGGCATTTACCAGCATCGCTCTAGGCTTAGCACTGGTGGTAGTACAGCGCTTTGTAAAAGTGGATTTACTTGGCGGCTTTGCTGTTTTTGGTACGGTTATGCTGTTGATATCCGCATTGTTATCGCTCACTTTCGACAGTGAGTTTTTAGTGCAGCTAAAAGGCACAATAATGGGTGTGCTGGGCGCTCTGGTATTGCTAACCGATGGCGTATTCCGTAAAGGGAAGTACTTTGGCCCCCGGTTTGAACGCTATCTGAACGCGCCTATTAAATATCAGCCTTTCGTGATCGGGCTGAGTGCTATCGGATTAATGATGGCAGGCATTAATTACGCTGTGGCGATACTGCTTAGCGAAGATCAGTGGTTAACCTACACCACGTTTATCGATATGCCCTTATACCTTGTTTTGTTTTTTATGTTGATATCGAAAACAAGTCAAAAAGAAGCGTCCGAAATCAGTAACCGGTAAGCTCCATATAGCCCTTACCGGCATGACTGCCGCCAAACGATACCGCTCCCTCGTAATAAGGAAAGCGGCTGTCATTCCACTGGTCTGTTTTAAACGCTTTAGTGGAGATGTCGATTTGCTGTGCAGGAATAGTAATTTGCCATTCTACCGGGATATCCCGCCCTGCCACCAGACTCGTTTTGAGTGGTGATATTTGCAGCTCATCTGGCCCCAGTGTTAGCGACTCGCCATGTGCGCTGATTAATGTACCGGTGGTATAAGCCTCGCCGCCATCCACATACATGGTAAAAGCCATCAGTTTACGGCCATCATCAAAGTGCAGCGAAAACCAATCCCAGCCGAGGGCGTCTTCATCAACCAATTGCGACGTCCATTCGTGATCGTACCAGCCTATACCGCTAACCTGATGGGGCTCGCCCTCAACCTTAATCTGGCCGCTGGCGTTAATAAACGGCTGGCTGTAGTAATAGGAACGATAGTCTCCATCGCCGGTTTTAAAGCTCACGCCTTGTTGTCCATGCTTAATGAACGGTTTGTCAGCGGTGAGTGCCAGCGTGATCCCGGCCGGGCCTGAAGTGGCATTCAGGCGAGCAGGAAATAGTGTCGCGTCCTGCTCACTTTGCCATTGCCAGTTATCAATGAAAAAATTCACCGGTTCAGTAGAAAACCCGGCGATGCCGGTTCCCTGCTGGGCAAACTTTTCATCAAAGTAATGGCTGGTGTGGGTATGAAGCGACGAATGTCCCATCCACACCGCGCCCTCGCCCCAATTTGACGCCATTTCAGGTCGGGCAAATTTGAACAACGTAAACTGATAATTAAACGGCTCGCCGGCGTCATTCTCCAACAGCAGCGTAAGGTACCACCACTCAATCTGATAGCCGTTATGCGGGCCGTGATCGGCGGGTAAGCTCACCGGTTGCTCACTACTGACTGTTGCCTGGTTATTCGCTTTAAAACCACCAAATAATGAAGTTCGGTTGTTTTGCTGAGCTAAAACGGCGCCCGGGAAAAGGCTCACCAGCAGCAATCCCCCCCACCACTGTCTGTTCATACTGCCTCCTGCTGCGAATAAAACCTGGCCTGTAACCTGCCAAGCGGCAATGCCATAAGTAGCAGTAACAGCCCCAGTCCGATTAGCAGACTTTGCATAATAATCATCGGGTCGAGGATCAGCGGATAGGTCCAGTGAAAGGCAAAACGATTCACCTTATTCACCAGCAACCAGGCCAGTAACAGCGCAAATGGCAGTGCCAGCAGCGCACAACTCACCGCAATAAAACAATATTGCGAGAACAACGACAACTTGATACGAAACGGACTGACGCCAACGCTGCGCAGCAGCAACAGTTGCGGTTTAATATCCATCACCAGCAGCGTAATCGATACAAAAAACGACAGCGCGGCCACCAGCATTGTGATCAGATTTAACGTATCAGTGGTTAAAAATGTGCGGGAGAACAACCTCATCGACTGCTCAATCAGCGTTTCACGGGGGATCAGCCGTGCTGACTCATTGCGCGCTTTGAGCCAGCTTTCAAGCGCCGCCTGCTCTGCAGGCGATGCAAAAGCCGCATAAGCTGAAATAAGCGCATAGTCACGGCAAAGCAACGCCTCTGGCAGCAACACTTGCGCTTTTGGATTACCGTAATCCGGATACACGCCCACTATTTCAAAGGCCTGCAAACCGGTATTTAAAGGCAGGCTCACAACGTCACCGGTGTTAAGCCCCTGCCGATACGCCAGTTGTTGATTAATGAACACCCCACGCTGTGCATGAAAGGCAGACCAGGCAGAGGGCAATTGATTATCAAGCATTAAATACTGCTGATATTCGGCGCCATCGGGAAAGCTGCGTAGCTCGAGGGTTTGCCCATTAACGCGAACGTCTTTGCCATAGCGGGCTAGCAGTGGCACCGGCGTGCCCTCCTCGGCCGACAAATCCCCGTCAAAATCCGTGTAGATATAAAACGGTGCAAACAGGCGTTGCTCCAACCATTGCTCCGTAGCCTGGCGAAAACTGTCGACCATCACATTCATGCCGATATTGGCCGCCAACGCGATAAAAAATGCACAGGCCGCCAGTCTGGTTCGCTGCGACAGACTCACCGCATTATGCATACTCCAGTGCAGCAGCGGCTTTGTTGTACTTACCCGCCGTGCAACCAGGCTCATTAACTGGGGCATCAGCAACACCACCGTGGTGCAACCGGCAATCAGAACCAGGCCAATATACAAAAGCGCCTCGCGCTGACTGGCTACCAGCCACGCACCCAGCGCCACTATCGCTAAGCTCAGTAACAACCAGACGTTATAAACCGGTTTGAAACGCCGCTTAAATGCCGCTACCAGATAACTGCGCCGGGCCAGACTGTGAGCCAGACGTTGCCTGATCAACAGCCCCATTACCATCACTGCGATTGCACAAAACACCACGGCCAGCAACATCAGGCGCGGCGTGGAAAACTGTCCACCGCTAAACTGCCCGTCCAGTAGAAATCGATAAATATTACTCAGCAACGGCGTGATTGCGCTAACCAGCGATGCTCCGGCAATTACCCCACCAACCGCGCCAACAAGGGCCAGGATCAACATTTCCAGTTGTAAAACACGTAGCAGTAATGCCTGACCAACCCCGAGTTGGCGCAGTTTAACCAACACCGGCGTACGCGCGGCTAACAGCAGGTTAAAGGCATTAAACACAATAAAAATGCTCACCAAAACCATCAGTGCGCCCATGGCCCACAGATTGAGGCTGAAACTGTCACTCAGGTTGTTGGCGGATGAAGTCAGCACAAAGGGGGCTAATTGAAGGTGTGCAGGGAGTGATTCTTCCAGCAACGCATACTGCTCAGTCGACAATGCCCCCATCACCAGCAGGCCGCTTAGCTGATGGGTTTGTAAAGTGACATCACCTTGATAAAACTGATTAATATCCTCAATACCATTGAGCGCTGCTTGTTGTGCAAAGCTGTTTTGCTGTGATGCTGCGCGATTAGCCATTGGCAACAGGTTAAACAGCGTAACCGTATCAACCGCTAGCCGATCACCGGTTTGAGTGTAAGCCACTAAAGCGTTAACACCCTGTCGCCGAAGCTCGGCATAATCAGAGCGCCTGAGAGGTTTATTTTCATTGCGCGGAATTATGTGAAAATTAACCGGTACATCACCCAGGGTAAACTGCTTTAACTGAGAAGACGCGCCGGCATTGATAAGTGTGACGGCAGTGAGACCTGCGCTGGCAATAAAGATCGCCACAATAATTAGCAATGGCTCCCAAAACCGCGCCCGGTAGGTGGCTAGTTGGGTACGCAGTGCCAGAATAAGAACTCGCATGGCCCGCGACATTATACTAAGGCTAACCGGCCCTGATGGAGCCGATACTGAGTTTGAGCGCGCCTGGCAACGTCCGGGCTGTGGGTAACTACCACCAACGCAGCACCCTGCTCCTGACAATAATTAAACAGCAACTGGCTCACCACATCGCTGGTTTGTTCATCGAGGTTGCCCGTGGGTTCATCGGCAAGCACCACATCAGGCTGATGATTAAGTGCGCGGGCAATGGCAACCCGTTGCTGCTCGCCACCAGAGAGCATACTGACCGGCGCTTTGTGCCGCTCCGCCAGCCCAAGATTTTCTAACAAGGACTGCTGACGGGAGGCATTGTAGTTACCTTTTAAGCGAGCGGTAAAGGCCACGTTGTCCCAAACGTTAAAGCAGTCCAGCAGATTAAACTGCTGAAAGATAACGCCAAGGTGGTGCATTCGAAACGCATCGGCAGCTTCCTGCGACAAACTCTCTAACGCATGTCCGGCAATCACAATGGTGCCGCCAGAGCTTTGTTCAAAGCCCGCCAGTAACGCCAGCAAAGTGGATTTACCACAGCCGGATGCGCCCTGAATACTCACCGATTGCCCGGCAATAACATTCAGCGAAAGCTGGTCGATAATGGGGGTGGCTGAGTCAGGGTAGTGTTTTATAAGGTCAGATACTGCGATCATTATTCGATTTTGTTCCTTAATCGACCGCACCTTACGAGGCGCTGTATACCTCTAGTTTAACGTAAATTAATCAAATTAAGATTAATTACAAGTTCACCAGATAGGCAACATCAATGTCTTAACAAAAAGCTTTTAGTCAAACACCAAAACGGCTTGTCGGCTCAGCGCCACCAACCGTTCATGTTCATCCCAAATTTTCGCCTCAGTATGGGCATAACCATTAGCGGCAAACCGGGTATCCACCTCATACGCAAACCAGGGGTTACCGGCAACGGGAATAAGCGGGTTCACAAACTCCAGATCCCAGCTTACCGTACTCATCGGTGCCGGAGCTTCCAGTTGCTGCACCAGCGCTGGCGGCCATGCATCAATCAGCGCGATCAGGTGGGTATGGCCAAATAACTCTACCGGCGCGCGGTTGCGCATCCAGCCGTAATAATGACAGTGTGAACTGCCGGTGAAGGGGCGGTGCCCCTGAAGCATAGCCAGATCGTAGTGATGGAAAAACCTCGGCAGTTTAGCGGCGTCGGTTCCCATTAACATTGCCTTATCGGGTAGTTCAAATTGATGCGAAGTCAGCTTGTTGATATGCAATTTCGAGGTTAACTCAACACCATAACAGGCCTGCACACAAACGCTGACTTTGCCTGCCTGATTCAGCCTTACCAGGTATTGCGACATATTGCGGCCGGAGCGTAATTGCTCTATGACCACTTCAAAGGGTTCATCAAATACCACCGGACCAACAAAGTTAGAGTGAAAGGTACGTAAGGCGCGATCCGGCGCTACAATCAGACTCAGCGCATAATGCATCATCGCCGCACTGATACCACCAAAGGCCGTGCGCCCCTGCCCCCAGTCATCGGGCAAACCGGGGTGAGTTACCCGCCATTGGTTATCGCTTATTGGTGTAACGGCCGATAAGCCCGCAAACAATTGATCAATGTGATGCATCAGACAACCAGTTTCTTTTTTTGATTATTAGAATGTTAATAGCTTAGTAACACTAATACTTTATAAGTATCTTTTCCTTTTAACTGAAGTATCAGTCAGTTAGCTATACTGCTCAATTAACCTTGCCATCTGGCTATCGAAACAGACACAAACTGATAACATCTGTTCCTGGTAAGCTTCTGATTAAAAAGACATTTGGCATATAAAGTGCTTCATTCTCTGACTTATTCGTGAGACGTGCTGTTAGAGCTACAGTTGCGCAAAGAGAGTGCAAATGGTCCTTTATATCTCCCCAAAATTGAGCTATCCGCTGAAACGTTCCAGCCTTTTTCTTTCATGCTGGTTATTTGCCTTAGGGATAAGCCCTTATTCCGCATCCCAGGCGGAAGAACAATGGTTTACCCGCGATCTGGCGGCCGACATCATCGACGACCGCTGCGAAACCTGCCACAACGATTACGAATTTGCCGGTAACTGGTCGGTAGCCGATATTCATGTAAGCGACCTGACCAAAGGCAAAAACCAAAAACTATGGGAAGGTATCTTAAAGTCTGTCTCCATGGGTGATATGCCACCGGCCGATAAAAAACAGTTAAGCGCAGACGAGAAAACGGCCTTTCTGAACTGGCTTGAAGGTTCGCTGGATGACTATAGCGAGGCTCATCCTACCCCCGGCAGAGCCACCATAAGACGGCTCAACCGTAATGAATACGCCAGGTCAGTACGCCATTTACTGGCGCTGGATGTGGATATCAGCGATTCACTCCCGGGAGACGATTCGGGGTACGGCTTCGATAACAACGCCGATGTGCTAGGCGTCTCTACCACCCTCCTGGAGCGTTATCTGTTTGTTGCCGGCAAGCTCAGCAAACTGGCCACCGGCACCGCCGGCGAAGCGGCCGGTAAAGAGAGCTACATCGTGCCTAAAGACGGCCCGGTGAAAAACAGTGGTGTGCCCTCTTTTGATTTGCGCATGAACGATGCACTGCCACTGGACTCCAGAGGCGGTGGCAGTTTTGAATTTTATGCACCGGTCAGTGGTGATTATGAAATCGCTGGCTTTTTGAATGCCAATACCAATAACGAAGTCGACCGCCTTGATATTCACCGCTATAGCCATACGCTCGCGCTTACTGCAGGCCGACATCAAATCGGTATGACTTTTCGTAAAAACCTGGCCCTCAATGAACATGTGCCAACCATCCGAAAAGGCACAGACTACGTGGTGATCCCCGAGCGTTCCCCGGTTGAAATGACGCTGGATTTTATTGTTGATGGTGCACGTCTACATTCAACCAACGTCCCTTCTTACCACATGTCTGCGCGTTTCTCTCAGGCTGCATTCTTACGTGATGTGCTGGAAATTGAAGTGATTGGGCCGCTAAACCCCGGCAGCAGTGTTGCCTCGCAAACGGCCAGCACCCGCAAAATATTCAGCTGTCTGCCGGGGCAACAATCAACCGCAACAGCAGAACTTGATTGTGCCCGACAGATTATAAGTTCATTAACCGCAGAGGCGTACCGCCGCCCGGTTAGCAACGAGGATATACAGCCCTTGCTGGCGATTTTTGAGCGAGCCCGGATGGATATCAGTTTTCGCGCCAGTATCGCTACGGCCATACAGGCACTGCTGGTGTCGCCAAACTTTTTATACCTGCAGGAAATTCCGCCTGCCGAGGTTGAGCCTGGCAGCGTTTACCGCATTAGTGATACAGAATTCGCTGCCCGGCTAGCGTTGTTTTTATGGAGCAGCCTGCCGGATGAGGAACTTACCGCACTGGCCAGCGCGGGTAAGTTAAGAGAGCCGCAGGTGCTTACGCAGCAAATCAAACGCATGCTCGCATCCAACAAAGCCAACGCGCTTACCGATAACTTTGCCGGACAATGGCTGTATTTACGCAATCTGCCCTACCATTTTCCGGATGTGTTTGAATTCCCGGAATTCACTATTCCCCTCAGGCATTCTATTGAGCGTGAAACGGAACTGTTCTTTACCCGTATTCTCAAAGACGACCTGCCCATTTTTGACTTTTTAAATGCCGATTACAGTTACCTCAACGAACCATTGGCAAAGCACTATGGTATCGATGGCGTTAAAGGCTACGCTTTTCGCAAAGTCTCCTTAAGTGACCAATCCCATCGTGGCGGATTACTCGGTCAGGCGAGTATTTTAACCCTCACCTCCAATCCTAACCATACGTCGCCGGTAAAACGTGGTAAGTGGATCCTCGACAACCTGTTAGCGGCCAGCCCCCCGCCGCCACCGCCGGATGTGCCGGCTTTGGTGGCCGAGCACGACGGTATGGCACTGACAGCCAGGGAACAGTTAAAGCGGCACCGGGCCGATCCGGTTTGCGCGGCCTGTCATGTTCGCATGGATCCACTCGGTCTGGCACTTGAGCAATACGATGCCGTAGGCGCTTTTCGTACCCGCTATGCCGACCAGCCAATCGATGTTACTGCTACGATGCCCGATGGCACCCAGTTTAAGGGCCTGAACGGTCTTCACGATGTACTGTGGGACAGACGGGAGCGCTTTACCCAGGCATTTATCGACCGCCTGCTCACCTATGCCCTCGGTCGCGGTTTAGAAGCTTACGATCAGCCTGTTATCCGCAACATCGCCAGGCAAGCCAGTGAGGAAGATTACCGCATTCACAGCATTATTGAAGCGGTAGTCACCAGTACGCCATTTAACTTTAAAAAAGCACCAGAGGCAGCTAATGAACCACAACAATTCGCTAAAGCGCCGTAACCCAGCGTTATCCCGTCGTACCTTTTTAAAAGGCCTGGGCGTTAGCATGGCGTTGCCGGCGATGGAATCATTGGTGCCTGCAGCCATGGCAAAATCGCTGGAGCAGCGGCCCAAGCGTATGACAGTATTTTACTCCCCCAACGGGGTAAGAATGCAACGTTACACGCCTGCAACCGCCGGTAAAAATTATGCCATGACACCCATCTTAAACCCCCTCGAAAAAGTACGCGATAAGTTTTCAGTGATTTCAGGCCTGGCCCATTACCAGGCCAGTGCGTTCGGTGCGCCGCCGGCCGGACATGGTCGTAGCTGCCCGGCATTTTTAACCGGCGCACATGCCAAAGCCACCGAAGGGGCTGATATTCAGTGCGGCATTTCTGCCGATCAGGTAGCCGCCAGTTACTTCGCCAAAGATACCCAGCTCGCCTCCCTTGAACTGGGCATCGAGCCGCCCAGTTTATTGGGCAGTTGTGATATTAATTACAGTTGTACCTACACCAACACCATTTCCTGGAAGAGCTCCACGCAGGCGTTGCCAGCAATGGTTGCTCCCAGCGATGTATTTGAGCACCTGTTTGGCGACGGCAATCAAATCGACGAACAAACCCGTCAGATGCGACTAGCCCATAAAAGCAGCATCCTCGATTTCATAAACGATGAAGCCAAACGGGTCAATAAACGTTTAGGCGTTAACGATCGGCATAAAATGGCACAGTATCTGGAGTCCGTCCGCGATGTGGAACGACGCATTGCCAAAGCCCGGGAAACGGCGATAGAAATGGATCTGGAAGGCTTCACCGTGCCAGCGAATATTCCTGTGGATTACGAAGAACACGTGAAGATCATGCTCGACCTGCAAATGCTCGCACTGCAAACGGATATGACCCGGGTCAGTACCTTTATGCTCGGCCGGGAACTGAGTAATCACGCCTATAACAATCTGGGTATTCCAGATGGCCATCATGCGCTAAGCCACCATGCGAATATTCCGGAAAAAATCGATAAGCTGGTAAAAATCAATGCCTATCACATGCAGCTGTTTGCCGATTACCTGGAGAAAATGGCCAGTATCCCGGACGGTGAATCCAATTTGCTCGACAATACCTTTGTGGTGCGCGGCGCCTGTATAGGTGAGTCGAATGAACACGATCATATGGATTTGCCCATCATACTCGCCGGTGGCGGTCTGGAAGGAAACCGCCATATTGCCGCCAATAAACACACGCCCATGTGCAATTTACTGCTCTCGGTATTGCAGCAAATGAACGTACCTGTGGAAAGCTTTGGCGACAGCACCGGCCCGCTCGCCGGTTTGATTGCCTGAGGAGTAAGTAATGAATTCAATCACCAATATCCCGATTAAGGCTCTGCTTGTTGCGCTGGGTATTGCCGCGTTATCGGCCTGTCAATCTGAGTCACAGCTCACCAATATGAAGCCTGCGCTGACCAGCGAGCAACACGATAAGCTGCTCATCGAGGCAAAACAGGCCATTCTCACATCTGATATAAGCCGACTCGCAAAGCTTAGCAGCCAGATTGATGTTAATCGCCCGCTACCTGATAACGCCAGTTTGCTGGCCTGGGCAGTGGAAACTCAGGATCCGAAACTGGTTAGCCTGTTACTGGAAAACGGCGCGGATGCTAATCCCACCGCGGGAAACCGCTTTACCCCAATCATTCAGGCCTGCCGCTATGGCAATTCTGAGATCATTAACGCTTTACTGGCAGACGGAGCAAACCCTGATGATGCGGTGGAAGACGGCACCACTGCATTCCATCTGTGCGCTGGTTCAGCAAACCGCAGGGCGCTGGAAAAAATAGCCAGCCTGGGCGCAGATATCCACGCTAGCAATGAACATGGCCAAACCGCCCTGATGTTTGCGGCCAATCAGGGAAATACCGATAATCTTCAATATCTGGTGAATGCCGGTGCCAACATCAATGCACAAACTCTGGAGGGTTACAGCCCGCTCTTTTTTGCGATTAAAAGTCAGGATGTGACAACAGCTCAAATGGCCATCTCACTGGGCGCCGACGTATTTGCTGCCGCCAAAGACGCTACTACAGCTGCGCAACTTGCGGTATATGCGAAAAACTTTGCATTTTTAACCTGGTATATGGGTGAGCTGCCGGCGTTGATGGATGAGCAAGGCATAGATAGCGTCATTAATTCTCACGACCGCGATGGATACCAACTGCTCCATGCCGCCGTTAAAGCCAATCAGCCTGAGCTGGTTGCAAAGCTGCTGGCGCTTGGCGCTAATCCCAATCAGCGTAGTGAGCCATCAACCTTAACATGGCGATACGAGGCTAACTTCAAAACAGAAAACTATATTCCACCACAGCTGACGCCCATGGAAATTGCTGAGCAAAAAAACCTCACACACATTGCTGAGATGTTGCAACACAACAATCCATCACTGGCGGGCATTTAATATCGGGCCCCAGGGCCCGATAACGAACATTTTAAAAGATGCTTAGTACAGGTTTAAAAGGCATTTTTTGCCAGCAACCATCAACCCTTTTCTACCTGAGTGATTTCGCCGATTATTTGCCGAATTTAAAAATAAAGCGATCGGTTTTGCCACGAATATCAGCGGCAAAGACTGATTTTTGCAAATCATCTTCCGTATTACGCAGATAAAACGCCTCTTCTCTTAGCGTAAAGCCTGCGCTTTCGAATTGGTGCTTAATAATATGAGGATCAATACGATGCAGAGTGTTCGCCGCGTTAAAACCTGAGCCCGCCTTGGCACTGTGGTCAATAATAACGACCACCCCATCCTCTTTAAGAATGCGTTTAAAGGTACTCAGTACTGGCATGTAATCAACAGCCTCGTCGCGGAAAGAAACGACTTTCCCATCGCGGACCGTATCGGTGAAATACATATCGTGATAGCCCAGTGCGGCAAAAATAATATCCACCGAATTGTCGGGAATTGGCATTTCGGAAAGAGCCACATTGTCCAGTCTTACTACATTGGGCAATCTGTTATCCTGAGTGCGTTTGATAATATCTTTTTGCGCAAATTGCCAGTAAACACTGTCATTTTGCATATATACCTTACCCGTTTCCCCTACTGCTCTTGAGAGAAGTTCGGTATACCAGCCACCACCAGCAAAAAAATCCAGCACTACGTGCCCCTTTCCAATGCCTGTAAAAGACAGCACTTGCGCCGGTTTTCTGGCTTCATCCCTCTGACTATCTTCCTGCGGCCTTTCGCTGGCGCTAACAACCTCTGCAATTTGCTGTTGGCTTAACGGTGCGTTAGCAGCTTGAATTTGAAAAGACATCGCAGAAACGGCAAGAACAAAAGCAACGGATTTGGAAAGACTTACAGTGAACATAGGGTTTTTCATTGAACTTAGGCCTAATTCGTTAAATAGACGCATAAGGTTATCCTCAACTGTTCAGTATGTGTACAAAAAACTGTAACAGAACAATTCAAGTCCCGACTAAAATACGAATCGGCTAAAACAACTGCCAACGTTCATTGGTTATTTTAAACGACCGGGTTTGGAAAGCCTGATAATAAAGGGAAAGCCGACTGGATTTTATTATTCAGTAACCAGAAAATAACGATGGGGATTAAATGGTTTTGATACTGATATTTGAAGTCATATAAATGGTGCGTCTACCCTGATTCGAACAGGGGACCTCTACCATGTCAAGGTTAAAACCGCAGTTCACACCCGAACACAAATAAGCACGAAGAAACACAAAAACACCAATAAATATCATAAGCTTAAACATTTTCCGCGCATAGAAAAGCATCATTAAGTGTGCTTGTTATAGGCTTGCTTGTAGCTGATTGTTGTTTCATAATGGC
>NZ_CAJXQY010000096.1 GCF_913058315.1 uncultured Alteromonas sp. | reverse complement strand
CGACCCCTTGTACCCAAAACAAGTGCGCTACCAAGCTGCGCCACTCACCGAACCTGTGTAACGGCGTGAACTTCCTCACCGCTACGGGGTGCGCATACTACCGGCTTGCCCCTACCCCGTCAAACACTTTTTTACCCTAAAATTATCGTCTGCTCACAAAGTCGACAACTCGATATAAATTTAGTCAAATTTACACAGTGACCAAGATTTCATGTTGGTTGTTTTGCCTTAGCCGCTATAATTGTGGGAAAATATCGTTCCTATCATTTTTTAATTAATTACTTCATTAAGCAGCCAGTAACTATGACCGCCCATTTGATTGACGGCAAACTTATTGCCAAACAGGTTCGACGAGACGTCGCTTTATATGTTGATTCACTAAAACAAGCAGGCAAAAGGGAGCCCGGTTTGGCAGTGGTGCTGGTTGGCAGCGATCCGGCATCACAGGTTTATGTTTCTAATAAACGTAAAGCCTGTGATGAAGTAGGCTTTAATTCCCGCTCGTATGATTTGCCCGCCGACACCTCACAACAGCAACTGCTGGATCTGGTTGATGAATTAAATAACGATGCAGCTATCGATGGCATTCTGGTGCAATTGCCCCTGCCAGCCGGATTAGACGCAGAACAAATCCTCGAACGCATTCATCCGCACAAAGACGTGGACGGTTTTCATCCGTACAACATTGGTCGTCTGGCTCAACGTATCCCGGCATTACGCCCTTGTACACCCAAAGGCATTATGACCATGATTGAAGCCACCAAGCGCCCGGTAAAAGGCCTTGATGCGGTTATCGTTGGCGCTTCTAATATTGTCGGTCGGCCGATGTCGCTGGAACTGTTACTGGCCGGTTGTACAGTGACCACCTGTCATAAATTTACCCAGGACTTAAAAAGCCACGTCAGCCGCGCTGACCTGTTGGTGGTGGCGGTAGGCAAGCCAGCGTTTATTCCCGGTGACTGGATTAAACCCGGCGCTATCGTTATTGATGTAGGTATTAATCGTACCGCCGCGGGATCACTGGTGGGTGATGTAGAGTTTGATAAAGCGGTAGAAAGAGCTGGTTGGATCACGCCGGTGCCCGGCGGTGTTGGCCCGATGACGGTGGCCAGCCTGATCGAAAACACCCTGGAAGCCTACGTTAAGTTTCATTCTTAATTCACCATGACGTATAAGCCCACTACGCCAGCCTGCCTTCATGTGCAGCGCTGGTTGGATGATATGGTTATCGGCCACAATTTTTGCCCGTTTGCCCGCTTTGTTAGCGAGCAACAACGGGTAAGGTATGTGGATATGGCGTCATCAGACATGGCCACGGTGCTGGAGGCATTATATGATGAGTTCATTCATCTGGATACAACGCCCCATACGTCCACTACGCTGTTGGTATTATCGACCGGTTGGGCAAGTTTTGATGACTACCTGATGTTGGTGGATGTGGCTCAGCAATCTCTGGAGCACTGGGGATATGAGGGCGAATATCAGTTAGCCAGCTTTCACCCCGATTACCTGTTCGCTGGTGAAGCTGAGAATGCCCCCAGCCATTTTACCAATCGTGCCCCTCACCCGGTTATCCATATTATCCGGGAAGCGGAAATGGCACAGGCCCTGGCACACCATCCGGACCCCGAGTCGATTCCACACACAAACATCAACACTACCGAAACCCTCGGCGAGGCCACTTTGCGGGCCCAGCTTAAAGCCTGTAAAACACCACGCTAACCGCAGTGCAGGCTGCCTTTATCAGGGACTGCCGGGTTGCTGTAATAAATCTGCTTTTGGTGCCAGCAGGCCGCGAGCCTGAAAATCAGTCAAACGATACAACCACTCCGTGAAAGTAGCCGGCACCAGATCGCCATTAAGCGTCAGGGCGTAACCACCGTCGGCATCCTCCATCTGGTATAGCCTAAGTGTGAGCACCCTGCCATCTTCTCCGGTGATACTGATAGTCCGGCGCAGCTGCGATTCAGCCGGCGTATCGATCAATGGTTCGATACTGTCGTATTCAAAGTTAACAATGTCATTGAGCGTATGAGCAAGAACCCCGGGATACGCCAGCGGCAGCTTGTTCTCGCTTAACTGCCAGTCGCCTTCGGAACCTTTGAATAGCGTAAAGGCCGGGTCATTGTCGATAACAATCGACGCCAGCCCGCTGAGTCCGGCGTTAATGACATCGGGTAACAACCATTCATAGGGCGTCAGGGGTAAAGAAAGGACTTCATCTATCAGATAACTCTGCTGCTGCGACGGCTCCCTGGCATAACGCCCCATGCCGCTGGATGCCAGATTACCAATCACTACCCGCCATTGTTGAGTATCGGTAGCGATGGTTAACAAGGTACTTTGCGCGCCGGGCTGGGTAACAGGCTCAACGCCTAACAAACTATAACGCGACGCTTTGGCCGTTTTCGGTTCAATTATATGGGCCTGAGTCAGTGCGCTCACAAATTCGGCCAGCTTTTGCACTTCCACCGGAAAAGTCATCACCGAGTCCAGATGGGTAGCCAGCCACTGCTCGTCCTCCCGACGGGCTTTAAATAATGTTCCTTCTGCGTTTTCAACAGTAACCTGAGTCAGCTTCGTACTCTGCGAGGCTAATCCGCCTAACAACAAATGAGACTCGGTAGTCTGGTCTGGATGGCGTTCAAACACCAGGTAATAAGCCGCTCCAAGAGTAACTACGACCAACAAAAATAAAATAACAACACGGGTCATGAGCCGATGGCCTCCAGTGTTTTCTTCCCTGCTCTGCGACGAACCAGTCGTGCCAGCCCCCACAACACAGTGACCAGCAATAAGGGAGTAATAGCGATATTCAATAGTTTGAGATAGTTCCCTAACTGGTCGATGTCCCTTTCCAGTTGATAGCGAACCTCCCGCAACTCACGACGGATCTCATTACGCTGCGCAATAAATGCATCGAGCGCCGCTTGCTGCTCCGGCGTAAGGGTAAGAGCACCTGATTCAGTTTGCACATTCTGTAATTGAGCCAGTTGCTCTTCCGTTTTTTGGAGTTGATTCTGCAAACGCTCTTCCTGCTCTCGGAATCTCGCCTCTGCGGCGACCTGCAAAGCCTGCACCTGTTCAAATGGCCGGGCGTAGGTTCCCCGACCACGGATACTGATCAGAGCGTCACTGCCCGCCAGGTTATCGCTGGCATTAATGATTGCATCACCGTTATTGGCAAATGGCGTGTAAATGGTTTCACCAAAAAAGTTTGCCTGCTGTACCCAAAAACGATCAGCCAGTAAATCTGCATCATTAACAACAATCAGGTTCAATTTTGCGGTGCGGCTGACATGGGCCATATTCAGTTCACTCGCCGACTCTGATGCCGGTGCCTGGGTAAACGCTGAGGTAGCCGGGCCGCTGAAACGGGCTGCCAGGGTGATGCGCTGAGTGTCTTTGTCATCGAGCATTCGCTGCAAAGCCTGTGGGTCTTGTGTCATGGCGTAGTCAGCCCCCTCTACCACAACGGCATCGGCAGATGAAAACGCCAGTGGCGTCAGAGTTAAATCACTCCCCGGCATCAGAGCCAGTGGTGCAAAAGAGGCACCATTCACCAGCTCGAGATTGGCCGTAATCACATCTTCGCGGTTCAGTTGCTCCGCCGTCAGGCCAATGATGCCCGGATGGCGCGTTACCGCCCCTTCAGGTGTTCGGATATCCAGCCCTAACCGACCATCGAGTACCACCGAATCAAGCCCGGCATCAATCCCCCAGCTTTCCAGCAAGCCAAAGTCAGACTTGTTCGCTTGCAAAGAGCCCATCATGGCCATGGCATCCGACTCAAAGTGGGGATCCACAAATAACAGGATCCGCCCCTGCCGCATGGCGAATTGGTCAATGGAATACTGCAATCCCTCACTCAAATTTTGCGGGTGAATAACCACCAGCACATCGGTACTTTCCGGAATCTGTGTGGTATCACTGCCAATGGTTGTGATGTCGTATAACTGACTTAGCTGGCTGTAAAACGTCATGGCAGGCGTCATCTGGCCGTTCATCGGGCTCTGCCCGCCCATCAGATTAATATCGGTTAACACCGTGAGTTGCACCGGGTCAGGCTCACTAAGCTGATAGATAAGCTTGCTGATGTCATATTCAAGAAAGCGTTCTTTTTGCGGGTCAAAAAAGTTAATCGTAAACTGATTATCCACCGCATTCGTGCCGGCCAGACCAAAGTAAATGGCATCACCTACCGGACCAAGGGTTGCGCCGGTGAGGCCAAACTGGTTAGCGCGGTCTTCAGCTTCTGAGAACGGCTCAGGATCAATAACATTCAGCGTGATTTTGCCGTTTGCGCGCGACTCATACTCTTCCAGTAAACTCTGTACCCGGTTGGCATAGTTTCGTAACGATGTCATGCCCTTAGAAGCCGTATCTGAGAAGTAGAAATTCAGCACTACAGGCTCATCAATGTCGTTTAATACCCGTTGGCTGCCTTCAGACAGTGAGTAAACCTGGTCCTCGGTTAAATCAATACGATAGTTACCCAGCAGTTCATTGTTAATAACCACCAGCCCTAAACACAGCACTGCGAGTAATAATAAGGTTAAAAAAGCGATTAATTTTTGCATGGTTAATCGGCCTTTTTCTGTTCAATAACTATCAGGCTGGCGTACAGCCAGACCAGCATGATAATGAAGAAATATCCCACGTCATTGAGTGCCAGCACGCCTTTGGCCATGGCCTCAAAATGACTGAGGAAACTAAAACTGGCGACAGTATCCAGGATCAGGTTGCCTGCCCATGGCTGAAACGCGTCCAGCACAATACTGCTGCCTGATACCACAAACAGGAAACACACCACTACTGCCAGAATAAAGGCAACCACCTGGTTGCGGGTGAAAGCGGACATACAGGTGCTGATAGCCAGAAATGCACCGGCCATGAGCCAGCTACCTATATAGGCCGCTACAATAATGCCGTGGTCAGGCTGGCCAAGAAAATCAACGCTCAGCCATAGCGGAAATGTAAGCCCTAACGCCAGTCCAAGCACCAGCCAGGCGGCGACAAACTTGCCCACTACAGCCTCAGCTGCGCTGATTGGCAGGGTCATCAGTAATTCGATTGAGCCGGACTTGCGTTCTTCGGCCCAGCTTCGCATGGCAATCGCCGGCACTAAAAATAAGTACAGCCAGGGGTGAAAGTTAAAAAACGGGATCAGGTCTGCCTGCCCTCTTTCATACAAATTACCGATAAAAAAAGTAAAGATGCCCGATAGCATTAAAAAGATCGCAATAAATACGTACGCCACCGGTGTAGCAAAAAAGCTCGCGAATTCCCTTTTTGTTACAATCCAGATGTTACCCATTGGCCACCTCCGCGGTGGTAATTTCCCGAAACACCTCATCCAGGCGGCCGGTTTCCAGAGTCAGTGTATCCACCGGTAAGCGTCGCTGGGTGACATATTCATTAATGGCGTGAAAAATATGTTTACCCGGCTCCGGAAACAAGGTGACCAAACCGGTTTTGCGATCGATTTCCATTTCTTCAACACCATCAAGTTCAGCGAGTCCGGAAATATCCGCTGCATAGCTAAGCCGCAGACTAACGGCATTGCAAAAACGGGAGCGGTGCCGCAGCACTTCCGGAGTATCATCAAAGCGTAATTGGCCATCGGCAATAATCATAACCCGGTTACACACGGCCGCCACTTCCTCAAGAATGTGGGTTGAGATGATTACAATTTTTTCCCGCGACAAATCTTCAATCAGCTGTCGGACATGATGCTTTTGATTCGGGTCCAGTCCGTCGGTGGGCTCATCCAGAATTAAAATATCCGGGTCATGCAGTATCGCCTGAGCAAGGCCTACACGGCGCTTAAAACCTTTAGATAAGTTGTCAATGGGCCGGTTCAGCACTTCACTTAACTCCACACGATGTATCACATCGTAAAGGCGCTCTTTACGGTATTCGCCTTTCAGCCTTCTGACATCGGCGATAAAGTGTAAGAACTGCCAGACAGTCATATCGCCATAAGCCGGTGCGCCTTCTGGCAGGTAGCCAATATCGCGCTGAATGGCTTTGGCGTTTCTGTCGATTGACCGTTCCTTAATATAAATTTCGCCTTCGCTGGGAGGCAGAAATCCGGTCAGCATTTTCATTGTGGTGGACTTGCCGGCACCATTAGGGCCCAGAAACCCCACAATGTTGCCTGGTGCAATGTCAAATGACAGGTTATCGACTGCTTTAAAATGGTCGTAAAATTTAGACAAATTTTTTACCGAGATCATAGCCATCCTATTTACGATCTACTGTTTATCAGCGCCTTTGCTGAGCGTCTTTAAATACGGCAAAAGCACAGGGTGTGTGGTTGATTTATACCACGGCTATATATATTGGCATACGCAGGATTTTCAATCATGTAAAAAATCGGCAAATTGGAGACTTATCTGCAAACGGGGTAAAAAAAAGCCCGTACCAAGACGGGCTCAAAAGTGTTCCAGGGACTACCAGTAATTTGATAGCGGCGCTAATATAGCGGATAAATGTTTGAACTTTGTTTCAGTCCAACTACAAAAGTGTTGCAATTTATGTCTGAGCCTGCGGCTTTTGGGGTGACTCCCATCGGTAAGATTTCCTCGCCCTTTAAACAAAAATTTGCCATTCCCCGTCAGCCAGCTCTGGCCGATGCTCGCGGCAGCGTTGGCTTTTTGCCACCATTCGACGATGTAAATTGCTTGCGCGGCATCGAGACCTACTCCCATCTCTGGCTGCTGTTTTTATTCCATGAAAACCTCGAACAGGGTTGGACTCCTACGGTAAGGGCTCCCCGCTTAGGCGGCAACAGTCGCATAGGTGTTTTCGCTTCTCGCAGCACCTTCAGGCCCAACGGCATAGGTATGTCAGTAGTCAAAAATCTTGGCACAGAGCTGGTTGGCGGTCAGTTAAGGTTGCATGTTGGCGGCATCGATTTACTTGATGGCACACCCATAATCGATATCAAACCTTATTTGCCTTACAGCGACAGCCGCGGGGAAGCCGAAGCACAATTGCTGAACGAACATCCCCTGCCAGCCCGAGAAGTACAGTTTACTGAGCAAGCCATTGCTCAGCTACAGGCCCAGCCCCACAAGGACCTGAAGGCATTGCTCGTGCAGTGCCTCGGTCAGGATCCCCGCCCGGCCTACCGGCAATCCCAGGACACCGATCCTAAGACTTATCAGGTGATTTTTTACGACCGGGATATACAGTGGCGCGTTGTGGATGGCAAAGTACTGGTTACATCACTACAACAAGTCTCTTAGGGCTATTTTAGCGCCCCTAACACTGCTAGAATACGCGGGTTTTGTAATCATCCAACGGATATATGCCATCAATGCGCACTAGTCAGTATTTATTAGCAACACAAAAAGAAACCCCTGCTGACGCTGAGGTAATTAGCCATCAGCTTATGCTTCGGGCCGGTCTCATTCGTAAACTTGCAGCGGGGCTTTACACCTGGCTGCCAACCGGGTTACGAGTGCTGAATAAAGTCGCCAATATTGTTCGCGAAGAAATGAACAAAGCCGGGGCGGTTGAAGTGTTAATGCCAGTAGTACAACCTGCGGATCTCTGGCAGGAAACTGGCCGTTGGGAAGAGTATGGCCCTGAATTACTGCGCATTAAAGACCGACATCAGCGGGACTTCGTGTTAGGCCCAACCCACGAGGAAGTCATTACCGCCTTGGTACGTAACGAAATTAGCAGTTATAAACAGCTGCCGTTGAACCTGTACCAGATCCAAACCAAATTCCGTGATGAAGTGCGTCCCCGCTTTGGTATTATGCGCGGCCGTGAGTTCACCATGAAAGATGCCTACTCTTTCCACATTACTCAGGAATCATTGCAGAATACTTACGACGCCATGTACGGCGCCTACTGCAAAATTTTTGAACGCATGCAGCTCGATTATCGTCCGGTCATGGCTGATACAGGTTCGATTGGTGGCAGTGTGTCGCACGAATTCCATGTGCTGGCAGAGTCTGGTGAAGACAACATCGCCTTCTCTAACGGTTCAGACTATGCCGCCAACGTTGAGCTGGCCCAAACTCAGCAGGTACCAAGTGCCAGTGTTGATGGCTTGCAATATGTGCTGGTACAGGCGGCCGACGAAGACGGTGAAGCCGATGCCAATAACTGGGTACTGCTGGTGCTGTCTGCCAGCCATACCTTAAACGACATCAAAGCCGAGAAACTCAGTGGCGTTGCTGTGCCACTGATTACCGCGAATGATGAAACAGTAAAAAGTGTGCTGGGCGCGAGTGGTGGTGAAATCGACCTGGCCAGTGTCACGGTACCGGTTTTTGCCGATTACGTCGTAGCGGCGGCATTAAAAGACGATGCCAGCGCTGCGAAACTAACGCCTGCTGACCTGCGCAACATTGAAGCGGGTGACCCGTCACCTTGTGGTAACGGCACCATTGAAATTAAACGTGGTATTGAAGTCGGTCATATTTTCCAACTGGGCGATAAATATTCTGAGGCGATGAACTGCGGCGTGCTGAATGAAAATGGCAAGCATGAAATCCTCAGCATGGGCTGTTACGGTATTGGTGTATCACGCGTGGTAGCTGCTGCGATTGAGCAAAATCATGATGAGCACGGTATTATTTGGCCTGACCCTATCGCACCGTTTAAAGTAGCCCTCATCCCCATGAACATGCACAAGTCACAACGTATTATGGAAGCTGCCGAAGCACTGTATGCAGAACTGACCGCCGCGGGTGTGGAAGTCTTGTTTGACGATCGTAAGGAACGTCCGGGTGTTATGTTTAAAGATATGGAACTGGTCGGTATTCCGCACAGTATCGTAGTTGGCGAACGCAACCTCGACGAACAGTTAGTTGAGTATAAAAATCGTCGCAGCGGTGAAAAATCTCTATTACAATTAACGGAAGTGTCCGCATTTATCAGCGGATTGTAGTATAACGAGGGGATGCCATCCGGCGGATCCCGTTAGGTAAGGAGTCAGCATGCAGTTAACCTTTTATGGTGTAAGAGGTTCTATTCCAACACCGGGCGCCGAATACGTGCGCTATGGGGGCAATACTGCGTGCGTGCATATCGAGTTAAGTGACGGCACCGACATATCGTTGGATGCCGGCACCGGTATTCGACTACTTGGCGACAAGCTGGTCAAAAAGCAAACCCCTATCCATATCCTGCTGACCCATAATCACTGGGATCACATTCAGGGGTTTCCTTTTTTCACCCCTATCTATCAGCCAGACCGTGAAATATTGATTACCCCCGGCCAGACTACCCTGCCAGAAAATGATGCCATTATAAAACAAATGCAGGGCTCTGTTTTTCCAGTGCCATTCTCGGCATTGCGTTCAAAAATAAGCATCACCCCCCAACCGGATGAGGTGGATAGCTGGCAACTCAATGGGGCTACCGTAGCGCGTTTACCGATGAACCATCCCGGTAAGGGAAGCGCCTATTCAATTACCGAAAACGGTTTTAAAGTCGCCTACATTACTGACAATGAGCTCTATCCTCCCTACAAAAAAGAAACCGACTTTCTAACTTTTGTTGATTTTGCCAGAAACGCAGATTTAATTATCCATGATGCTCAGTACATGTTATCTGACATGCCCGCCAAAAGCGGCTGGGGACACTCCGTAGCCGAAGAAGCGGTGAAACTGGCCATGGCATGCAATGCCAAACGACTGGCACTCTACAGTCATGATCCGAGCCGAACTGACAAAGACATCGACGACATTATTGACCACGGCAACCAGTACATCACCATTGCAGAATCGCCATTGCAGTTGATTGCAGCCCATGAAGGACTCACCATTGATTTTACCGCTGAGCCTTAATCGCTTCGCTCTTGGTCTGGTGCTGCTGACAACTTCAGTATTCGGCTATTGCGACGATAACGAGCAACAAAGCGAAGTGGCAGCTCAGGAGCAGCAAAGCGGACTGATTGCCCGGCCAAGCCTGTTAAAAAAGCGCTTCGAAGCCGATAAAAACCTGTTAAATAATGCCTTTGCGATTACCCAGTACAAACGCAACTATTTTCTGCCGTTCACTTATGTGGATAACCCCAATGCGCTGGGCAACGCCGGACTGACCGAAGATAACGTCGACAGCAAAGAAGCTAAGTTTCAGGTAAGTGTAAAACTGCCGCTATACACCCAGCCGGATTCGGTCGAAGGCGTTTATTTCGGTTTTACGCTCACATCATTCTGGCAGTTGTATAACAGCGAAGTGTCAAAGCCATTTCGTGAAACCAATTACGAACCGGAAATTTTCTACCAGTGGAACACCGATATAAAGCTCCTTGGTATCGATTTTAATGCTCTACAGCTGGGCTTTAACCATATGTCTAACGGTCAGAGTGAACTCCGCTCCCGGAGCTGGAACCGGATCATGGTGACCAGTTTATTCAGCGACGCTGACGACATTTACTATTTGCGCACCTGGTATCGCATTCCTGAGGATGAGAAACAGTCACCTGACGATCCGGCGGGTGATGATAATCCCAGAATAAACCATTACTACGGACGCATCGAGCTTGGTTACGGCACTCGAATTAAGGGCTTTGGTTTATTTGCCCGCCTACGCAATAACCTTGAATTTGATAATAACCGCGGTAGCCTGGAGCTGTCAGTCAGTTACCCGGTGTCTCCCCGTTATGAAGTGGTACTGCAGTATTTTAATGGCTATGGTGATAGCCTGATTGATTATGATCGCCGTCAAAACCGAATTGGTCTGGGCTTTCAACTGGCGGCATTTTAGCGCTACGGAATAACCCCTGCCGCCCGGTACATCTGCAGATGCACGTCGACCAACGCATTGATATCCCGCTGATAGCCGCCGCCAATAACACAAGCCACGGGCAGGTTATGCCGCCGACACCATTCAAACACCATACAGTCACGCTGATAAACACCTGGGGTACTGATATTTAACAGTCCTAAATCATCGTTTTCATGCACATCCACACCGGCGTCATAAATTACGGCGTCGGGTGCATAAAGGCGTTCCGCCACACTCAGCGCCTCATCCAGCGTGGCCAGGTAAGGTTCATCCGTCATCCCTTTGGGCAACGGAAAATCCATATCTGACTGCTGCTTACGGTGGGGAAAGTTCTTTTCGCCATGCAATGATAAAGTGATCACCGAGGTATCATCCTGCGCAAGTAACGCGGTCCCATCGCCCTGGTGCACATCTAAATCAATAATGAGCACCGAATCTATGCCGGGGGTGGTGAGCATCTGCCGGGCGGCGAGATACAAATCATTAAATAAACAAAAACCTGAGCCCCAATCTGCCCCAGCGTGATGATAACCGCCGGTAAGGTTAAGCGCCAATCCATGTTGCAACGCCAGTTCAGCGGTTTTGAGGGTCCCCCCTACTGCGGTGAGGCTGCGTTTAATGAGCTGTTCAGACCAGGGAAAACCAATGCGGCGCATTGCCTTGGTATCTAATGTGCCACCAATCAGTGCATCAACATAACTGGCATCGTAGCAGGCGGTCAGTGTTTCCCTGGCCACCGGTGTTGGCGTAATAAACGACGACTCTGCTACGCCGCCCGCGCACAGGGCATCATGGATCCCCTGGTATTTTTCGATGGGGAACCGATGCCGGACCGGCAATTCGAGCTGACTGTAAATCGGGTGAAAAACCAAATGCTGCAAAATATCAATGTTACCAATTGCTGTTACACGAATTTGGTATTGTACTGCATTGAGCGGTTATCGGCTCAATGCAGAAACCACAGACATCACATTTTTTGACATCATGTTAATCGCTTCTGAAATATGGTTGCTTTGCGACAGACGCTTATAGTCTTCAGCTGATCTCATCACTTTTGCAATAACACCATCGAGCTGATGCTGAATACTGCTTTGATCGTTTGCCGCTTCCTCCAGCGCACCGACGACACTTTGCGTTTCGTCTATGTAACGTACCAGCTCATTGAGCAAAGCCAGCGCCTGCTGGGCACTTTTCGCGTTGACATCAGCATGTTGCTGACCGCTGGCCATAGCCGTGACGGCTTTAGACGCATCAGCCTCAAAGGCACTTAAAATGGCATTAATTTGTTGGGTAGATTGTTGGGTTTTTGCCGCCAGTGCCCGCACTTCATCGGCCACTACGGCGAAGCCTCGGCCATGCTCGCCAGCCCGGGCCGCCTCGATGGCTGCATTAAGTGCCAACAGGTTGGTCTGATCGGCAATTTCATTAATGACGTTCACCACGGTGAGAATACTGGCGCTGCGGGCCTGTAACTCATTCACAATCTGACTGGCTGAAGAAACGGTTCTGGCCAGCTCAGCAAAACCTTTATTGGCACTGTCAAAGGTGGTGTAGCACTCCTGGACCTGCTGCTGGGAATGACCCGATGCCACTGACACCTGACTGGTGATCGTCACCAGCCCTTTGACAATTTCATCCAGCTTCTCATTCGCCTGCGCCAGTGAATCTGAAGAGGTGTGCTGATCGCTAGCGCCTTTCGCGATGGCGCTACTGACATCTTCGAGGATGTCATGGGACTGACGAATTTGATACTGCGCATCAGACAATATCGTCACGGTATCCTGCAGCTTTTTCTGCAAGTGGCGCGTGGCGCTGGCCACTTGCCCCAACTCATGGTCGCTACGATATTCAAGCCGATAGTCGTAATCTTTCTGCTCCATTTTTTGCAAACAGGTGGCTATTTCGCGGGTAGGTTTTACGATATTGCGACGCAGGTTGGTAATTAAATAAAATATACACAGTCCGCTCAATACGACTGACAGTCCCATAATGAGCCAAAGGCGCTGACTGGTTTCAGCCGTTACACGCTGCTTTGCTTGCTGAGTTGCCAGTGCAATTCGATCGGTCGCCTGCTGCAATAAATCAGCTGGCTCGCGGTCGATACCCCGGACAAACGTATCGCCGGTATGCGGATTGTAGCCAGCGGCAACAAACGCCTGAAACCCTTCCCGGTACTTTTTCCCCATTTGCTGATGGGCCGTTAAAAATTGTTCTATCAACCCCAATGAATCAGCATTCAGCTCAGCCCCGGCCACCAGCTTGCGCAGTGAGGACTGCACATCCGCTTCCCGCGACTGAAAGCGTGACCAGTATTTCTCTCTGTCTTTATCAGAAGCTCCACGCAACAGAACATTTTTCCATTCCTGGACCTGGGTCTTAAATTCGGTTAATGCTTCTGAGACTAAGCGTTCATGCACAACATTGGTTTGCTCAACCTGCTCAATGTCATTCATTAGCGAAAAAGCAATAGTGAGAGAGCCCGCATTAAGCAGGACAAGAACGGCAATAATAGCCAGAACGGGGGTCATTATCAGACGATTGATACTCGTAAATCGTATCATTTAAGTCTCCGGAAAGCGCTTGTTAAAAACCATGAATTCACCCTCCGTGTGAAAGGAGCACAATTACATCGCGATAATATGACAGTTGTGTGAAAGCCTGGGCATAAATCATACAAAAGCTAACATTTATCGCTACTAAAGTAGTGATCTATGCCCTGGTCAAAAGAGCGCTGTCGTTAGCAGTTCAGATCCTGAGGGATTTTGTCAAAATCGTCTCTCTCAGGCAGTGTATAGGCAGTCAGTCCATCTGAATGACTGGCTTCAGTAGTCTGCCTCAATTCATCTTCTGCCGATGGCGTTACTGAAGTATCAACCTGACTGTTTTTATCATATAAACAACCGGAAAGTAGCGTAAGGCAAACCCCGGTAGCAGCAGAACGAGAAATACAAAGTGATAGCGTTTTCATTGAATATCATCCATGGATTATAGACTTTAACTTAGAACAAATTAGAGCGTTATCACATTAGGAACCACTTACTTTTCCATACCTTTGTATTGCCTTTACAGCAGCCTCAAAGTAATGAATTCAGTTTAAAAGTAGTTAACTAAGTTACAAATTAAATTAAATCAATAAGTTGACTAATATAAAAACGCCCATTTATTTTTACCTAACAACACACTCTAGTATTAGCACAAAACGTGTCTTTTCATATAGCGAAAGCGGTGCTGATAAACCGCCACCGGAAAAAAAACAACATGGATCAATAATCAGACAAAAAACCACATAGGATATGAGAAATTTCGTGGCGTTCGGTTATACAGGCAGGATTGATTGTGCAAAAAAATACTCAAAAAAGCAGAAAGCCTTGCATCGCAAGGCTTTCTGGATTCAGTAATTTCCCGGTAACTACTGAAGAATAGGTATAACGAAATATCTTACTCCGCCAGACTTATTCCCATTCAATGGTGGCCGGAGGCTTACCTGAAATATCGTAAACCACACGGGAAATACCATCGATTTCGTTGATGATGCGGTTAGACACTTTACCCAGGAAGTCATATGGCAGGTGCGCCCAGTGCGCAGTCATAAAGTCGATGGTTTCTACCGCGCGCAGCGATACAACCCAATCATACTTACGGGCATCTCCCATTACGCCAACCGATTTAACCGGCAGGAATACGGTAAAGGCCTGACTTACTTTGTGGTAAAGCTCTGCGTTATGCAGTTCTTCAATAAAAATGGCATCGGCGCGGCGCAGCAAATCGCAGTATTCTTTTTTGATTTCGCCCAGTACACGTACGCCCAAACCCGGTCCCGGGAATGGATGGCGATACAGCATGTCGTATGGCAGACCCAACTCTAAACCAATTTTACGCACTTCATCTTTAAACAGTTCACGCAGTGGCTCAACCAGACCCAGTTTCATGTCTTCCGGCAAACCACCGACATTATGATGCGACTTGATTACGTGCGCTTTACCGGTAGCAGAGCCGGCTGACTCAATAACATCCGGATAAATAGTGCCCTGTGCTAACCATTTGGCGTTAAACAGTTTGCTGGCTTCTTCATCAAACACCGCGACAAATTCGTTACCAATGGCTTTACGCTTAAGTTCGGGATCTTCTATCCCATCAAGCTTAGCCAGGAAGCGCTCTTCGCCATCAACTTTAATAATGTTGAGTCCAAAATGATCGCCAAACATGTCCATGACCTGCTGGCCTTCATTCAAACGAAGTAAACCGTTATCAACAAATACGCAGGTCAGCTTATCACCAATAGCGCGATGGATGAGCATGGCCACTACCGAGGAGTCAACTCCCCCTGACAAGCCAAGAATCACTTCATCGTCACCCACTTTTGCTTTAATGCGGGCAATGGCATCTTCGATAATGGCATCCGGGGTCCAAAGCTTTTCGCAGCCACAGATATCCATTACAAAGTGCGATAATAAACGCATGCCCTGACGGGTATGGGTCACTTCCGGGTGGAATTGCACACCGTAAAATTGCTTTTCTTTATTGACCATAGCGGCATGAGGGCACGAGGGCGTAAGGGCAACCGTTTCAAAACCATCCGGAATAGCAATAACCTTGTCACCATGGCTCATCCACACATCCAGCAACGCATTGCCTTCGGCGCTAATCGCATCCTCAATATTGGCTAACAGATCATTAGGTTTAACTACCTCTACCTGAGCATAACCAAATTCACGCTTATCAGAGCCCTGTACTTTACCGCCAAGCTGCTCAGCCATAGTTTGCATGCCGTAACAAACGCCCAGTACCGGTACACCGGCGGTAAACACATATTCTGGTGCGCGGGGCGAGTTTTCCTCGGTAACCGATTCGGGACCACCAGAAAGAATAATCCCCTGAGGATTAAACGACCTGATTTGCTCTTCGGTGACATCCCATGCCCAGAGTTCGCAATAAACGCCAAGCTCGCGCACGCGGCGGGCAATAAGCTGTGTATACTGTGAGCCAAAATCCAGAATAAGTATGCGATGATCATGGATGTTTTGTGTCATGGTGTTTGCCTTAAAATAGAAAACAAGCAGGCTGGTATTAACCAGCCTGATAAATCAATCGATTCGTGTTGGTAAAGTTTAACCTAAACGGTAGTTAGGTGCTTCTTTAGTAATGCTTACATCGTGAACGTGTGATTCACCCATTCCGGCAGACGTAACCCGTACGAACTGTGGTTTGGTATTCAGTTCGTTAATGGTAGCACAACCGGTTAAGCCCATCGCAGAGCGCAGGCCGCCCATTTGCTGATGAATAATGGTGGCGATTGGGCCTTTATAGGCGACACGACCTTCAATACCTTCCGGTACCAGTTTTTCGGCGTTGTCGCTTTCCTGGAAGTAACGATCTGATGAACCATTGCGCTGATTCATAGCCCCTAACGAGCCCATTCCACGGTAAGACTTGTAGTAACGCCCCTGATACAGTTCTACTTCACCGGGCGCTTCCTCGGTACCGGCCAGCATAGAGCCAACCATTACGCAGCTTGCACCGGCTACCAGCGCCTTGGCAATATCACCGGAGAAGCGGATACCACCATCGGCAATAACCGGAATATCACGGTCTTTCAGTGCTTCAACCGCATCAGAAATAGCCGTAATTTGCGGTACACCACAACCGGTTACGATGCGGGTGGTACAGATTGAGCCAGGACCAATACCTACCTTAATACCGTCTGCACCAGCATCAGCCAGCGCCAGAGCACCTTCGGCAGTCGCCACGTTACCCGCAATGATTTGCAGTTCAGGATAAGTTTCGCGAACCGTCTTAACGCGGTCGATAACACCTTGTGAGTGGCCGTGAGAGGTATCGATAAGTAATACGTCAACACCTGCTTCAACCAATAGCGCGATGCGCTCATCAGTACCCGGACCAACACCTACCGCGGCGCCAACGCGTAAGCGTCCCAGCGAGTCTTTACAGGCATTGGGCTTGCTTTCTGCCTTCTGGAAATCTTTTACTGTGATAAGGCCGGTAAGCTTGAAGCTATCGTCCACCACCAGAATCTTTTCGATGCGGTGTTCGTGCATCAGCTCCAGTACTTCTTCCGAGCTGGCACCTTCTTTTACCGTTACCAGACGCTCTTTGGGCGTCATCACTTTGTCGACCGATAAATCAAGCCGGTTTTCAAAGCGCATATCGCGGCCGGTAATAATGCCGATAAGGTTATTTTCGGAGTCGGTAACCGGGAATCCGGAATACCCCATTTTTTTACTCAACGCCTGCACGTTGCCGAGGTTTTCAGTAGCACTTACTGTAACCGGGTCGGACACCACGCCGCTTTCGTATTTTTTAACTTCGCGTACATGTTTGGCTTGCTCCTCTGGGGTCATGTTCTTGTGAACAAAACCAATACCGCCTTCCTGGGCTAATGCAATTGCCAAACGCGCTTCCGTTACAGTATCCATAGAAGCTGATACCATAGGGATATTCAGATTTACCTTGCGGGTCAGACGGGTTTGTAGACTGGCTGTGTGCGGGAGCACTGTGGAATGCGCCGGAACCAATAAAACATCGTCAAAGGTTAGCGCTTCTTGAGCGATTCGTAGCATGCAAAAACACCTGTATATTGAGGTTTAATTGCGGCGCAATTGTAGTGTTTTTTCACTTTCAGGTAAACTGTATTTGCATTAAAGCTGAGGTTTTTTCATTCAATGACAGTTTTCTCTGCCCCAGAGGGGCAAAAAGTTCACAGCGTAACAACATTAAATCGCCTGGCGCGTAACATTTTAACCAGTGAAATCGGACTGGTGTGGTTAAGTGCTGAAATTTCCAATTTCACCCGGGCGTCTTCCGGCCACTGGTATTTTACCCTCAAGGATAATAAAGCTCAGGTCAGAGCGGCTATGTTTCGCTCCGCTAACCGGGTGGTTCGCAATCCACCGCGGGAGGGAGATAAAGTACTGGTGCGAGCCAGCGTCGGCATTTATGAACCGCGGGGCGATTATCAACTGGTGGTTGAAAGCATGGAGCCGGAGGGCGAAGGCCAGTTAAAACTGGCTTTTGAGCAGTTAAAGTACAAGCTGCAAGCCGAAGGTTTGTTCGACCCGGCTACTAAGCAAGCGCTGCCGGCCCACGTAAAGCGGATTGGCGTGATCACCTCTGCCCAGGGTGCCGCCTTGCACGACGTATTGAGTGTTTTAAAACGGCGAAGCCCGGCTACAGAAGTCATTGTTTACCCTTCTATGGTGCAGGGCGAGCAGGCCGCTGCCCAGTTAGCCCGAAATATCTGGCTGGCTAATCAACGCAACGAGGTGGACGTGCTCCTGCTCACTCGCGGCGGTGGCTCGTTGGAAGACCTCTGGTGCTTTAACAACGAATCACTGGCCAGGGAAATCGCCCGCTCGCCCCTGCCGCTTGTCAGTGCGGTAGGTCACGAAGTGGACGTCACTATTGCCGACTTTGTCGCCGATCTTCGAGCCCCTACCCCATCGGCCGCAGCTGAACTGCTGTCTATGGATCAGCGGGAACTGCAAGTGCAAATAAGACAACTCCAACAGCAACTCACACGCAGCTTTCATACCACGGTTCAACGCAGCGCACATCAGCTAACGGTGTTAAACCAGCGCCTGAAATCGAGACATCCTGAGGTGATGCTGCAACAACAAAGTCAGCGGATAGACCAGCTAACACAAAAAATGACTAATCAACTGACGCACCAGTTAAACCGTGCGCAAACCACAGCGCAGCGGCTCGACAGCCGACTGGCGCGCCAGCATCCGGCCATTCGGCTCGATAAAATTAAAACCCAGCAGGCCTATTTGTATCAACGGATGGGGGCGGCGATGCAGCAACGACTAGAGACCCGCAAGCAGAAGCTTGGTACACTGGCGCACCTGTTGCAGTCAGTTAGTCCTCTGGCAACGATGGCCCGCGGTTACTCAGCAACATTAAAAGCCAATCAGGCTATTACCAGTATTACCGCGGTGAAAGAAAAGGATGAAATTATTAGCCGGGTCAGTGACGGTGAGATTGTCAGTGTGGTCACAGCAATAAAAGCTAAACCAACCTTATAAAAAGCTCACTGTAAAGGTAACACCAGCGCGGTTTTTACAGGGAATTGTTAAGCACTTCATATGAGTATTGTTGTTTGATTAAAGTTATTCGCCAATTTTTAGTATGGTCAGTATTGGTAC
>NZ_CAJXQY010000095.1 GCF_913058315.1 uncultured Alteromonas sp. | reverse complement strand
GGTGCACACGGCTTTGCACTGGATCATGAAAGAGTGTGATTACCCTGTAGAGGTTGTTGATAATATTCCAAGACCGCTGGAGGCTTACGGCCATGCCGGGCAAATTCATCAGGTGGTCGTTAACTTAATTGAGAATGCGGTGGATGCCATGGCGGCATCTGAGCGGCGTCGATTAACCATTAACGCTGGTGCCGATAAGGATGGGGTGTTGTTGACCATCAGCGATACCGGACCCGGCATCAGCGCAGAAGATGCGCCGCAAATTTTTGAACCCTTTTATACAACCAAGCCTGTAGGAATGGGAACAGGCTTAGGTTTATCAATTAGTTATGGTATTGTCTCGCAACATGATGGCGAGTTATCCATCGACAACCATACCGATGGCGGTGCTATCGCAAGTCTGTTTTTACCCAATCGGGAGTCTGCTGATGCTTAATCTGTTATGGCTGCAATCCGGCGGTTGCGGCGGCTGTTCCATGTCGTTGCTCAATGCTGAGTCTCCCGACGTGCTGTCCTTGTTTGAGAATGCCGGTATCAATTTATTGTGGCATCCCTCGTTAAGTGAAGCCTCCGGTGATGAGTGTATTGCCATGCTTGAGGGCATTCTGGCAGGGGATATTGCGCTGGATATTCTATGCATAGAAGGCTCTATGATGACCGGTCCGCTGGGCACCGGTAAGTTTCATATTATGGGCGGCACCGGCAAACCTATGATTGAATGGGTGAAGGATTTGGCTGATATTGCCCGCTATACCATTGCCGTTGGCAGTTGCGCAGCTTACGGTGGGATAACCGCTGCAGGCGCTAATGATACCGATGCCACAGGCCTGCAATTTGATGGTGAAGTGGCCGGCGGCCTGCTGGGACGGGAATTTACCTCACAAAGCGGCGATCAGGTGGTCAACATTGCCGGTTGTCCGGTGCACCCGGACTGGGTCACTGAAACCCTGATGAGTATTGCGTTAGGTGAACACAATGATGAGCAACTGGATAAATTCGGTCGGCCAAGGATGTACGCCGATCACCTGGTACACCATGGGTGTTCCCGCAACGAATTTTATGAGTATAAGGCGAGTGCCGTTGATATGGGCGATCGCGGTTGTATGATGGAGAATATGGGCTGCAAAGGCACCCAGGCCCATGCTGACTGTAATAGCCGTCCCTGGAACGGACAGGGTTCCTGTACCAACGGTGGTTACCCATGTATCAATTGCACTGCACCGGAATTTGAAGAGCCGGGACACAGCTTCTGTCAGACGCCTAAAATCGCCGGCATCCCGGTTGGGCTGCCAACGGACATGCCCAAGGCGTGGTTTGTGGCACTGGCACAACTGTCTAAAGCGGCCACGCCCGAGCGGTTAAAAAAGAATGCCATTGCTGAACAATTAATTTATCCGCCCACCATCCATAAACGTAAAGGCTGAATCATTAGCCTGTGCAGTAAAAGAGTATCAATATGAGCCGAATTGTTGCTGGCCCTTTTAATCGTGTGGAAGGGGATTTAGAGATCACCCTGGAAACCGGAGATCATCAGGTGCAAAGTGCCGAGGTTAACTCCCCGCTTTACCGGGGATTTGAGCGCATACTGCTTGGCCACAAGCCCATGGATGCGCTGGTTTATACGCCTCGAATTTGCGGAATATGCTCAGTAACTCAGTCGGTAGCCAGTGCCCGGGCGCTGGCCGATGCGATGGCGTTGACCATGCCGAAGAACGGCGAACTGTGTACCAATCTGGTGCTGGCCAGTGAGAACATCACCGATCTGATTACGCATTTTTATCTTTTCTTTATGCCGGATTTTGCCCGCGACAGCTATGCCGCATCCCCCTGGTTTGGTGATATTCAGGGCCGTTTTAAAGCCACTGCTGGTTCAGCCGCGGCGCAGATGTTACCGGCCAGGGCAGACTTTCTGCACCTGATGGGGCTCATGGCGGGTAAGTGGCCACATACGCTGAGTTTGCAACCGGGCGGCGTCGCTAAAGCCATCGAAGCGAAAGAACGAATGCGTTTACTGGCCATCGTTGCCAGCTTTAAGCGCTTTTTAGAAACTACGCTGTTTGGCGATAGCCTGGCCACCATCAGCCAGCTCAAAAGCGAAGCAGAGCTCTGGCAATGGTATCGTGAGAAACCCTGGCAGACCTCGGATTTTCGGCGTTTTTTACATGTTGCCGAAGTACAGCAGTTACATCTGCTGGGCAGGGCAACGGATCACTTCCTCAGTTTTGGTGCTTACGGTGGGGCCGATGCGCCAATGTGGGCTGCTGGTAGCTACCGTAACGGCCAAACCAGTGCGCTGGATATTGGCCGGATTGTCGAAGATCACTCCCATAGCTGGATGAGTGAGACCGACCATCCGCATCCGCCGGCGCAGGGAATTACTCAGCCAACACTCGACAATGAGGCGGGTTACAGCTGGTGTAAAGCCCCCCGGTTAGGTAATGAGGTGGTGGAAGTGGGCCCGCTTGCCCGACAGGCGGTCAATGGCCATCCGCTGCTGCGAGACATGATCAGCCGCCATGGCGGCAACGTGTTAAGCCGCGTGGTAGCCAGACTTCTGGAAGTCGCCATAGTGGTGCCGCAAATGGAGCAGTGGATAAAGCAAATTGATCCGACAGCGCCGTTTTGTCATCACGGAGAAATGCCGGCCGAGGCCTCTGGCGTTGGCCTGGTGGAAGCGGCACGCGGAGCTCTGGGCCATTGGCTGGAAGTGAAAAACGGTAAAATCAGTAACTATCAGATCATCGCCCCGACCAGCTGGAATTTCTCGCCCCGTGATCAACAGGAACAGCCTGGTGCGCTGGAGCAAGCCGTGGTGGGCGCTCCGGTAATGAACGGCGAAAAAACGCCCATTTCGGTGCAACATATCGTGCGCTCTTTCGACCCCTGTATGGCCTGTACGGTGCATTAATGTCAGGCAGCAATGGAGTGCGCTTATGGGTTAGCGGAATTGTGCAGGGCGTTGGCTTTCGGCCTTTTGTCTGGCGTCTGGCGACGGATCTGCAACTCACCGGACGGGTGTTTAACGATGCTAACGGGGTAACTATCGAACTTAACTGTGGTGAGCCGACGGCCCTTGAGTTCGTTGATCTGATGGCGCAGCAACTGCCGCCTCTGGCCCGAATAGATGCGACGCATCTGGAAGCGACAAACTTACCCCCATTTACCACGTTTGAAATCGATGTATCACAATCGGGTACGGTGACAACCGGGTGCGCGCCGGATGCGGCGACATGTCCCGACTGTCTTGCAGAGTTTAACGAGGCTGGCGATCGCCGGTTCGGCTATCCTTTTATCAATTGCACCAATTGCGGCCCGCGGCTGAGTATCATCCGTAAAATCCCCTACGATCGGGCCGCCACCACAATGGCGAATTTTACCCTCTGTGTGGCCTGTCAGGAGGAATATGAAAACCCCGCTGATCGTCGCTTTCATGCCCAGCCGAATGCTTGTCCTGATTGTGGCCCGCACTGTTGGTTGGAAGCCCCTGACGGCAGCAAGGTAGCCACCGAAACGCCTTTTCAGTTAATCCGTGACGCTTTACGGCAAGGGCTGATTGTTGCGGTAAAAGGCATTGGTGGTGTTCACCTGGCCTGTGATGCAACTAATGACGAAGCGGTTAAGCGTTTACGTGAACGAAAACAGCGGCCCCACAAAGCGCTGGCTCTGATGGCTAAAAGTATTGGCGCAGTCAGGGACTTCGCCACGGTTACCGAACAGGACGAAGCCCTGTTAACCCATCCGGCTGCGCCTGTGGTGTTGCTTTCACGTGCAGCAAACTGTTCCAATCAGCAACGGATTGCAGCTTCTGTTGCGCCGGATAATGCCAGGATAGGTGTCATGTTGCCTTACTCGCCGGTCCATCACTTGTTGATGGCAGCGCTGGATTTTCCGTTGGTGATGACCAGCGGCAATCGCTCCGGCGAGCCTCAGGCTATCACTAATGAGGCGGCCCGTGACCAGTTAAACAATATCGCCGACCTGCAGTTGTTACATAACCGGCCGATTCACAGTCGTCTGGATGACTCGGTGGTGGTGGCTGGCGACGCCGGCTCTCAGGTTCTGCGCCGGGCTCGCGGGTATGCTCCAACCAGTATGCCGCTACCAGAAGGGTTTACCGCTGGCCAACCGCTTATTGCATTAGGCGGCCAGTTAAAGAGCACCTTATGTCTGGTAAAAGAGAATCGGGCTGTTGTTACCCAGCATCTCGGTGATTTGCATGACGCCAGTACCTTCGATGAGTATTTACACACCCTTAAGCTCTATCGGGGCTTATACGATAATGCTGCCACACATTATGTGTGTGACCTGCATCCGGAATACCTTTCAACCAAACAGGGGGTGAGCCTGGAAGAGCAGGGAAATAGCCTGACCCGGGTACAACACCATCATGCCCATATTGCTGCCTGTCTGGGTGATAATCAGTATCCTTTGAACGGTGATGCGGTACTGGGTATATGCCTGGATGGCACCGGGTTCGGCACCGATGAGACCCTGTGGGGCGGTGAGTTTTTATATGGCGGATATGCTGCGATGAGTCGGGTAGCTTCCCTTGCACCGGTGCCATTGATCGGCGGCGCTCAGGCTATCAAAGCCCCCTGGCGTTCGCTTTATGCTCAGCTAAGACAAAGTTTCAGTGCTGAGCAAGTGGCTCAGATGACGAATATATGCCCGCAGTTTGCCGATCCTATGTGTAAGAGTTTCGAAAAAATGCTGGCGATGCAAATCAACTGTCCGATGACCAGTTCAGCCGGCCGCTTGTTTGATGCCATGGCTGTAGTCCTTGGCTGCACACCTGTGCAAATTACTTACGAAGGGCAGGCCGCCATAAGCCTGGAAACACTGGCTCTGACCTGCCAGGAAGCAGTGGAGCCATATCCGCTTGAGATTAAAGATAATCAACTGATACCTGCGAGTATGTGGCAACAGGTCGTAGCTGATGTCAGAGAGGGGCGCTGCAAAGCCGCCATGGCGCTGGCCTTTCATAAAGGGCTGGTCACTGCATTGACCCGGATGACGGTGCTGTTGGGTCGCTCATACCGTTTTAATACTGTGGTTTTATCTGGCGGAGTAATGCAAAATCTACTGCTTTCTGAGCCGCTTAACAAAGCATTGTTGGTGGCCGGTTTTGAGGTGCTGAGGCATCAGCAACTGCCTGCTAATGATGGCGGAATAGCCTTTGGGCAGGCTTTAGTTGCACTGGCAAAATCAGACTGAAATTCAACCTCATTCAAGTTTACCTCCAACCTGTGAAAACCATTTTCCGATGGTCCGGAAAGCCCGTTAACACAGTGTAAACAGACTTTCCGCTTTCTACCCCCAGTGGTAAGTAGACTTCACTTTCAATCCTTCGGTAAATACCTATATCATTGATATTATTTGTATTTTGCACTTGGTCTGTTGTTTGCATTTAAGCTTTGGCGTACTAACAAAACATCACGCTGTGTCATTAAAAAAATAATAGCTGAACGCAACTTACATCAGAACTAAAACCAAGACCAATTGGCCGTGCAAATTTGAGGTAAGTGTAACTTCAGCGGTATCACTGCCGGAGGACCGAATGTCCCAATTAGAGACCTTTTACGAAGTCATGCGGCGACAGGGAATTACCCGTCGCAGTTTCCTGAAGTATTGTAGCCTGACTGCTGCGGCATTAGGCCTTGGCCCCGCGTTTGCACCGCGTATTGCCAATGCTATGGAAACCAAGGAACGTACCCCCGTGCTGTGGCTGCACGGACTGGAATGTACCTGTTGCTCTGAATCCTTTATCCGCTCTGCTCACCCCCTGGTGAAAGATGTGGTGTTGTCGATGATCTCACTGGATTACGACGATACGTTAATGGCGTCAGCAGGCCATCAGGCCGAAGCGATCCTTGAAGAGACCATGCAGAAGTACAAGGGTAAGTACATCCTTGCTGTAGAAGGTAATCCGCCGCTGAATGAAGACGGTATGTTCTGTATTGTTGGTGGTAAGCCATTCCTTGACCAGCTCAAGCACGCCGCTAAAGACGCGGCGGCCATTATTGCCTGGGGCTCATGTGCTTCCTGGGGCTGTGTGCAGGCCGCTCGACCTAATCCTACACAGGCTGTGCCGATCCACAAAGTGATTAAAGACAAACCGATTATTAAGGTACCAGGTTGCCCGCCGATTGCGGAAGTTATGACCGGCGTAATCACGTACATGCTGACCTTCGGTAAAGTGCCGGAACTGGACCGTCAGGGACGTCCGAAAATGTTCTACAGTCAGCGTATTCACGATAAATGCTACCGTCGTCCGCATTTCGATGCCGGCCAGTTTGTTGAGCAATGGGATGACGAAGGCGCGCGCAAAGGCTACTGCCTGTACAAAGTAGGTTGTAAAGGGCCAACCACTTATAACGCCTGTTCAACGGTGCGCTGGAATGAAGGCACGTCCTTCCCGATTCAGGCCGGCCACGGTTGTATTGGTTGTTCAGAAGATGGGTTCTGGGACAAGGGCTCCTTCTATGACCGTCTGACTGACATTAACCAGTTCGGTATCGAATCGAACGCTGATGAAGTAGGCACCGCCGTTGCGGGTGGTGTCGGTGCAGCAATTGCTGCCCATGCTGCCGTGAGTGCGGTAAAACGCGCGCAGCATAAGGGAGAACAAGAATAATGAACACGCCGTTAAATTCTAAATTACTCGACAGTTCAGGCCGCCGTATTGTGGTGGACCCGGTGACCCGTATTGAAGGTCACATGCGCTGCGAAGTGAACGTTGACGATAGTAATATTATCCGCAATGCGGTTTCCACCGGTACCATGTGGCGCGGACTGGAAGTGATTTTAAAAGGCCGTGACCCGCGTGATGCCTGGGCCTTTGTTGAACGTATTTGTGGGGTGTGTACCGGCTGTCACGCACTCACCAGTGTGCGCGCCGTAGAGGATGCGCTGGGCATTGAGATCCCTTTGAATGCCCACCTTATCCGTCATCTGATGGACAAAACCCTGAATATCCACGATCACGTGGTGCATTTTTATCACCTGCATGCGCTGGACTGGGTGAACCCGGTTAACGCATTAAAAGCTGATCCGAAAGCTACCTCTGCCCTACAGCAGAAAATATCGTCGTCACATCCATTATCCAGCCCGGGTTATTTCCGCGACGTGCAAACCCGCATAAAGAAGTTTATCGAAAGCGGTCAGTTAGGTTTATTTGCTAATGGTTACTGGAGTAATCCGGCCTACAAATTACCACCGGAAGCCGATTTGATGGCGGTAGCGCATTATCTTGAAGCGCTCGATATGCAAAAAGAAATCGTCAAAATCCACACTATTTTTGGCGGTAAGAACCCGCACCCTAACTTTATGGTTGGCGGTGTGCCCTGTGCGATTAATCTGGACGGTACCGGCTCATCCGGCGCGCCGGTGAATATGACCAGCCTGAACTTTGTGCTGGAACGTATTCGTGAAGCAGAAGCCTTTATTAAGAACGTGTACATCCCTGATGTCATAGCCATTGCTACCTTGTATAAAGACTGGTTGTATGGCGGCGGTCTGTCTGCGACAAACGTACTGAGCTATGGTACTCATACGGTGGTGCCCGGTGATAAATCTACTGATTTGATCCCGGCCGGTGCCATTATTAACGGCAACTGGGATGAAGTGCATCCGGTTGATGTGCGTAACCCGGACGAAATTCAGGAGTTTGTCGATCACAGCTGGTATCAGTACGCCAACGGCGCTAAAGGACTGCATCCCTGGGACGGTGAAACGGAAGCAAAATTTGAACTGGGGCCAAACTTTAAGGGCACCAAAACCAATATCAAAGAACTCGATGAAAGCGCCAAATACAGCTGGATTAAATCACCACGCTGGAAAGGGCATGCGATGGAAGTTGGCCCACTGTCGCGTTATATCGTGGCGTATGCTTCTGGCAAAGAGTACGTACAGGATCAGGTTGACCGGTCACTGTCGGCGTTTAATCAGGCCACTGGCATGGACCTTGGCTTAAAGCAATTCCTGCCATCTACCCTGGGCCGCACACTGGCACGGGCTTTGGATTCAGAACTGTGTGTAGATTCTATGCTGGACGACTGGCATCAGCTGGTGAACAACATTAAAAACGGTGATTCCTCTACCGCCAATGTGGAAAAATGGGATCCTAAAACCTGGCCTAAAGAAGCCAAAGGGGTTGGAATCAACGAAGCCCCGCGCGGTGCACTGGGTCACTGGATTAAAATTAAAGACGGTAAAATTGAGAATTATCAGGCGGTGGTACCGACTACCTGGAATGGTTCTCCACGTGATTCAGAAGGCAATATCGGGGCTTTTGAAGCGTCATTGCTTAATACGCCCATGGAGCGCCCTGATGAGCCGGTTGAAATCCTGCGAACTTTACACAGCTTTGACCCGTGTCTGGCCTGTTCCACACACGTAATGAGTGAAGACGGTCAGGAACTGACTAAAGTGAAAATTCGTTAAGAGAGCACCCTGGTGCTCTCGCTGGAGACTCAATTATGTCTACGTCAGTGAAAAGCAAAGCTGTTGAAAGAAGTCAGCTTACGGATAACCATCATCATGGCGACGAAAAGGTTATTACCCGTCGCCAAACGGCGGTATACGTTTACGAAGCACCGGTGCGGTTATGGCACTGGATAACCGTGTTTTCCATTATCACGCTTTGCGTGACGGGCTATTTTATCGGCCAGCCATTACCCACCTTACCGGGTGAAGCGAGCGATAATTTTCTGATGGGCTACATTCGCTTTGCGCATTTTGCCGCCGCTTATGTGGTGACCATTGGCTTTATAGGCCGTTTGTACTGGGCGCTGGTGGGTAATCATCATTCCCGAGAACTGTTCTTCCCCAAGTTTTTTGTTAAAGCCTGGTGGAAAGAAGTCCTGCATGAAGTGCGCTGGTATCTGTTTATGGAAAAAACGCCGAAAAAGTACATCGGCCATAATCCGTTGGCACAACTTGGCATGTTCTTTTTCTTTATCCTCGGCATGATCTTTATGATCTTCACCGGCTTTGCCCTTTACAGTGAAGGTGCCGGGCAGGGCAGCTGGCAGGATACATTATTCGGCTGGGTGATCCCGCTATTTGGTCAGAGTCAGGATGTACACACCTGGCACCGCCTGGGCATGTGGTATCTGATCACTTTTATAATGATCCATGTTTATGTGGCCATTCGTGAAGACATCATGTCACGCCAAAGCTTGATCTCCACCATGATCAGTGGCTGGCGTATGTTTAAGGATGACAAGCCCGACTAAGGCTCCTCAGAGGGATGCAGGCATTTGTTGACCCCGCCTGCGTCCCTTTTTCTTTTAACCTGTTTTGTTAATTTTGCCTGAGCAACCGGATGACCGCCTTCAACCTCATTGTTAGCAGCCGTTGCTTAAGTCGTCGTAAGCCTGAGCATCCCGGCCGTTTTCTACAACGCTGTTATCTGCAACCGCTGAATATCAGCCAGTCTGAGTTAGCCCGCGTGCTAGGCATATCCCGACGACGTGTACACGAAATTATCAAAGGTCAACGCGCCATTTCAGCCGACAGTGCCATCAGACTCGCCCATTACTTCCAGACTACCCCAATGTTTTGGCTTGAAAAACAACAGCTTTGGGAGTTGTACGACGCCAGTCGCCGATTCACAAAAGAGACTGGTAAGTAACTTTCCATTTAGTGGTTAGTTTTGTTATATCTATTTCCTTCTTTTAATTGTGGTTACTTGTAACGCCCCCCGTGACACCGCGCCATACGGCGATTCCTGATTTTTTAAGAAGTTGGCATGCTACTTGTTATATGTAAATGAAATGTAATTAGCGCAAGCGCCAAATAATCTCAGTTTTATGGCAGTGCAAAATCATATGAATCAAAAGCAAATACTTATTTTAGGCATTGGCAACGTTTTATGGGCCGATGAGGGGTTTGGCGTTCGCTGTGTTGAATTGTTAAACCAGCACTACGCGTTTGATGAAAACGTCAGGATCATGGATGGCGGTACTCAGGGAATTTATCTGGTCCAGCATGTCCAGGAAGCCGATGTGCTGGTGGTGTTTGACGCCATCGACTACGGACTGGCACCGGGCACATTAAAAACCATTTATAACGATGAAGTGCCAAAATTCATGGGTGCTAAGCAAATGAGCCTGCATCAGACTGGTTTTCAGGAAGTTCTGGCCATGGCTGAATTCACTGGTAATTATCCTGCTGATCTGTTGCTGGTTGGGTGTCAGCCGGTGGAACTGGAAGACTTTGGTGGCAGTTTACGTGACGAGGTAAAAGCTCAGGTTCAACCCGCCATCGACATTGCGCTGGAATACCTTCAGCAGTTTGGTGTCAATGTGCAGCGTAGCAACGGTCGTACGCAGGCGTTGGCGCCCGGCCAGTTAAACCTGAGTGATTATGAACAGGGCAGGCCCGACGAAGAAGCGGCCTGCCGCACCGGCGATAGCCGGGTGATTGGTGCGCCTGCTGCTTCGGGAAGTAGCAAGTAATGTGTATTGGATTACCGTTTCAGGTTATTCAGACTGAACGCCACAAGGCGTATTGTCAGCGCGGTGCCGAACAACGCTGGATAGATACTTCTTTGGTTGGCGAAGTGGCACCGGGAGACTGGTTGTTGGTGTTTTTAGATGCCGCCCGGGAAGTACTGACCGCGGCCAGGGCACAACAGGTAGAAGAAGCTGTGAGTGCCATTGAACGGGTAATGGCCGGCCAAAGTGTGGATCTGGACGATTGCTTCAAAGATTTGGTCGAGCGTGAACCCCAGTTACCTGACCATTTAAAACCGCTTTTAAAATAATACAAGATAAGAGAACGCTATGAATTCACCGCTGATCAATCGCCTTATCGATGAGTTAGGGTATCCCTTACTCGACGATGATAACTTTGAGCATTTTATTGAACAAACGCCAATAAGCGTGCTGTTTTTAACCGAAGATCCTAAGCGCTTCCCGGAGAGTCTGGATGTGGCTGTGATCCTCCCGGAGCTGATCAAACAGTTTCCTCAGCTTACCCCGGCGGTGGTATCTCAGGACATTCAAACCGCCTGTCGTGGTCGTTACAATTTTATGGCCTGGCCGGCGCTGGTATTTCTCAAACACGGTCAGTATCTCGATGCGATAACCAAAGTGCAAAACTGGGATGACTACGTGCACCAAATCAATCGAATTTTAACGCTAACACCCCGCCCCGATCCGGGGATAGGGATACCGGTTGTATTTAACCCGGTAAGTAAAAGTTGCGGGCAATAGGAGAAGCTCATGCGTGATAACAGTATTAATGTTGTAAATGTATCTATCGGCCCGGGTAGTCAGTCTGAAGGCGATATGGTGCTTGATTACATGAAAATGCCGTCGGAAATGAATACCTACGACGTTCCGTCATTTCCGGAAGAAAGCGAACTTGAACGCTGTCCGCAGGCCATGGCGATTCTGGCTGATATACAGCTTATGCTGGGCCAGATTAATGAACAGGGTCAGAGCAGCATTTTAACGCTGACTGCGTTACCGGAAGCGGATCTGAAACTGCTTAATCAAATTCTTGGCGAAGGTGAGGTCAGTGTGCTTATTGATGGTGATAAGCCAATCCGCATTCAGGAAACTGTGATGGCAGGTATCTGGCGTTTACGGACCTTCGATGAGCAGGGCAACGTGACGGCTGAAGCGATTGAGGTAGCCGAGATACCCGAGTGCGTAAAAGACCATGCATTTGCCACCAAAGTAGATTTGCCATCGCGTATTGCCGGATTGCCGGAAGGCCTGCTCAATGCCCCTTCAGTGCTGGTGGAGATAGCGGATACTTCAGCGGATTATCAGCGTGAACCTGGCATCGCCTCACACGTGATTAATCTGTCGCTGCTGCCATTTTCACCGGAGGATCATTACTGCCTGACCGAAACCACCGGAACCGGTTGCGTTACCATTTTGTCCCGGGGCTACGGTAATTGCCGAATTACCTCCACTCAGGTGGATGGTTTGTGGCGTGTGCAGTACTACAACAGTACCGATCAGCTCATTTTGGACACACTCGAAATAGTTGCTATTCCGGCGGTTGCCTGCGCGGCCCCGGAAGACCTGGCCGATTCGGCGGTGCGACTGGCTGAAATTCGCGACGCGTTGGTATAGGACCGGATTATGAGTTTTCAGGGGTTTGAAGGCAGCTATTTAGGCGACGCCAGCCGAATTGATAAACAGGCCAAACTGGAATGTAAGATTTGCTGGTATGTTTACGACCCGGCAGCCGGTGATGAAGTCTGGCAAATTCCCCCGGGCACGGCGTTTGTAGATTTACCCGATCACTGGCGGTGTCCTGAATGTGACGGCGACCGCGACCAGTTTATGGTGATAGAGGACTAATAATGTCAAATGGTGCAGCAGTCTTAGCTTTCTACCGGTCGGCGGCCCGCAACATGGCAGGCCTGCCGGTCTATAATCACAAGCTTGAAGTCGATGCGACCACCTTTTTGCCCTGGCAAGACAACTGGCTGGGTATTATTGTGACGCCCTGGTGTATGAACATTGTGATACTCCCGGGCGAATTATCGCGTCATAACAGGCAGCAGGTGGGCGCAAAGTTTTATCAGGCGCTGCCATCCGGCCGGTATGAGTTTATTCGTGCTTATGCCGAAGACTGTGGCGATTTTGCCTCTTGCTCAGTATTTTCTCCGATGTTCGAATTTCCCTCCCAGATCATCGCGATGCAAACCGCTCAGGAAGTACTGACAGCCTTGTTCGATGAGCAAAATGTCAGCCCTACAGAGCGTCACCAAAGCTTTGTTGCACACCGTGAGATGCGAGAAGCAGCCCAGCCTGAGCAGGTTGATAACGAGGCCGATGGTGAGCGGGAAGCGCCGGCAAATGATTCTGCAGAGGTGAGTCGCCGGGCATTCTTAACCGGCAGCTTTGCCGGTCGGGAGGACAGCAGACCATGAACATAACTGCTGAACTGGCTGCCAGTAAACACGTTAGTGGTGCGACAAAGCCTTCGCTTACCGGCGGAATTAAGGTGAGTGTCTGTTATAACCGGGATCACATTAAAGCCGTTGAGATTACTAACACTCGTCCGTTTGCGGTAACCCGTTTGTTTACAGGCAAGCCCGTTGATCGTGTGCTGGCGATGATGCCATCGCTCTTCTATATTTGCGGAATGGGGCAGTTAATTGCGGCTCTCAGGGCCGTAGAGAGTGCCTCTGGTATGACTGAATCACTGGCAACCAGACAAGCCCGGGATACCTTATTATTTGCCGAGTCTGTAAGAGAGCAGGTATTCAGTTGGGTGACAAACTGGGCACCACAGCATAAATCCAGAATGAGCCATGTGGTTGACTGGTTTAATCAGTGCCGAAAACAGCTTGGCTGGAGTTTAACCCTGGCCCATACCTCGTTAGGTGAGGCTAGCAAACGGGTAGAGATTGAACCACTGGCCCGCCAGTTAGAAGGGGTTATCCAGCCATTGTTACCGGCCCATCAAGGGTTTGCACCCTTGCCGGTAATGGGGGTGTCTGAAGCGGTATGCCAACTGCTGAAAGAATGCGGTGAATATCCGTTAGGTCTGGCCGCAAAAACGTTAAACTTCGGCGACCAGCAACAGTGTATTGCAGTCCTTTCGGCGCTGGATGGTGCTAATGCTGAACAATTTTGCCACCAGCCTTCGGTAAGCGGAGTGCCTGCTGAAACAGGTTGTTGGGCGCGCCAGAATATGGCAGCCAGTGGATTTGTTATTGAAAGTCGGCTGCGCTCGCTTTACCGTGAAATCACTACTGCCCCGGCGCGGCTCAGGGCGCTGGCAAAGTTTACCGAGGGTTCCGCGTCTGAAAATATCGGCGTACGTGGCTGCTCGATAGTAGAGACCGCCCGGGGCTCGTTGCTACACAAAGTGACGCTGGATGAGAAAAAACGCGTGGAGCGGTATCAGATTATCGCACCAACCGAATGGAATTTTCATCCGCAGGGCAGTCTGAAAACGAAGCTGGAAGGATTATATATACCCTGGGAACAGGTGACTCCCGTGGCGGAAACATTGATAAAACTGCTCGATCCCTGTGTGGACTGGCAGTTGGAGTTAGTTCATGCATGAAATGTCGATTGCAGAGGGGATCCTGCAGGTATTGGAAGAACAGGCGGTCAGCCAGTCTTTTGATAAAGTGAAGGCGGTGTGGGTTGAGATTGGCCCGCTCGCGACTATTGAAGCCGACGCGCTAACGTTTTGTTTCGATGCAGTAATAAGAGGAAGTCTGGCTGAGGGCGCCAGCCTGCATATTATCAAAATGCCGGGAAAAGCTTTCTGTTTGCAGTGTCTGGATACCGTCCCGGTCACGCAACGTTATGACAGTTGCCCTGTTTGTGGCAGTTATCATTTGCAGATAACGCAGGGTGAAGAAATGAGAATAAAAGAATTAGAGGTGGCATAAACATGTGTACGGTTTGCGGTTGTTCAGAAGGTGAAGTGCGGATAGAAGGACAAGAAGATCACGCCCACGGGCATAGTCACGGGCATTCCCATGACCACTCCCATGGGCATCACCATCATCACGAGCATGATCATCATCATGGCGACCATCATGGAGAACATAGTCACGGACATTCACATTCTCACTCGCACAGTCATGATGACCAGCATGATCACAGCGGTATCGAAAGTGATGGTGATAATATTCATTTTGGTAAAGGGCCTGCACACGCTCATGTAGCGGGTCTTAGCCAAAGCCGAATGGTGCAAATAGAGCAGGATATTCTGGGTAAGAATAACCAGTATGCCGCGCAAAACCGGGTAAGGTTTGAGCAGCAATCCCTGTTTGTTCTGAATCTGGTTTCGAGCCCCGGTTCAGGTAAAACCACGTTACTCACCGAAACGCTGAATCATATAAAAGACCGCTACACGGTAGGGGTAATTGAAGGGGACCAGCAGACGGCCAACGATGCCGATCGCATTCGCGAAACCGGCGTTCAGGCGATTCAGATTAATACCGGTAAAGGCTGTCACCTGGATGCGCATATGGTGGGCCACGCGATGGAAAACTTCACAGGCTTGAATGGCGGCGTGCTGTTTATAGAAAATGTCGGGAATCTGGTGTGCCCGGCATCATTTGATTTGGGTGAGGCGGCGAAGGTGTCGATTTTATCAGTCACCGAAGGAGAGGATAAACCGCTTAAATATCCGGATATGTTTCATGCCTCTGAGCTTATGATCCTCAACAAAACAGATCTGTTACCCTACCTGGATTTTGATGTGGACAAATGCATGGAATACGCCAGAAGAGTCAACCCGGATATTCACATTATTCAGCTTTCAGCCAAAAGTGGTGAGGGCATGCAGGAATGGCTTGAATGGATCAACGCCAAACGGGCGGCAATCATTGAATCGCGGATTAACCTCCTACAGCAACAGATAGAGCAGTTTAAGGCAATTTTATAATGACCACATCTCAACGTCCCATAGTGTTATGCGTTGATGATGAAGTCCGTTCGCTGGAAACCCTTGAGCGTACATTGGATGAAGAATTTGACGTATTAACGGCTAACAGTGCCGATCTGGCGCTGGAATTACTGGCAAGCCATGACGTACAGGTAATCCTGTGCGATCAACGAATGCCTGACCGCACCGGTGTAGAGCTGTTAACCGAAGTTCGTGAACGCTGGCCGCAGGTTGCCCGCTTGATTCTGTCTGGTTATACCGATTCAGAAGATATTATCAAAGGGCTCAATGAAGCCGGTATTTTGCAGTACATCACCAAACCCTGGCATCCGGAAAGTCTGTTGATGATCATTCGCAGTGCTTGTCGTATGTGTGCTCTACAAAGTGAAAATGCGCTGCTGAATATGGAGATGCGTCTTACCGAAGAACAGGCTGAGACACAGGTACATGAGAAAAAAGTGCATCTGCGTAACAGTTTTCAGCTGGAAGAAATAAAACGACATGCCCAAAGTCCGCTGAACAAAGTGTGTGACCAGGTAAGTAAAATCGCCCCTTATGACGTATCGGTATTAATTACCGGTCCGTCCGGCGCAGGTAAAGAATTATTTGCCCGTGCGCTGCATTACAACAGTTTGCGTGCAGACCGTCCTTTTGTGGTGGAAAACTGCGGCGCGATGCCGGATGAACTGCTGGCATCTGAACTCTTTGGTCACAAAAAAGGCTCGTTTACCGGAGCAATTACCGACCACGTTGGGTTATTTGAACAGGCCGATGGCGGCACTATTTTTCTCGATGAAATCGGCGAGATTAGCCCTGCATTTCAGGTCAAGCTTTTGCGGGTTCTGCAGGAAAGGGAGATTCGTCGCCTTGGAGAACAGCAACGCCGCAAGGTGAATGTCAGGGTAGTCGCATCAACCAACCGTGATTTGGAAGAAGAGGTCCGGGCCGGACGTTTCCGTCAGGATCTGTATTTTCGCCTCGCCGAAGTTACCCTGGAGCTGCCGGCGTTATCCCGCCGTACCATAGATATTCCGGTCCTGGCGAACAGCTTTTTACAAACCGCTATGCACCAGTTCGACAAGCCGGTGAAGGGCTTTAGCGAAGAAGCCATTGCCTGCATGAAACGCTACAGCTGGCCAGGGAATGTGCGCGAACTTCAGAATGAAGTGCGCCGTATGCTGGTAATGTGCGAGGGCGAATGGCTGACTGCCGACTTGTTGAACGCGCGGGTACTCAGAGCCGCACCGGGAGGTGAGGATGAAGATATCGACGTGTTCGCCGGGCTGGAAGGTACGCTCAAAGAAAAGGTCGAACTGCTGGAAAAACGTATTCTGCGCGAAACGCTGATCCGCCATCGCTGGAATAAAAGCAGTGCCTCACTGGAACTGGGTCTGTCCCGGGTAGGCTTACGCTCCAAACTGGAGCGCTACGAGCTTGAGAAATCAGGCGATTCAGAAACCAGTAAACAGCATTAAGCGGAGTAGCAGTTATGTGTTTAGGGATCCCAGGCCAGATTATCGCTATCAGCGACGAGGCAATACAAACCGGTATTGTGCAAGTATCAGGCGTTAAACGTGAGGCAAACCTGAGTTGTGTGGTACCACCCGACGGCAACCTGCAATCATTAATTGGCAGTTGGGCTTTGGTGCACGTGGGGTTTGCCATGAGCATTATCGACGAGGAAGAGGCCCGGCGTACGCTGGAAATTCTCGCCGAAATAGGTGAATTGCAGGAAGAGCTCGATGCGATGCAGCACGGTGCTCAGGGATAATTGCAATGAGCAAGCCTAGCGACAACCAGTCGGTTTTATCTGCTCTGTATCCCTTTACCGGCCACCCAACCGCCGATAAACCCGCAGACAAAGACGAGCTGGAACGGGCCCTGTTGGCGTCTGTACAGGCCAAAGCTAGCGACAGTATTTTTGTAAAGCAGGCTTTTTTTGCCAGGCACAGCGAAACATTGCTGGCGGCGGCAAAGCGCATTGCAACGACTTACGCACAGCAGGGCAAACTGCTTACGGCAGGCAATGGTGGCTCAAGTTGCGATGCGGCACACCTCGCGGTGGAGTTTATGCATCCGGTTACGACCGGGCGCAGAGCGTTGCCAGCAATAAACTTGTCGCAGGATACCGCGATGATGACGGCGGTGAGCAACGATGTGGGTACCGAACATGTATTAACCCGCCAGCTATCAGCTTTGGCCAATGCCGGAGATACGCTGGTGGTCTTTTCAACCAGTGGTAATTCGGCCAATTTGATTGAGGCCAGTAAAAAAGCCCGCGCGATGGCGCTGAGTGTCATTGCCTTTACCGGTCAAACCGGCGGAGAGCTGCAGCGACAACAGCTAACCGATGTTTGTATTACCGTACCCAGCGACAGTATTCACCGCATTCAGGAGTGCCACCTGGCCTGTTATCACATTTTATGGGATCTGGTACACAGCCTGCTGGCTGACAGCCGGTTGTCTCAGGAGAAGAAATAATGAAGTTTGTTGATGAGTTTCGCGATCCGGATATGGCCAGGCGTGTGCTTGAGCGTATTCATGCTGTAGTAGAGGAAATTCCCACTACCGCCCAACGACCGTTACAAATAATGGAAGTGTGCGGGGGCCATACGCACTCCATTTTTCGCTACGGACTGGAAGAATTATTACCTGATAAGATTGAAATGGTGCATGGTCCTGGCTGCCCGGTTTGTGTGCTGCCGATGGGAAGAGTAGACGACTGCGTTGCCATTGCTGAACAACCTGATGTGATATTTACCACGTTTGGTGACGCCATGCGTGTGCCAGGCTCGAAGAAAAGCCTGCAGCAAGCAAACTCCGATGGTTGTGATGTACGCATGGTGTATTCGCCCATGGATGCATTGGATATTGCGCGGAAAAACCCAACTAAAAATGTGGTGTTCTTTGGCCTGGGCTTTGAAACCACCATGCCAAGCACCGCATTAACGCTACTGCAGGCGGATAGGGAAGGCATCACAAACTTCTCGCTGTTCTGCAACCACATCACAATCATTCCTACCATCAAAGCGATTCTGGACTCACCGGATATGGTGATTGATGGTTTCCTTGGTCCTGGCCATGTGTCGATGGTTATTGGTAAAGCGCCTTATGAGTTTATCGCCAGCCATTATAAACGCCCGCTGGTGATTGCCGGTTTTGAACCGCTGGATATCCTGCAGTCGATGCTGATGGTCGTTGAGCAAATCCGTGATGGCCGCGCTCAGGTGGAAAACCAGTACAAACGAATTGTACCAGAGCAGGGCAATAGTAATGCGCTTAATGCCGTTGGCGAAGTGTTTGAGTTACGCGAATTTTTTGAGTGGCGGGGCCTGGGCTCAATCGATCACTCAGGCGTTCGCATTCGGGAAAAGTATGCCCGCTTCGATGCCGAACGTTTATTTGCTGTGGAACCAGCCCACGTAGCGGATCCCAAAGCCTGTCAGTGTGGGGAAGTACTTAAAGGCGTACTGAAACCCTGGGAATGCAAATTATTTGGCGAGCAGTGTAATCCGGAAACACCTATTGGCGCGCTAATGGTGTCTACCGAGGGCGCCTGTTCAGCCTACTACAGCTACGGCAAAATTGATGTAAGACAAGCCGTATAACCGACCGAGTAAGCAGTATGAATAAACCTAAACGGACCCTGCGGGCCAAAACCATTACTATGGCTCACGGCGCAGGCGGAAAAGCTATGCGTGACCTTATTGAAGATGTTTTTGTGGGCACTTTTGCTAATCCGAATCTGGAGCAACTGGAAGATCAGGCGCGCTTTGAACTGGCTGAACTAATGCAAAGCGGTACGCAACTGGCCTTTACCACCGATTCTTACGTAGTAGACCCGGTTGAATTCCCGGGCGGCGATATTGGCTCGCTGGCAGTGAACGGTACAGTTAATGATATTGCCGTGTCTGGCGCGATCCCGAAGTATTTGTCCTGCGGCATGATATTAGAAG
>NZ_CAJXQY010000094.1 GCF_913058315.1 uncultured Alteromonas sp. | reverse complement strand
GATTTCTGCCTGTCTCGTGGGCTCGGAGATGTGTATAAGAGACAGCCATTAAACTGGCCATTAAATTTGAAAACTGGCGTAAACCTGGCGAGAGCTACTTCCACACCTTTGGTGCGCCTGGCACCACTATGGGCTTTTGTAGTTTCCATCATTACTGGCTGAAAGCCAAAGAGGCCGGCTTAGATAAATCATTCTGGGACTTTGATCTTAATTATCTCGCCTGCCAACAAGGCAAGTTTAATAAAATTAATACTCAGAATCCGCTCTATGACATGCCCTATGCCTATCATTTCGACTCAGCACTGTACGGACAGTTCTTGCGCCGCTTTGCAGAACAAGGCGGGGTAAAACGCACTGAGGGCATTATTGAGCATGTTCAGCAAAACGCGAAGAGCGGTTTTGTTACCGGTTTACAACTTACCGATGGTCGGCAGATTGAAGGCGACTTATTTATTGACTGCACCGGTTTACGCGGCCTGCTGATTCGTCAAACCCTGGGCGTTAATTACGAGGACTGGAGTCACTGGCTACCCGCAGACTCAGCCCAGGCCGTGCCCAGTGAACGATTTGATAAAACACTGCCCTATACTCGCAGCATTGCCCATGATTGCGGCTGGCAATGGCGTATTCCGCTAACCCACCGAAACGGCAATGGTATGGTTTACAGCTCGCGTTTTACCACCGACGAGCAGTCTACCGACACATTGATGAGTAATCTGGACAGCAAAGCGCTGGATGAGCCCAGGACCATTCGGTTTCATACCGGACGAACTGAGCAGCAATGGTGTAAAAATGTGGTCGCTATCGGCTTAGCCAGCGGCTTCCTCGAGCCCCTGGAGTCCACCAGTATCCACCTGATTCAATCCGGTATTATTCGCCTGATGAAGATGTTTCCTAATCAGGGGATTTCTGCGGCGATGATCGACATGTATAACGCCGAGTCCCAGGATGAATATGAAACTATCCGCGACTTTATTATTCTCCATTACCACGTTAATGAACGTGACGACAGCGAGTTCTGGCGAGCGATGCGCGAAATGACTATTCCGGACAGACTAGCCCAGAAAATTGCGGCCTTTAAGGAAACGGCCGCTATATTCAACGAACAAAATGACATGTTCCGGGATGCATCCTGGGTACAGGTAATGATGGGACAAGGCCTGTCTCCGGTAGATTATCATGGCGCAGTCAATGCGATGGATAAGCAAACCCTGCTCAGCGCTATGCAGCAGATTCACCAGGCAAAACAGCAGCCCGTAAGCAAGCTGTTAGGCCATGATGAATTTATACAACGGTATACCAGCGCATGAGTACCAAGCCGTTACATGTTGTTATTGCCGGCGGTGGCACGGCGGGCTGGATGACCGCCAACCTGCTGGCTAAGCGCTGGTTAAATCAGCCGGTAACCATCACTCTGGTAGAATCGCCGGATATTGGCATTATTGGCGTTGGTGAAGGTTCTACGCCCACCTTAAAACGCTTCTTCAGTGATATGGGTATTGCCGAGCAGGACTGGATGCCCGCGTGCAATGCCACCTATAAAGTCAGTATTCGTTTTGAAGGCTGGAGTCCGGGCGCGAATATCCCGGCTTACTCACACCCGTTTATCAGCCAGCTCGACACTTTTAGCGAACGTGCCTTTTACGTGAACTGCTTTCACCGGCGTATGGGACAGGATGTAATCACCCGCCCTGATGACTTTTTATTTAACGGCTGGCTGGCCAGACACCAGCGCAGCCCGCTAACACCGTCGAACTTTCCTTTTCGCATTGAGTACGGCTACCATTTCGACTCAGGCCTGGTTGGCGAGTTTCTAAAACGCCATGCCCAGGGGCTGGGCGTGGTGCATAAAGCGCTCAACATTACCGACGTAGAATGTCATCCCAACGGCGAGATTGCCGCGCTACACAGTAAAGAAGGCGAGCGTATTGAAGGCGACTTTTTTATCGATTGCACCGGTTTCCAATCATTACTACTGCAAAAAACCTTAGGGGTTAACTTTAAGTCGTTTAAAGACAACCTGTTTAACGACTCAGCAGTGGTCTGCCCTACCCCGGCACAAACTACACTCCCCGTTGAAACCCGTGCTACGGCGTTATCTGCCGGCTGGGCGTGGCAGATCCCGCTGACTAACCGCACGGGTAATGGCTATGTCTACAGCAGCGACTTTATCAGTGACGAACAGGCCGCCAGTGAATTGTGTCGCCACTTAGGCGTAGATGAGGAGTCTGCAGCCTTACGTAAACTCACCATGAACGTTGGGCAGGTAGAGCGACACTGGGCTAAAAACTGCCTGGCAGTTGGCTTATCACAGGGGTTTATTGAGCCACTTGAAGCCACTGCACTGCATCTGGTGCAAACCAGTGTGGAGATTTTCCTCGATCACATTGAACAGGGCGGCTTTGCCAATACTCAGCGCGATGCTTACAATCAACTTATCAGTGAGCGCTTCGAACGGGTACGCGATTATATCGTCGCCCATTACCGGCTAAATACGCGCTCTGACAGCGACTATTGGCTGGCCAATCAACATAATGAAAACCTGTCTGATTCATTATTGCACCTTCTTAATGTGTGGTATCGCAGAGGCGACCTGGGTCAGGAAATACAGCGCCAGCAGCTGGACTCGCATTTTGGCAATACCTCGTGGCATTGCTTACTGGCTGGTTACGGTGCCTTCCCGCCTCTTGAAACCGGATTAACCGCTGCTGATCTCTACCAGCAAAACCAACTGGAAACGTTTTTTACCGGCTGTTTGCTTAACTTTAGTCCGCCGTAAACACGGTTTGCTACACAATCATGCTCTGCGCTTTCTGACTTAACCTTTGACTTTATTGGCAAACCAATCGAATTACCTGCGGAACACGTACTAAATTGATAATTCGATTCTTTTTGTATGTTTAGTAAGGACAAACCATGTCAGGAGACCAGCCACAAGCCAATGATCCAGCCGATTCGCCGTTAACCCGCGAAGAAGAACAGGATATTCGTGAGCACCAGAGTTTAAATTCGGTCTCGCTTTACGCGGTAACCCACCGCGAAGGACTGGAAGAACTCAAGCGGCCTTTTATGTCACTTTGGTGGTCGGGTGTGGCGGCTGGCATCGGCATATCGACCTCGGTACTTGCCGAAGGCATTCTGCATACTGTATTTGCTGGCTCAGACAGCCAGTTTGCACTGGAAAACCTCGGTTATACGGTGGGGTTTGTGTTGGTCATTATGGGCCGGTTACAACTTTTTACTGAAAATACGCTTACTGTTATTTTACCCTTACTCACCCATCGTTCCTGGCATATGCTCGGTTGCCTGGGCCGGTTATGGGGTATCGTATTTGTGGCCAATATGGCAGGTACGCTGCTGGCTGCCTTCATGATGTACGGCCTGCATGCGGTGCCAACCGAGTATATCGAAGGTATGAATGCGATATCCCGGCATTACGCCGAATTAGCATTTTCTGAGGCGTTTTCATATGGCATCATTTCTGGCTTTCTGATTGCCGCCATTGTGTGGATGAAGCCGTCAGTGCAGGACGCTGCATTTTTCGTGATTGTGATGTTTACTTACTTGATTGCCATAGGCAACTTTACCCATGTGATTGCCGGGTCTACGGAGCTTTTTCTGCTGGCTATGCAGGGAGACATTACCATTGGTCATGCCGCCAACATCATTTTTGCCACGTTATTAGGCAATATTACTGGCGGCACCTGCCTGTTTGCTTTGCTGGCCCATGGGCAGGTTGCTCACGAGATTGAACCGGACTGATGAGCCCGGTTTCTTCCGGGGATAAATCAGATGGTTTCACCTACTTTTATTTCGTAAGGTAGCGACATGGAGGTATTGTCGCCAGACAACAATAGCTTGGCAGCTTCCATTCCTTTCTCCACACTCGACTGACATACTGTTGCCATGTAGGGGCGGGTCCGGGCGGCTTCTTCAATACCGTCGAAGCCAGTGATCCGTAGTTCACCAGGGATATCAATTCCCATGGTGAGCGCGCACTGCAACAACTCAAGAGCAATAATGTCACTCATACACAGAATTACATCGGGTCGCGGCGAACTTTGTAACACTTCTCTGGCGGCCTGAACTGCATACATACCGGCGTTTTCCGGCAAGTTCCAGATCCAGTCGGTTGCTACTTCAATACCCATTTCTTTTAATGCGCGGCAATACCCGTCCAGACGACGATGGGTAATGGATGATTCAGCGTCAAGCAACGGGCTGTCATAAATGCGACAGGTGCTGGGCGAATCAATCAGGCGCAGGCCGAGAATCGCCGCACGATCGCCAGGTCTGAGAGCCGCTTTAGCAATTTCGTAGCTGGCTTTTTCGTTATCGATGTTAATTGCCGGACGACCTTCGAGGTTAAAGTCTACCGTGACAACCGGTTTACTTTGCTGATTTAACTGAGTGGATAAAGAGCCATTACGCGGCGCGCCGTAACAAATAAATCCATCAACAAAATCCACTACATCGGTAATCGAATCGGAATCACCGGCATATAAAAGCAGGTGTTTCTGATTTTCACGCAGTACTCGCGATACGCCCTGGATAAAGGTATTAGCAACCGGGTCGGTTACCATGTAGTCGAGGCTGTCGGCCAATACCAGGGCAACAATGTTTGACTGGCCTTTACGTAGGATCTGAGCGGCGCGATTTGGGCCGGTATAGCCAATCTCTTTACAGGCCTCAAGGATCTCGGTGCGCTTATTTGCTGATAACTGATCCGGGCGATTAAACGCATTTGAAATAGTCGCTGTAGAAACACCGAGCTGCTTAGCAACATCTTTTAAAGTAAGCTTTTTCATAACATTATCAACTATTCCCAACCGAGCACATTACTGCAATCTTGTTAATGTATCTTAAGACGCACTTAATTTCATTAAGTTTAAAAAAATGTTAAAAATAATTTTAGCATAAAACAAAAGGTTAAGCGTTCTAAATCGTTTAACCTTTCAATTAAGGAAGTGTCAGTGTGGCTCTGGCAGAAGATAAACCTAGCGGGTACCGAATATTTTGTCGCCGGCATCGCCCAGACCGGGCAGAATATAGCCTTTTTCATTGAGCCGGTCGTCTATGGATGCGGTGTAAATATCAACGTCGGGGTGTGCCGCTTCTACCGCCGCAATACCTTCTGGTGCTGCGACCAGAAACAGCCCCATTATTTTTTTACAGCCTTTTTGTTTCAACAGGTCGATAGTGGCAATCAGCGTACCACCGGTGGCCAGCATGGGATCAACGATTAGCGCGGTGCGCTTATCGATGTTTTTTACCACCTTGTCAAAATAGGCTACCGGTTGCAGGGTCTCTTCATCACGGTATAAACCGACTACGCTGATTTTGGCGTTGGGGATGAGGTTCAGCACGCCGTCGAGCATACCCAGGCCGGCCCGGAGTATAGGCACTACGGTAATTTTTTTGCCTTTGATGCTTTTAACTTTTAGACTTTCACCGGTCCAGCCTTTAATGTCGACCAGCTCAACCGGCAGATGACGTGTGGCTTCGTAGGTTAACAGATTGCCTACCTCGCCTGCCAGCTCCCGAAAATCCTTGCTACTGATGGAAGCTTCACGCATCAGACCAATTTTATGTTGAATAAGTGGGTGGGTGATTTCATGAATAGCCATAATGAACATGCCTGTGTGAAAACAATAGTTATGGCTATGGTACGACAAAACACTCACAAATTGTGAGTGTTTTGGGCGCTATAGAAAGGGTTTACCGGTGGCTTACTGAATTGATTCCACCACCTGGCTGCTGTGGCGGCTAAACATATCACGCACTTTGGAGACCGACTGGCCATTTTTCAGGTTTACCACTACGGCGTAGTGTTTTGCCTTAACGGCTTTACGAACTACCTCAATTATCTGCGTGCGATCAGGACGCAAACTCAACAGTCCGGCGACAAACAAACCGATAAAAATACCGGGCGAGATTACCGCAATGTAGGTAGCCAGCGGATTCTGTTGCGTGAGCGCGGGTCCGATGTTAACCAGCAAATAGGCAGTAATCAGCCCCACCACCAGCCCTGCTGCGCCGAGCAACAAGTGCGAATACCACATCATTTTACCAAGCGCCTTGCTATCACCTTCCAGCTTACGATTAAAATCGCTGTCATCAGGTTCAATCAGCGTAACCTGCTGTGATTCTACGTCGGTGCCACGCACCACTTGTTCAATGGCTTTATTAGCATTAAGCTTTGAATCGAAAACCGATGCAACCTGCACCAGCTCCGCATTCACTAATTTTGTACGATAGTTTTGGTCAGACTCAGACATTCTGTACCCCGTCTTTTTTCTTACATTCATTAAACACGATACAATCTTTGCGCCAGGATATAAGCTGCTGTTATTGCTAAAATAAAGTAATGGGATTATAAAAATCCGTACAGTGAGCGTGCAATTATGGCAGGCACCATGAAATATTTTCAGCAAAAAAAACAGGGCGAAAACGCCCTGTCAAAGAAGTGTTGATAATGTCCAAATTATCCGCACCTCGTGCTCTTTTAAATATACTATTGTCCGCTCTCGCCGGTAGCCGGCAGGAAGGTTTCCGCTTTAACACATTTGCGCTCAAACTGACGCTGGCACTTACCGATTACCCGCAGGGTAATGTCAGACAGCGGAAACACCTTACAGGCTAATACCACGCCTGCCGCCTGCTCTTCTTCACTCACATGACAGCGGCTCATCTTTTTAGCCGAATACTCACCGCTCTCAATCCGAATTTTGCAGATCCCGCAGCCGCCGCCCCGGCAGCCCACCGGGATCCCTTTACGCCCGAGGCGCGCCATACCATCCAGTAACGACTCACTTGCACGACAGGAGTAAGTTTCCTGGGTGTTCAGAATGTCGATCGTATAAGCCATGGCCCACTCCCCTGTCCGTTCACGTTTTATTGCTTAAGCGCCAGCTTGCGCTCTGGCCTCGATTTCGGCTTTGCGGATTTCAGATGCCAGACTACCGGCGATGCTCCAGTTCTCTGGTTCAACGGTATAGCAGTTGCCGCGGATATCCGCTTTATCTACCTTTAGCGTGACTGCCAGTATGTTGGTAAACTGCTCTGCAATGGCCTGGCGCTGCTCAAGGGAGCGCCCTTTCATCACAATGAACTCAAAAAACGGGGCATTCTTCCCGCCTTTGCTTACCAGTTTACCGCCCACACCAATCAAGTTGGGCGCGTGCAGATCGACAAACACGCGAATGCGATCAACCGGACTGTCCAGTACCTCGGCATAAATCTGCGTGGCCTGTTCAATCACCGACTCAATCTGGCCATCGCTGATATCTTTGTCAGCAAGGTGAAATTTAACAATTGGCATAGTTGTACTCCCGGATATTTCTTTAAAAGATAAAGGGCTGCCTACGGCAACCCTTTACGACGACCAGAGTCGAGCATAATCGTTGAGCCGGTCATGCCGATTGCGCGATCATCTAACAAATTACACACTGCCCAGCCCACCTGTTCGGCGGTGGTAAACTGATGCACCGAGGATTCTTCCAGTAACTCTTCCAGTACATCATCCACGCTGATACCGCGTTGCTCGGCTCGAGCCGTCGCCACATTGCGCAAACGGTCACTGTCGGCAGGGCCCGGCGCTATGGTGTGAGCACTGATGCCGCGGCGTCCATAAGCCAGCGAAAGCTGGCGCATAACATTGACCAGTGCGGCATTCGCCACGCCGGCAGACGCTGCATATTCAGTCGGCTCAAGACCATAATGACCACCAATCGCGACAATGCGGGCGTTGTCGCCAAAGTGCTCATCGGCAGCACGACTCAAGCGTAAGATGCCGCCCACTTTAATATTGACCGCATCCACCATGGCTGCTGTGGGCGCTTTTAAAATGCCCCCGGCAACGGCCACACCAGGACCATGTACCACCATTTTTACCGGACCGGTAATGGCAGATTTAATCGCCTCAATGGCGCTATCCTGGCTGATATCAGCCTGCACCACGCTAACTTCACTAAATTGCTCAGTTAAACTGGCCAGCGAGTCGGCGCTGCGGCCAACGGCCAGCACATGCAGGCCGTTGTCGATAAGTTGTCGGACGATTTCCACGCCGAAGGTACCGGTTGCACCCACAACAATGGCAAGGTTTTTATCAGGCATAATGCACCTTTTTAAACAGCTTCTTTTAACAGACCTTTCTCTTTGGCCAGCGTCATAGCGGTATCCTGGATCATGTCTTCCTGACCACCGATCATCTTCTTACGCCCCAGCTCAACCAGAATGTCCCGGGCTGATAAACCGTACTTCTCGGCCGCCTTTTTGGCATGCAACAGGAAGGTTGAGTAAACCCCGGCATAACCTAACGTCAGCGAGTCACGGTCGATGCGAACCATGTGGTCCATCATGGGGGTAATGATGTCTTCAGCGATATCCATCAGCTTGAACAGATCCAGGCCGGTTGGAATGCTCATTCGCTCAAGCACTGCGGCCAGTACTTCCAGAGGCGTATTCCCTGCGCCTGCGCCAAGGCCGGCAACGGAAGCGTCAATACGAGTCGCTCCGGCTTTAATTGCCGCTACCGAATTCGATACCCCAAGCGCCATGTTGTGATGCCCATGGAAACCAATTTCGGTTTCTGGTTTAAGTTCACCGCGCAGGCGGCTAATCACTTCAGTGACATCTTCCGGCAGCATAAATCCGGCTGAGTCAGTGATGTATACGGTATTGGCACCATAAGACTCCATTAGCAATGCCTGCTCAGTAAGCCCCTGTGGTGTATTCAGGTGAGACATCATTAAAAAGCCGGAGGTATCCATGCCTAATTCACGCGCAAAAGCGATGTGCTGAGGTGAGGTGTCAGCTTCAGTACAATGGGTAGCAACGTGAACGCTGCGCGCGCCATTGTCGTAGGCGGACTGCAGTTCTTTCATAGTGCCAAGGCCAGGAATAAGCAGCACAGAGATAATGGTTTGTTTTACTGCCTCTGCTACCGCACTGATGTACTCTTCGTTGCTGGCAAGGGCAAAGCCATGCTGCAGCGAATTTCCGCCTAACCCGGCGCCATGAGTAACCTGAATGTAGGGTACACCAGCGTCGTCCATCGCTTTTGCGACTTTAACCATTTGTTCTACGCTGATTTGCTCCTTTTTAGCGTGCATACCATCGCGCAGACACATGTCATGTAAAATAATGTTTTTGCTCATTACGCTGCCTCCACCGGGGTTAACGTGATAGTGCCGTTAGCAATTTCTTCGGCAAACATTTCTGCGGTGCGGGTAGCCGCCGCCGTCATAATGTCGAGGTTACCGGCATATTTCGGCAGGTAATCACCCAGACCAGCGACTTCCATAAACACCGCCACTTTGTTGCCTTCGAAAGTCGGGCCATTCACCAGCTTGTAACCGGGCACGTATTTCTGAACCTGTTCAATCATCTTCAGTACTGAGTCGCGGATCGCCACTTCGTCGGGTTCGCCTTCGGTCAGGCAGTAAATGGTGTTACGCATAATGATCGGAGGATCAGCGGGATTGATTATGGCCAGCGCCTTGCCTTTTTTCGCACCACCCACTTTTTCAATGGCATTGGAGGTGGTATAGGTAAATTCGTCCAGGTTGGCGCGGGTACCCGCACCAATGGATTTACTCGACAGGCTGGCAATAATTTCGGCGTATTCCACGCCCTGTACCTGTGCTACCGCGTTAACAATAGGAATGGTTGCCTGACCGGCACAGGAAATCATATTCACATTCATTTCCTGCTTGTCGGCATGCTCTTTCAGGTTGACCGGCGGTACACACAGCGGACCGATCGCCGCCGGGGTGAGGTCAATCATCATCACCCCTTTGGCATTTAACTTACGGCTGTTTTCCGCGTGTACATAAGCACTGGTGGCATCAAAAGCAATTTGAATACCGTCTTCTTCCACATGAGGAAGCAGTCCGTCCACGCCTTCGGCAGTGGTTTTCAGCCCCATTTTTTTAGCCCGGGCCAGGCCTTCGGATTCAGGGTCAATACCCACCATCCAGACCGGCTCCAGCCACTCGCTGCGCATCACTTTATACATCAGGTCGGTACCGATATTGCCCGAACCAATTAACGCACATTTAATCTTTTTCATTGCTATTTCCCCTCTGCATTCAGTGGTTGTTGGGCTGCCTGCTGAGCCTGACTGCGCTCTTTCATGGTCATTCCGGACACGAAAAAGTCGTGTTCACCGTGTTCAGTTATAAGGATCCGCACTGACTCACGTTTAACGCCCAGCGACGATACCAGCGCGTCGGTAACGGCTTTGGCGGCATTGCATTTTTGTTCTTCCGTTCGCCCTGTCATGAGGTGCATTTCGATTATTGGCATGGTTGTTCTCCGTTCAATTAGCGGGTTTATTCGAAACGCAGACTAACGCTGCCCAAATCCTGATAGCGTGCAATCACGTTGTCACCAGGTTTCACCGCCACGGCAGCGGTAATTCCGCCACTCATCACAAAGCTTCCGGCTGGCAGGGTTTCACCCATGTCATGCAGAATATTGACGACCATGGCCACCGCATCGGCCGGATGACCCATTACCGCAGCAGAAGAGCCCATTTCAACAATTTCGCCGTTAAGCTCCATGGCGACACCAATACCATCGACTTCGATATCATCAACGTAACGTGGACGACCGCCCGCCACAAAACGGGCTGATGAACTGTTATCTGCAATCACACTGGGTAAATCGAACTTAAAGTTTTCATAGCGCGAATCGATGACCTCAACGGCTGGCATCACAAAATCGGTTGCCGCCAGTACATCGGCGCGCGTGCAGGCCGGGCCGCTCAGGTCGGCCTTGGTGACAAACGCCACTTCGCATTCCACCCGGGGATGCACCATATCGTGGGTACTGATGGCGGTATTTTCCGGCCGTGACATGGCATCGGTTAAAAAACCAATTGACGGTTTATCCACGCCCATCTGAACCATTTTGGCTTTTGAGGTTAAGCCTGCTTTCCAGCCAATCAGCTTCTCGCCTTGCTCTATGAACCGGGCACGCAGGGCATTCTGCACAGCATAGCCGTCTTCAATGGTCATTTCTGGGTATTCGTTGGTGAGTTTTGCGATATCATTCGCACGGCGCTGAGCACCTTCCACTCGCTCACAGAAACGGATAATTTGTTCTTGGGTTAAGCTGGTTTTCATACTTTTGTGCTCCCGGCAAAATTCACTTTACAACCACCCACGCCGGCGATGTAACACTCCAGTTCGTCACCATCGGTAACGGGTACCAGGGCAGACTGTGAGCCGGACAGGATCACCTCGCCTGCTTTAAACGGAATACCAAGTTCACCCAGAGTATTGGCCAGCCAGGCCACCGCGTTAAAAGGCGAGCCTTGTACTGCTGCGCCCACACCGGTAGAGAACAGCTCACCATTTTTGTACAGGGTCATACCTGCCATGGTGATATCCACCTTGCGGGGATCGGCTTTGATGTTACTGACCACATACACACCGCAAGAGGCATTGTCGGCCACGGTGTCCTGAATTTTGATTTTCCAGTCGGTGATCCGTGAGTCGACAATCTCGAAACACGGGCTCACATAATCGGTGGCACGGATCACGTCTACCGCAGTAATGCCCGGGCCAATCAGGTCTTCTTTGAGCACAATGGCCAGCTCCGCTTCTGCTTTAGGCTGAATAAGCTCGTTAAGGTCGATAGTTTCGCCTTCCTGGTACACCATTTTGTCGGTGAGCTGACCAAAGTCTGGCTGAAAGACGCCGAGAAAATCCTGTACCGCTTTGCTGGTGACGCCAATTTTTTTGCCTACAATTTTCTCACCGGCGTCCAGGCGACGCTGGATATATTGCAACTGAATCTCGTAAGCCTGCTCTAAAGTAATATCCGGGTGTTGCTCGGTAAACGGCACCAGCGTGTTGCGTGACACCATGGCCTCATACAACGCATTACCTAGTTTTTTAATTTGTGAATTATCCATGTCTGACCGCTCCTATAGCTTCACGCAAACGTTACGCAGCTCGGTGTAGAACTCCAGGGAATGCACGCCGCCTTCACGGCCTATACCGGACTGCTTGGTGCCACCAAATGCGGTGCGTAGATCGCGCAGGAACCAGCTGTTTACCCAGCAAATGCCCACATCGATTTTGGCCGCCATACGGTGTGCCCGCGGCAGGTCTTTGGTCCAGATGGTGGTTGCCAGGCCGTAATCAGTACTGTTTGCCAGGCCTATCACTTCTTCTTCGCTGTCGAAGGGGCGAATGTGACAACAAGGGCCAAAAATCTCTTCTTTTACTACAGCGGCGTCATCGGCTAAATCAGTCCAGATAGTCGGTTGGATCCAGTGACCGTTTTTGAGCGCTTCTGGTACCTCGGGTACACCACCACCGGTGATCACCGTGGCGCCTTCCTCTACCGCTTTTTTATAGTAAGACAGGACTTTATCCTGATGCTCTTTACTGATTAAAGGGCCGTAGTTAACGCCTTCGTCGGTGGGCTTACCGTAATTAACCGCTTCGGCCTTTTCTTTCAGTGCGGCCACGAACTTGTCGAAAATCGGGCGCTCCACATACACCCGCTCGGTACCTAAACACACCTGCCCGGAGTTTAAGAAAGACGAGCGGGAGATGCCTTCAATGGCTTTATCAAAGTCGCAGTCGGCAAATACGATACCGGCATTTTTACCCCCCATTTCAAACGATACATCACGGGTGCCTTCGGCAGCGGCTTTCATGATGGCGGTACCGGTGCGGGTTTCACCGGTAAAGGTAATGGCATCAACGTCTTTGTGTTCGGTAAGGAATGCACCAGCTGAATCCGGGCCGAAACCGTTTACCACGTTATAAACGCCTTTGGGTACGCCCACTTTATTCATTACTTCACCCAGTAGTACGGAGGTCAGTGGGGTTTCTTCTGATGGCTTGACTACCACGGTATTTCCGCAGGCCAGTGCCGGGCCGACTTTCCAGGTCATCAGCATGAACGGCGCGTTCCACGGGCTGATAACGCCAATTACGCCTTTAGGTGTGCGAACACCGTAGTTCAGTGCGCCTGCGCCATCCGGCGTGTCGAGCATAAAACTCTCGGTGGGGACATTTTTGATAGTATCAGCGAAGATTTTGAAGTTGGCCGCGCCGCGAGGAATAAAGACATGGCGCATAACATTAGAAGGCTGACCGGTATCGGCCATTTCGGCTTCCACAAAATCTTCAAAGCGGCGGGTGATTTCATCAGCCACTTCATACAGCATTTCCACCCGCTGATTAGTGGTAAAGGTAGACCATTCGCCTTGCAGCGCTGCTTTGGCCGCCAGTACGGCTTCATTAACGTCACTACGTCCTGCTTCGGCAATGCTGGCGATAACTTCGCCGGTCACCGGAGATACTTTGTCAAAGCGCTTGCCATCTCTGGCTGCGACAAACTCTCCGCGGATAAAATTTTCTACTTGGCGCATATCGGACTCTCACTTTAGGCTACGCAAGCCCTTAAATTAATATTTACAACTCAATAACACTTAAGGTCAGTGTAAATCCCCAACTCCATACCGTCTAATACCATTTAAAAAACAACTTGATACTTAAAAGGTATAATTAAGAGTGAGTCAGCCAGTGCCGTCACAAGCCTGCCTGACTGGCAAACTAAAAAGCCGCAAGGTCCGCCACCCTAAGGGTTCGGATCGCATTGCGGCAGTTGCTGTACAACCGTTATTACCTGGACAACTCTGGCTGACGGGTATCACTTCCCTGTGACACAAATCAGATATTTTTAAACAGCGGGCTGCGTACCTGCTGTGCATCCGCGGCGGAAATAAACTTCTCAGTATAAATATCCCGTTCAAACAGACGCCCCTGCATTAGTGTATTAATGCAGGCATCAATCATCAGCGGTGGTCCACACAAATAAGCCTTATTACCACTGAAGTCGCCATCAAACGCACGCTGAGCGGCTTCGTGGACAAACCCTACCTCACCCTCCCATTCGCCATCGTCGCCGGCATCAGACAGCGCCGGGATATAAGTAAAGTTGGCGTACTTTTTAGCCAGGGCTAGAAACTCGTCGTGATAATAAAGTTCTTCCCGGGTGCGCTGACCGTAGACCAGTGTGATCGGATGCTCGCAACCTTCTTCAAGCAGTTCCATTATCATCGAACGGGGACTGGATAGCCCCGAACCACCCGCCATAAATATCATGGGCATGTCGGCTGATTTTTTCACAAAGAAGCGTCCGTAGGGTCCGCTAAAGGTTATGTCATCGCCCTCTTTGAGCTCATCGTGAATATAGGCCGTACCTACGCCGCCGGGGACTTTACGGATATTCAGCTCAATTACGCCAGGCTCCGCCGGTGTGCTTGCAATCGAGAAAGCCCGGCTGCCTATGTCGTCCGGCAGATTAAGGTTGATGTACTGACCCGCCTGAAACTAAATACCATCGGCATCTGCTATCTTCAGCCAGATACCTTTAATGGTGGGGGTTAACTCTTCGATGCGGCTTACCGTGCACTGATAGTCCTGCACCGGCAGGTTACGGGAGTCAGGATCTTCCTCAATCTCCGCTTCGATCACCAAATCACTTTCCGGGATCGCACAGCACGCCAGGCATTTATTTTCATCGCGCTCAAAATCCATCAAGGCAAAACTGGACGCTTCACCGTGATCGACTTCGCCGTCCAGCACGTCAATTTTGCAGGTGGCACACAATCCGTGGCAGCAAGCATGGGGCAGGTAAATCCCCGCCCGCAGCGCTGCGTCCAGAATGGTCTGCTCTTCCTCTACCTCAATGGTTTGTCCCAATGGCTCAATGGTTACTTCAAAGCTCATGGTTATTCTCCCTGAGGCGGAACCAGTGTCGACAAGCCAGGGGTTTTAAAGCGGAATTGCTCTTTATGCACCAGTCCATTTTCCTTAACTGTTTTATTAAAGTCGGGCGTCCACGGCTCACCGCTTTTAGTCCACTCAATAGCGTCCCAGTCAATCTTGTCGAAATCGGGATCCGGCTGCATCAGAGGCTTTAACTGCTGTTCAATAATGTCACCCAACTTCTGATCCGGCGCGCCAAACAACATAACAGGCGCCGCCATCAGCATGTGATGATCCCAGCATGCAAATAACAACTGATGACCATAGTAATTTTCTACCCGGTCTCGCGACGGGAACTTGTACTCGCCATTTGCTACAACTGCCATAATAATTCTCCTGTTTACACCTGACTATGCAGGCTTATATCGCCCGGCATTCCCGGGCGATGCTTTAATTTTGATTAGTCGGTTGAAACCTGCTTACGCCATTTCTCGAAGTTCGCTTTGTCTTCAGAGTTGGCATATTCACCAGAAGCCGTTGGCTCCAGGCTTGCCCACTCCATCCACGCGGCCAGGTCGCCTTTTAACGGTTCCTGCATCAGAGACGGCATAGGTAACCAGGCCTGAACATATTTCTCAGGTTCCTGCTCAAACACATGCTGACAGCCATCCGAACAGAAGTGATATTTCTCGCCTTCGTATTCTGTTTCGCGGTGCGCCAGTTGCGTTGGATCATCCGGCTCAGTAAACAGACAAGGTAACTGACAGGTCTGACACAGCTTGGGTAAACCAAAGTTATTGTACTCACCACCGTTTTCTTTCTGCGCAATGGCGTATTCCCAGCGCGGCAGGTAGTATTTTTCAAACGTAGTCGGGTATTTTTCTTTCAGCCACTCAATGTCGCTGGCAGTCGGTGTCCAGGAATGGAACGCCGTACCAAATTTCCACTGATACAGGCCCAGCATAATCTGGTGCGAAGTGTGATCGATTGACTTTTCAACGTCGTCCCAGTGCATCGGTGGTTTAATGCCGTAGCGAGCCAGATCGCGGAACAGTGCGTTACCATTTTCCACGCCATAGATATTCCACGCTTCGCGCCATGACATCACGCGTTTAGGCAGCATGTAATCCATCATGGCCGCAACCAGGGTTAACAGGCGGCAACCACGCCAGAACCATTTGTCGATCCATTTCTGCACAATTGGAATATTGTCCGGATCCTGCTCGAGCATAAACTTGATACATTCCAGACCCAGTGTCATATGACGGGCTTCGTCTGACTGTGCCGAGAAACCAAAAGTACAGGTGGCCATATCACCGTTGTAGGCAGCGCCTGACATAAACGGCACGAACAGCAGGTTGGTCAGTACGTACTCGAATGAGAAACCAATGGCGATCAGGAACTCAAATGGCCCTGCCGACATGGCATCGTCAAAGAATGAACGGGCTACTGAGGTGTACCAGATCCGGTCACGCTGATTGGCAAAATCTTTAAAGCCGTTGTAGAACTTGTTGTAGTTCGACATAGCGTGAACCTGGGTTTGTGCATGGCGGATTTCGTCAATCGACTGCATCTGACAAGCCACCTGTGGACCGACGCCGGCAAACTCACGTCCAACCCGGGCAAAACCACGGTGAGACGCATATTCAGCCGGACTAATGCTCTGCAGGAACAACTTGATTGCGGTTAAGTACCGCGCATCCGTCACATTCAGATGGCCGTTGTTTTGCGCGTGGGCATCGATGATTGCATAATATTTACGCTCTTTTTCGGCCTGATACTTCCAGTACGCATCCATGGTCAGGCGGAACGGATCTTCCCACTTGGACCAGTCGTGAACCTTAATGCCTTCGTAATCCACATAAGGGTAGATTTCTTTTTCGTCGCGATAGCTTGGCTCCCAGGCCAGATCGCGGGTCATTAAGCGATACTTCTCTTTTACGTTAAGTTTCTTCGGGGTCTTTTTAATATCCACGATAGTCTCCTAGCTGTTCCAGGTGAGTGTCAGAGCGTCTTCGTCTTCATCGACGTTGCCGCTGAGCGTGATTAAGTTAATGTTGAGTTCCTGCATATCGAACTCACGGCCAATTTCTTCTTCAATGGTTTCGCGACGCACCACCAGGTGGCCTTCGGCCTGTACCTTCACCATAGCTGGCTCGTGTACCACTTCGGCATCCGGGTTATCCTGCTCAATGGCTTCCACAATCGAGCGGGTCTCTTCATTGGCCTGTAAAATGATAAATACTTTAGACATCTTGATTCCTACTTAAACAAACCGGCTTTTTTAGCGCGCTGTAATAATTCGTCGTGAGCTTCACTAACCAGTTCGTCGGCCTGATTACCTGCAACCGCTAACCCTGCCACTGGCAGCAATACCGAGGTAAAGTGATTAGCGGCGCTGTCGATCCACTCTTCCAGAACCGCTTTGTTCTCTGCAGATTCAGACGCCATAGTTTTGATCACCGAGTCCACCCACCGTTTGGACTCCAGATACCAGTTAGTCATGAACTGGGTAAGGATTGAAATGCCTGAACCACCCTGCTCAACCAGGTTCTGGTCGACAATGCGCTGATACACCAGCGGATAAAGCAGGCCATCCAGCACAAAGTTTTGTTTAATGAATACTTCCACCGGATCGCGCACACACATCAGATCTTCCAGTGAGCGGCGCAGCGGTTGCCAGGCATCGCTGTCCATCCAGTCCTGCTTTGCTGCTTCGAGGGATTCCACATCTCCAATCATCAGGCCAAGACGAGACAGGTACTGGGCAATGCCTAAATTATCCATCGCGTGATAAACACAGGGCTGGGTAAACACCGTGCCATAACCGTAGCCGCAAACCAGGGTGTTATTCATGTTGGCCGCGTAATTGGCATGGCGCAACGGAATGAGTAGGTCCTGCGCCACAGCCAGAACCGGGTCCGGCATGCCTTCAATCAGGTTCAGCGACTCAACCGTCTTGAAATTAGACTCCATGGTCTCCTGTTGCTTGGCACGATTCAGCGTGTAGGTGCTGTAATAGAACTGACGGGGATCTTTTAAGTCATACCAGTCGTTCATGCGAATTTTGCTTAAATTCGGATCGTAAAGCTCCTGCTCTGGCGCCCAGGTCGGGCGATAATGCAGATTCTCTTCGGCCTGCAGGTCATAGCTGGCTTCCTGATACCGCGATGGGATTTTCTTATCGCCAAAGCGCTTCTTTAAATGGGTAAAGGTCTGATTTTTCTGTTCAATATTGACCGTTTGTACATCGATTTGCATAATTCTTTCCTCTAAACTTGCCTATCTACTCGTCACGAAAGTGGTGGGTAGCGTCGTGGAGACTCCACTGGAATGCATTCTTTTCTTCATCGTCGGAGGGAGCCGCTTCCTCATCGAGGAATGTCACCTTTTGTTCTTCACAAAACTTTTCAAAGTCCTGCTGTTTAAGCACCATTTCCAGTGCCACCTCCGGCTGGCCTACACTAAACTCAAACTCCACAAATCCGTCGTCTCGTTTGCCTGTCACACGCACGTAATGTAACGAGGTGTCGAACTGCTCTTTCGGGGCCGCAATACTGTCGTTCATGATTTGTCCTTCCAGGTTTGCCGTTAGCTCACTATCGTCAGGAAGCTCTCGTGCAGCTTACGCTGCGGGTAATCGAGCCCCTGCGCGAAGTTATCCCAGGTCCAGGTAATGGTTTCGTAATCAGGGTAAGGGTGATAACCGCCCATAAACGTTTCAAAACGGTTACCGGAAGGATCCCAGGCATAAATGGTACAACCACGAGTGATGCCGTGACGCGTGGGGCCAATGTCCACGGCCACTTTGTTCATCGACATAATGTCACCAGCACGCAGCACACGTTCCCAGCTTTCCATCAGAAACGACGTATGGTGGAGCTTGCCCGGCTCGGGATATTCAACAAACGCGATGTCGTGCACTTTATGCGAGCAGGACAGCCAGATGCCGGCTTCGGTCTCATTGTCTTCACCCAGCACGCGCTCAACCAGATAAAAGCCCAGTACATCTTCAAAAATGGCTTTCACCTTGGCGATGTCTGGTCCGTACAGCAGCATGTGATCAAGACGCACCGGGGCAATACCGTGTTCACTCTGGGTATACCAGGGCGCCGGGTTAGTCAGGCCCATGCCATTACCTACTTTGGTTTTTTCAGCGAAAAGTTCAAACTCATGGCCCGATGGCAGGGTAAAGCGCACGCGCTCGCCAGTTTCAAGTAAGTCACCGGCTTCAAGACGGCGGGTTTCTACACCGTAAGCGTTCAGATCTTTTTCAAGCTTATCGAGGGTGGCACTATCGAGGACTTTGAAACCCACAAAGTCGACACCTGCCTGCTCGGCTTCACGAATAATGTAACTGCTGTGATCCTGTTCATCCCAGCATTTAAAATATACCCGTCCCATGTCGTCACGACCGGTCTCGACCAGCCCCATAACATCACCGTAAAACTTAACGGCTTCATCTAAGTCCAATACCCGTACCGCTACATGTCCTGGACGTAATACACCTGTCATCGCCATAATTTGTTCTCCACTATGAGCTTCTAAGCGCCCTGAGGCGCAACAATTTATTAACTTATTACAGGTATCATGCCAACATTTAAAATCATTGATTTTATTGGAATTTTTATATTTCATTTAAATTTAAGCCGATTTTATTTAACGTTTACATAACGCATTTGTTAGTTTGATGTTTAAGCATGACAATTTTGTAAGGCTGTACAACCCAGTAAAGAATCTTCCTTCTAAAGAAGGTGGCTTTGCGTTCCCCCCCTAAAAGGAGGCTCTATTTAAATCGAAGAAAGGACAATAATTGTGCCCTTCTTCAGTGTTGTCATTGTCACTGGCAGACATAACAAACT
>NZ_CAJXQY010000093.1 GCF_913058315.1 uncultured Alteromonas sp. | reverse complement strand
CATGCTGATAAGGTATGGCACTTCAGCCTGTAACCCCAGTGCCGAAGCAATGATCAGCGTGGGTGTTACTACACCAATAAAACTGGCGAGTACGTGTTGTACCGCGGCGGTCAGGCTAACCATAAATCCGGGTTTATCTTCCAGCGCATAAAGTATGTGGTGCTGAGACATTCGCTATCCTTGATGACACAAAGTGGGTTGATAGTTGCAGATAAAACGCCGTTTAGGGGCGGCTTGCGGTAATGACGAATCGCCATCACGGGCAAGGGTTTCTGCAAACTGGCGCAAACGCTGCTCATAAGCGCTAAGCGCGGCTTGTTTATCGTCTTCGGCTAAAAAGCTGTGCTGAAGAGACTGGCGAGCAAGACCGGTGAGTTCCTGCCAGGATAAATTAAATTCTTTAACCGCTACGTAGTACTCATCGGTAAGGGTGCTGTCCCACATGCCGCGATCGTCAGTCGTCAGCGCCACCGGAATATTGGTGCGCAAATACTCCGGGAACGGATGGCTGGCATAATCTTCTGTGTAGTCGAGCAGGTGGTTACTGATAAGGTTAATTTCAATCAGGTACGGGCCATGGCGCATCAGCAGCAGGGTGTCCGGATCGGTAATCGTGTTCAGGCCGTGGCCAATACGCTGGGCACCGAGTAGCAGGGTGTCTCTGACGTGTTGATTGGGTTCATCTACCTCACCGGCGTGGATGGCCAGATTGATTGCCGGATACTGGCGGCGGAGGTCGCGCAATACAGGTAAAAAACGCAATGGATAGCCTTTGTCGTTATCTTCGCGGCCGACCATATTAATGCCCACGTAAAGATCGCGGTGCTTATCGACAAAGTCATACATCCAGCGTAAGTGCTTTTCAGCGTGCGGTAAAAAACGCAGCAAAGCATACTGAAAACGCACCGTTACACCGGTTTCTAAAGCCGCGCTGGAGGCCAGCATGTCGGTATAGATTTTCAGTGAGTCATCCGGCGACATTAATTCGCCGTCAGGGGTAATACTGCGATCCACATTCACCTGGGTTTCCAGATACTGCAGCCCTTCATCAGCGAAAGCCTGCATGTTTTTAAGCAGAATGTACGCACCGACATGTGGGTTATTGGTCAGTTCATTCAGACGTTGCCAGTGCCGTTCGAAAAATTCATTGCGCCCCTCATGGGCTTTATCCAGACGAATACTGTCAAAATAGGCTTGTTTTTCGACGTTATCGAGAGCGCTGAGTAACTTATATTCCTGCTTCTCGCAGTCACTTAGCCCGGCGTAAGTAGAGGCCTGAATAGTCCGGAACAACAGGTTTTGCGGGTTAGGGCCATATTCATTGGTGCCATAACCACGGCATTGCCGCAGACGGGTTTTGGTATAGTAAATGTAGCCTCCGTTGCGCTCTGGCTGGGTGGCGATGTCATACCACCACTCACTAAAGCCTGCACCACTTAAATGGTGATGCAGATCGCCGCCTTTCGGCAGTGACCACAGTAACTGATAAAGCGCTTGGTCACTGGCGGTTTGCTTATATTCGCGGAACCATGAGTCCATGTTGGCACTGAAAACTGAGCACGGTGTCAGCATCAGGGCAGTGGCGAATAAGAAGCGTCTCAGGGAAGGGACTGAACGGTGGGCATTCCACCGGTAAAACATACTGCACATATTGCTCACTGTAGGCGTAAAAAAAGACGTTACGGATGAAGCAATAATCTGACCATTTGGTCCGGATGCCAGGAGTATGTGTAAGTTTCTGTAATTAAAGGATAATAATTGATGGGTAAAGGCGCGCTAAATGGCGGCGATAAGGCGTTGCACCAGAGAGGGGCGTGACTGACTCAATAGCAGCCAGCCCCATACGGAGAACTCTGAACCGTTAACTAATAAGGGAAGCCGTCAGGCAGGGTAACAAAAATCGAATGACGCACTTCATTGTACATGGCGCGGCTGCAGTGACCTTCACCTTCGGTATCTTCAAGCAGCAGCACATCACCGGCACCGTAAACATGGCGTTCACCAGAGGACACGGTAAATTCTGCGCGGCCTTTTAAGATAAATAACAGCTGACGGGTTGGTGCGGGATGCCATTTAAAGTCGTAATCGGCAGGCGTTTCGCGAAAAATAATCGAACCAGCGGGGATCTTCTCTGATAATAAGCCTATCGGGCCGCCATCTTTGAGCGGGATATCGGCTTCACCAAAATGACTTTTACCGTCTGCATCATTATAAATTCTGGGTATTTTCATGCGTATCATCCTTCTGGTTGGTAACTGCCCTAAAAGTCAGGCGAAAAAGCGTCAAAAAATCGAAAAATAACCTGTAAGCTGGCGGCCACATCGGCACTGGTAACGGACTCACCCGGATGGTGACTGATGCCGCCTTTGCAGCGCACAAACAGCATGCTTACCGGGCAAATGGCATCCATGGCCATGGCATCGTGACCAGCGCCTGAAGGCAGACTGACGGCATTAAAACCACTGAGCTGTATAGCTTGTGACAGGGTTTGCGACAGGTACGGATCGCAATGCACGGCATCGGCATGGTGGGTTTGCTGCCAGTTAACATCTACGTGGCGGCGCTCTGCAATATCGCGGAAGACTTCTTCAATCAGTTGCAGTGCGGCATCGCGTTTATGGTTATGTTCGCTGCGAATATCCAGCGAAAAATTAACCTGACCAGGAATAACGTTAACCGCGCCAGGGCGTGTTTCAAGTCGTCCAACGGTGGCAACAATGCCAAACTGACTGGCAATGGATTCCACCGCCAGCACCATTTCACTGGCACCGGCCAGCGCATCCTGACGCATGCCCATGGGCACAGTACCGGCATGGCCGGCCATGCCATTCACCTGCACATTGAGCCGCTTGGCACCGGCGATGGCGGTTACCCAGCCTACCGGCAGGTTTTTGTCTTCCAGTACCGGTCCTTGTTCAATGTGCACTTCCAGATAGCCCAGCACACTGTCTGGCTTAAGCGTGGCATCGCCAACCTTGTCGAATGCCAGACCAAACTCGGCCATCGCTTCAGGCAGTGACACCTTGTTTTCATCACGCAGTAACTGCCAGTCTTCCTTCCAGCGTCCGGTTAACGCCCGGCTGCCCAGCAGGGTAGAGCCAAATCGGGTGCCTTCTTCATCGCCAAAGCCGACGATATCAATGTGAAACGGAAAGCGAATGCCGTTTTCAAAACAATGATGGACGACCGCCAGAGGCGCGATAACGCCCAGCATGCCATCGTACTTTCCACCGTTCGGCACGGTGTCGAGGTGACTACCAAGCACCAGCGAACGCGCATTGGCGTCGGTGCTGTGATAGCGCCCCCACTGATTACCGGCGGCGTCCTGCCAGACTGTCATGCCTGCCTCGCGCATCCAGACCGCTACCAGGTCGTTGGCCTGACGATGTTGCGGGGTAAGATAGCGACGGTCAACGATGCCGGGTGACTGAGTAATCGCACCGAGCTGATCGCAACGTAACATCACCTGGTTGGCCAGGCTGGCAAAATCCATCATAGTGATGAACCTGAGAAGCTATCCAGCGCGGCGTCAACGCCACCACCGGCAGGGAGTTTGTGCCCGGCGCGGCGTAACACGGTTTCCAGCGACTGCAGGGTGTGCAGTACGGCATCTTTACGGGCGTTATAGCCCATGGTGCCAATGCGCCAGATACGGCCTTTCAGCGGACCAAAGCTGGTACCAATTTCAATATTAAAATCCAGTAGTAGTTGCTGGCGGATCTGTTCGCCATCTACCCCCGCAGGAATTTCTACCCCGACCACATTATGCATTTTGTGGGCAAGGTTACCAAAGGGTTCAAGGTTAAGCGCCTGCACGCCGGCCAGCATGGCATCGCCAGCCTGTTTGTGGCGGGCAATGCTGTTATCAATGCCTTCTTCAATCAGGTTAATGGCGCATTCGCGGGCACTAAACAGCATGGTTGCGGCTTCGGTATGGTGATTCAGCCGCTCCTCACCCCAGTAATCGAGCAACATGGGGATATCAAAATAGTTAGAGCGAATACGGCTGCCCGAGCCCGACTGATGCGCTGACTCGCGAATACCGGCCTCAACATGATGACGCTTGCGCACCAGCTCAACATAGCGATCGCTTAAAGTAATCGGTGCGCTACCAGACGGGCCACCCAAACATTTTTGCAAGCCAACCGACACCGCATCGAGCTGCCAGTCGTCGGTGTTAAACGGGTTACCGCCAATGGAGGCGGTGGCATCGGAGTAAAACAGCACGTCGTAGCGGCGGCAAATTTCACCTAAATGCGCCAGGGGTTGGAGCATGGTGGTAGAGGTATCGCCCTGAACCACTGCCAGCATTTTAGGCTGTACTTCACGGATGGCTTTTTCAATTTGTTCTGGCTCGAACACTTCACCCCAGGGCACTTCTATGCTGTGCACTTCGGCACCGGCACGTTCGGCAATTTCACACAAGAGGTGTCCGAAGCGGCCAAAAATGGGGACCAGTACTTTATCGCCGGGCTCCAGCGCAGACACCAGCACCGCTTCGATACCGGCACGGGACGTCCCATCCACCAAAATGGTGTGGTGGTTGTTGGTTTGAAAAACCTGACGATACAACGCCATGACTTCATTCATGCAACTGGTCATGGCCGGGTCATACTGGCCAACCAGCTGTTGTGACATGGCCGTTAATACCCGCGGATAGCAGTTAATCGGGCCGGGGCCCATCAGCAGTCGGGGTGGCATGGATAAGGGTTTCATTTTTTCTCCTAGAGCACGCTCTGAGCAAGCATTCTTACGCCGGTGATAAGCAGTACCACGGCAAATACTTTCTTGAGCTTTGCGGCATCCAGTTTGCTGGCCAGGCCAGCACCAACCGGTGCAAATAACACAGTAAGGGGGACAATGGCGGCAAAGCCAATTAAGTTCACCAGGCCAATGGTGCCGTCTGGGGCGTCAGCCGGGGCCTGGCCTAAAATCAGCATGGTCACGGCGGCCGGCAGTGAAATAATCAGACCGACGGCAGCGGCGGTGCCTACTGCCCGGTGGGCCGGGTAATTGCAAAACGTTAGGGTAGGCACGGTGAGTGTGCCACCGCCAATACCCACCATGGCGCTGAATAAACCAATGCAAATAGCGATAATGCGCTGGCCAAGGGCGCCGGGTAGGTCGTTAAACCAGGCACTTTTACTCCCGATAAACATATTTATGGCAGATAAGCTGGCAATGGTGCCAAACAGTAGGGTTAATACTTCACCGTTGACCTGGGTTACCGCGTAGCTGCCCAGCAACACCCCCAGCAGAATAAACGGACCCCAGCGTTTGAGCAGGTCGGTATCGACGTTGCCTTTTTTGCGGTGAGCATGAATAGAGCTCAGCGAAGTGGGAATGATAGTGGCCAGTGAGGTGGCGGTGGCTATCAGCATGGCAGAATCCGCCGACACGCCCAGCGCCTGAAACAGAAAATACAGTACCGGTACAATTACAATACCGCCACCCACGCCGAGCAAGCCAGCCAGAATCCCGGCAAACACGCCGGTAGCCATCAATGCCAGAATGGTGGGTAGTAATTCCATCAATGCATCCATTACTGTACTTCTCCTGATGAGGTATAAGGTTGTGCGAAGGCTTTGCCGTCGCTGCGCGGATCGGTGGCGGCTTCTGTGGTGTCATCCGTATGCAGGACTACAGCGCCGGCATGGCCCATGAGTTCGTTACAGGCATCTACCACCACCATGTCGTGACCGCGGGCCAGCAGATCTTCGCCAACGTATTCATTAAGGTCACGCTCAACTTTTAAGTTATGCGACTGATCGCCCCAGGTGCGACCAAGTAACCAGCGACCCAGGGCAATGGATTTGTCGAGTGGCTGATTATGGTAGACATACCGGCTGAACAAGGCGGCCTGAGTTTGCGGTTGGCCTTCGCCGCCCATGGTGCCGTAGCTGATGCGGCGGCCGTCATTAAGCTCAGCAAAGGCCGGGTTTAAGGTATGAAACGGTTTTAAGCCGGGCTTGAGTTGTTGTAAGTGGCCGGGTGTCAGGCTGAACGACGTACCGCGGTTATTCCACACAATACCGGTTTGCGGGCTGACTACACCGCTGCCATATTCCCAGTATAAGCTTTGAATGTAGCTAACCATTCGTCCTTCATTGTCACAGGCCCCCATCCAGATGGTATCGCCAAGTTTGGCTTCAACAGGCCAGGGCAGGGCTTTGTTTAAGAGAATATTGGCTGCCATCTCATCAAGCGCCTCATCGCTCAGGAAGCTGTTGAGATCGACACTCAAACGGCCCGGATCGGTGAGGTATTCATTGCGTTTAATAAAGGCTTGCTTAGTACATTCAATCAGCAGGTGGACCATATCGGCATCGTTGTTACCCTGGCTGACCACGCGATCGTAAAGCGCCAGAATGATTAATGAGGCAATGCCCTGAGTAGGCGCTGGCAGATTGTAGAGTGTGCCTTTTGAGGTTGATACGCTTAATGGCGTCACCACTTTTGCTTCATACTGATTAAAGTCGCTTAAGCGGATAGGCGAACCCGCCGCTTCCAGATCCGCGGCCAGTTCACGGGCAATATCACCGTGATAAAAATCATTCAGACCGTTGTCTGCTAAACGTTGTAAGGTGTTGGCAAGCTTAGTGAGTTTAACAATTTTGCCTTTTTTAAGGGCCTTGCCCTTAATTAAAAACTGACCGAAATGTTCATCACCGGCTAAATCATCGAAGGTTTTGTAACTGGCATCCGACATACTCTGGGTCACTTCAATGCCCCAGTTCGCCTGACTGATGGCGGTGGCCAGTAAGTCCTGCAGCGGCATAGGCGATTGCCAGTTGGCACTGATCTCCAGGGCTTTTTGCCAGCCAGCCACAGCACCAGCCATGGTTAAAGCCGCTTTGCCTCCACGCGAGGGAATTGCATCCAGGCCCTGATAAAAATCGCTATCAGCCAGTCCGGCCGCCGTGCCGCAGGCGTCGATAGCAACCGGGGCTTTGCCCGGTTCACTGATCAGCCAGAAACCGTCACCACCGAGGCCGTTCATGTGCGGGTATTCCACCGCAATAGAGGCCGCTGCGGCCACCATGGCTTCAATGGCGGTGCCGCCGCGTTGCAGGATATCGTTGCCTACTGTCGATGCAGCATAGTGTGGCGCGGTAAAAGCAGTGTGTTGTTGTTTTGTCATGCTTTCTATTCTTATTCCGTAAGGGTACGAGCCAGAGCGAACAGGCTGGTTTCACTGCCCGCAGGGCCTATCAATGATAAGCCGCAGGGTGCGTCATTCAGGCGAAATAACGGCAAATGCAGTTGTGGTAAACCCGCCAGTCCGGCTAAGGCAGTTAATGATAATAATTGTTTGCGGTAGTCGGTCAGTTCGGCCGCACTGGCTGTTAACTGCGGTGCGCAGCCCGGTGTGGTGGGCAGTACAATGGCGCGGTTATCACTAAGCAGTGAAGCTAAAAGCTGACGTACTTGTTGTTGTATATGTGTTGCGTGTTCTACCTCGGCGTCGCTGATCTGCGCGCTTTGGTTAAATCGCTCGGCAATATCCGGTGCAAATACCGGCTGAGTGTTTGTAATCCACTCACCATGAGTTTGCCAAATCTCACGCCCCTGTAATACTCTGAATGCTTCAGCCAGCGGGAGCTGTTCCAACTGACTGAAATCACCGTTTTGGTTAGCTATTGGCAGGTGCGCAAGCCATTGATTGGCGGCATTTGCCTGCTCACTGTTATCCACCGCCGTCTGGTAAATTACCAGCGACGTCAGAGCCGGGGTATCAGTAACCGGTGAATCAAATAAGCAACTCATGCTGCGTTCCAGCACATCAAGGCTTTTTGCCATCACACCGATAGTATCGAAACCCGGCGCCAGGGCGACCAGGCCGTCGGTGCTGATGCGGCCGTGAGTAGGGCGCATGCCGTACAGTGCGTTATAACTGGCCGGTACACGAATGGAGCCGCCGGTATCGGTGCCCAGGCCAATGTCGGCCAAACCGGCCGATACTGCTACGGCCGAGCCACTTGATGAACCGCCGGGCAGGCGCTCCGGCGTTAACGGGTTTTGCGGCGTGCCGTAATGGATATTTTGCCCGTTTAAACTGTACGCCAGTTCGTCGGTAATGGTTTTTCCTGCCACCATGGCGCCAGCCGCTATCAGTTTAGTGACTGCGCTGGCCGTGGTGTCGGCATCGGCATGACTGGCCAGCCAGTCAGGATTACCTGCTGTGGTAGATGTACCCTTGATAGCAAACAAGTCCTTAACTGCCACCCGCAGGCCCGACAGCGAAGTGACGCTATCGTTGACAGTCTCAGTACTGGCTGATGAATTAGCCTGTTCAGCAGGCACCACGTCGGGCGCTGGCTGCCAGACAAAAGGCGAACTAACGGTAAAATGATCCATGAAGTTTAATGTAACAGAAGGATGACTCTATGAAACAATTGTTTCACCGATAAGTCAAGTGAAACGTTTGTTAACAAGTTGTATTTTATGTTAACGAGGGAGGGGTGTTTTGCGCGTTTAGTGGTTGGTCGTGGCAAGGTGCTTAAATTGCCAGTGGCAAAAGTGCTGAGCATCTTGGCAATTTTGCGCGCAGTCTGTATCGTAAAGTTATCACTCTTCTGCGCGTGACTGATTTTTATGGTTCGTTCACTGCTGCCAATTTCTGCACTGTTGTTGTCTGATGCGCTGTTACTGCTCGGTCATGGCTTACTGTTAACGCTATTGCCCGTGGCCGCCAATCAGCTCGGTTTTTCTGCCGTTGAAGTGGCGTTAACCGGCTCGGCCTATTTTCTTGGGATCATCGCCGGTTGTCTGGCGACGCCTTATGTCCTGAAACGGGTGGGTCATATTCGTGGTTTTGCGGTGCTGGCCTGCGCTTATCTTATTTTCACGTTGCTGTTTGCCTGGTTACAGTCGCTGGTGCTGTGGCTGCTACTGCGATTTGCTCTGGGGGCAGGGGTCTCCGGGCTGTATATGATCATTGAGAGCTGGCTCAATGAGCGCGCTGATGCAACCAACCGCGGTACGATTTTATCATTTTACTCAATGCTGAACTTGTTGATGATCACCCTGGCTCAACAGTTACTGCTGTTAGCGGATGTCAGTTATCCGTTACTGTTTAGTATTGCCGCCATCTTTATTGCATTGTCGATTATACCGGTATCGCTCACGCTGTCGCTGGCCCCGGCGAAAGTAAACAGTGTCCGGGTGAGTTTTAAAAAGGTCTGGCAGCATTCGCACATCGCCATGATAGGTGCGGTAATTCTGGGCCTGGTGACGGGGGCTTTTTGGTCGCTCGGGCCGGTGTATGCCGCCGAGAGCAACTTTACCAATGCTCAACTGGCAATGTTTATGTCGGCCACGGTTCTGGGGGGCGCCTGTTTTCAGATCCCGGTAGGGCGTTTCTCTGACCGTTACGACCGCCGAATCATTTTAATTTACAATGCGCTGGCGGGCGCAATGATATCACTGGCCATTGTTGTGGCGTCCTATTGGTCTGGTTTTGCTGGCTGGCCGGCGGCGCTACTGGCGTTTTTCTGGGGCGGTACCTGTATGACCTCTTACGCGATTTGTCTGGCCCATGTGAATGACAATGCCACGGCGAAGGATTTTCTGCCCATCGGCAGTGGAATGCTGATCACGTACGGTATCAGCTCTGCCATTGGTGGGCCGTTAGCTGCTTATCTGATGGGGATCATGGGCGCAAAAGGACTGTATGCTTACATGACATTTTTTCTGCTGTTATTTGCAGGCATTGTTATTCTGCGCCGTCGTAGCCACATCCTGCCCGATACCAGTGACACGCATCCTACGTTTCAGCCGTCAGCCGGTATTACTACGCCCATGGCGTTTGAGATTGATCCGCGCACCGAGCATGTCCCCCTGCAAGATGTCCCCCATCAGGACACACCGGCACAGCCGGATAAGGCGGGGGTGGACTGATAAGCTAATAGACGCAGGCCCGCATAAAGCGATTGCAATAAGCAACCACACTTACTGCTGCGCTGATGTGTCGGGTTGGTGGCCTGGATTGCCCTTGAGATGGCTAAACCATTTCGGGGCGACTAGCGATTAACCGGCGCGTTTATTAGCCGCAGCGGTCAGGACACTTAACCAGAAAAGTCCCGCTGTTACCGCCAGCGACAACCACAGAGCGAGCTCACGTATTTCCCCGCTGCCAGCGAGTGCAGACGTCATCATATAGCTCCAGGGATACCAGACCCAGTATTGTGAACTGCCAATTTGTACAATGCCCATGGTGGCAATAACCGCCACCGAGAGGGGCACGATTATATTACCAAAACGCCAGCTCAGGGCATGTTGAATGACTAATACCGGCAGGCAAGTGAGTGCCAGAACAGGCAATGCCTCCAGTAATTGCATACCGAAATCAGGGGGCGGCGGCGCGCCGAATGCGCTTATCACAAACGTAGCCAGTACACCGCTTAGCCACAGCCATCCCATAGCAATCACGTTGAGCAGGGCGCCAAGCAGGAGCTTGGCAAAATAGAGCGAGCTCAGATTCACCGGCAGCGCCAGCATTAACCGCCAGCCCTCGTTTTTATGTTCATTACCGTTAATGGCGCCGGTGATCAGGGCAATAAACAATGGCAGCATAAAATAGCTCCACAATGCCAAAACGCCCATCCACCATTTTTGCCATGCTTCTGCGTCGAACTGACTGACGTCCTGGGATTTAAGGGCCAGCCCCATACAAAACAGCACCACCAACAGCGGCAGGGCGAACACCATCAGCAGGGTCGAGGTTCGCTTGAGTTTCAGGGTTTCCACCCTCAGCAGGTCAGCCGTGTGCCCCACGGTGTCAGTCAGTATTTTCATTGGTGAACCACTGTTCTAAAGAGCGTTTATTTTGATAGGATTGAAACAGTTCAATGCCTGCCCGGACCAGCACGGCATGCAATTGAGGTTGCTCATAACGGGCCAGATGTTCAACCTGCACCAGGGTGTTATTGATGGTTTTACTGGTATACCCATGTTGTTGTAGCACGGTCTGCGCCGCTTCGGCATCGGCGACTTCCAGACTCATATTGAACTGCTGGGCTGATTGCCAGGTGCTGATATCAGACTCAAAACGAATTCCGCCGTCTTTTAACACCGCAAAACGGCTGGCCATTTTTTCCACTTCATCGAGGTTATGAGTAGAAAAAAACACCGTGGTGCCGGTCGTGGCCGGCAGTGCTTTTAGCAATTCCCGGATATCCCTTATGCCGCTGGGGTCAAGGCCATTGGTGGGCTCATCAAGGATCAGTACCTCGGGGTCACCTAGCAGCGTATGGGCAATCGCCAGTCGTTGTTTCATGCCCAGTGAAAATTGCGCAATCACGCGTTTAGCAGCGTCCAGCATTGAGACGACCGACAATACCCGTCGGATTTCCGTTTTGGGCAGGCGTTTAATACGGCATCCGATCCCCAGAAACTCCTCGGCCGTTAAGTTTGGGTAGAGGCTGGGCGCTTCGATCAGGCCGCCAAGCCTGGCTAAAATACGGTAGTCAGGGACCACCCTGGACGTGCCGGGCAAGGGGACTTTGCGGCGGCCATAAAGGGATTCACCACAAATAGAGACACTGCCATTGTCGGGCGCTTCCAGACCTGTGAGCACCCGAATAGTCGTGGATTTCCCTTCGCCATTATTGCCCAGAAACGCAAATACACTGCCAAAAGGTACGGTCAGATTGAGCTGATTTAACACCGTTTTATCGGCATAGGCTTTGCTAATTTGATTCAGCACCAGGGCATGTTCGCCGCGGTTTTCGGATTGGCTCAGCATCCTTACTGACCCCTGTAAGAGTGATTAATGTGGTGACTGTCAGATTACCCAACTGTTGGCATAATGCAAAATAATGAATGTTTCAGGATATGAATTATTGCCGGCTATTCGGGATCGAGTTCACCCATTTGGGCATAAAGCTGACTGATAGTGGATACCCGGTGATCGCCCTCGTCACCTAACAAAGTGTAGGCCTGATTACACAGTACGGATACCAGACTCATTGGTGCGGCGTAACTGTCGAAAGCAAACTGGTTACCCAACTGACACACCAGCGTATGGCCAACGCGGTCCTGATATACCTGCCCGGTAGGGTCGGTCAGTAATATGGTTCGCTCTGGCGGCAATGCATCAATCATACGGGCAAAAATACGTGGTCGACGGCGAAAACCAAACACTACAATCACCTCATCTTCCGCCAAATCCATTAAGTCTTCACTCAGACTTTGTCCGGGCTGAGGGAGTAACCGTACATTGGGGCGGATCTGCTTAAGCTGCTGACGGCAGTGCAAGGCCACCGGATAACTGTTGCGATAGCCAATCAGGGTTATCCGCGGCGCCTCGGCCAGGATGGCCGCGATTTGGTTAATCTCCTCGGCCGGAATGGACTCCAGGGTGCGCTGCAGGTTACCGAGCTCGGCGGCAATGTAATCATGCTGAGTCAGGGTTTGCTTAACCGGAATTCCGGCATCGCGCTGAAGTACCACATCCTGTTTGGCATCCTGATGGGACGCATAGCCTAATTGACGAAACAAGCGGCTAACGGTGGCTTTGGAGGTATTGGTTTTTGCTGCAATTTCGGCAGTGGAGTCGCTGATGATGGTCAGCGGAAACTGTTGAAGGTAATTAGCGATAGCCCGGGCAGAGGGCGACAAGTCGGTATACTTGTCACGAATTCGCGCTAAAACACCATTATTATCAGCCACTTCTAAGTCCAGCAATTACGTGTATTTCATAATTAGTGTAGCGGACAAACTGGCAAAGGGGTATCTGTTTTTCGTTGCCTGAAAAAAGAGAGCGCCAACCGGCGCTCTCTTTGCGTGGGGGGATTAAGCGTTAAGCATGGGAGAGCGTGGAGCTGCCATCATGCTTTGGCGACTTTTTTCCACTATCCTCGATAATCGACACTGCCGATTCCAAAGCTTCAAGTAACGTGGGGTAGGTAAGTATTTCCGCCGAAGAAGCGTTAACATTATCCAGCACTTCCCGTACTTTATCGGACGCACCACAAACCATCAGTTGCCGACCGGAGTTTTTGGCATCCGACGTTACCGTTTCAACGGCCATTGAAGCTGACACGTCCATGGTGGGTACCCTGGAAAAGTCCAGAATGAGCACCCTGGAGCCTGGTTTTACCCATTCGCGAACATGGTGTCCCAGGTCGGCCGCTGCCCCAAAGCTTAACGGACCGCCAAAACTAAAGATGCTGATTTTGCCTTTAGCTTTCTCCAGCAGGGCGTTTTCTTTAGGATCGTTAAGGGTATCCGGAATTTTTTTCAGTTCTTCAATTTGCAGCTGCGCAATCTGACGAACATAAGCCAGCGCAGCTAATACCACACCCACACCAACTGCGGTAATTAGGTCAACAAATACGGTCAGACCCAATACCAGCAACATCAGCGCGAAGTCCCAGCGAGGACCACTGTGAGCCCGTTTCAGGTAGCTCCAGTCAACAATATCCAGACCCACTTTTACCAGAATACCGGCAAGCACGGCATGAGGGATTGCGCTGGCCAGAGGACTCAGGCCCATTACAACGGCGAGTAGCACCATTGCATGCACCATCCCTGATAAACGCTCTTTACCCCCGCTGCGGATATTTACCACGGTACGCATAGTCGCACCCGCACCAGCGATACCACCAATTAAGCCTGCAACGGTGTTACCGATACCCTGACCAATAAGTTCTTTTGAACTGTCATGACGGGTACGGGTCATGTTGTCGGCAACCAGTGACGTTAACAGACTATCTATGGCGCCAAGAATCGCCAGAATAAACGCCGCTTCCAGTACTAACAACAAGGTGGAACTTTCAAACGTGGGTAAATGCAGACTCGGTAAGCCCGTTGGAATGTCGCCTAAAATGGGGACATTGGTAATAAACAGGCTGACAAGGGTACCGATAATTAACGCAGCCAGTGCGCCTGGTACATATTTACCCAGGCTGGCAGGCCATTTATAGGCTATCACCAGCGTACCGACTCCCAAAGCCAGTGTGGCAAAATTAATGTCTGCCAGGGCGGTAGGAATATAACCCAGCGCACCTAAAGTGCCGCCTGGTGGTTCATGGCCTAATAAGCGGCCAATTTGGAGGATGATAATAATCGCACCAATCCCCGACATAAAGCCGGAAATTACCGGGTAGGGCACCAGTCGGATATAGTTCCCGATGCCCAGAAAACCAAACAGGATCTGAAACAGACCGGCGAGTAAAACCGCGGTGAAGATAAGTTCTACGTTGCCGGATAAGCTGGCAAATAACCCTGCCAGTACGACTACCATGGGGCCGGTTGGACCGGAGATTTGTGACGGGGTACCACCAAACAATGCTGCAAAAAAGCCCACTGCAATAGCGCCGTACATACCTGCCATAGGGCCAACACCGGATGCCACACCCAGTGCCAGTGCCAGCGGCAGCGCTACAACACCGGCGGTTATACCACCGGTGATATCGCCACGAACATTAGCAAACAAGTTCTTCATGACTTTTCCTTAACTCTGGTTAGGATTCTTTGTGTTTAGACACCAGCTCAGCGGTATATTTCTCGTCCATCGTGCCGAACTCGCCGGTTTCTTCCTGGTAGCAGGTGACTTCTGCGGTTTCAATGTTGTAAAACCAGCCATGCAGTTTTACCTGACCGGTGGCAATTTTGGCCGCGACCGCAGGATGCGTCTTGATGTGCTGTAACTGTTGAACCACGTTTTCTTCGGTGACTAACTGCAGGTGGTCCTCAGCATTCAGGTCGTCACAGCCGCATTTCTCTTTGACTACTTCTGTGGCTACCCGGCAGTGGCCCAACCATTCTTTTACGTGAGGCAGGGCGGATAAACCTTCAGGGTTGATAGCCCCTTTCATTGCGCCGCAGTCAGAATGGCCACAAATTACAATGTGCGTAACGCCCAGCGCTGCAACAGCGAACTCGACCGACGCGGTCATGCCGCCGGTTTCGTTACTGTGTGGCGGGATAACGTTGCCGGCATTACGACAAATAAACAAATCACCTGGCTCGGTCTGAGTCACCAGGTTAGGGTCGATCCGTGAATCGGAACAGGTAATAAATAACACTTCCGGGTTTTGGCCGTTGGCGAGCTTCTTAAACGCGGCTTTTTTTTCCGGAAATACGTCCTTTTGAAATTTTGCTACGCCAGAAATGACATGATCCATACCAACTAACTCCTCGTCGTTTGTAAGATTTATGATTGTTAAAATATTGTTATATTATAGTCTCATAGAAGAATAGCGCACCTCGTGATAGCTAAAAGCTATAAGAAGGGGAGGTTTTCTTCAACTTAGGTGGGACAGATATAACAAAAAGGCAGCCGGATGGCTGCCTTTTACGTTAACGACGCTTTGTTAAATCGGCTAGGTTGGGATACCCGATTTAGCTGGCGTGGGATTAAAACTTGATGGTTTCGACCCGAATATTCTTGGTTTGTGCCTGGTCGATATAATCCTTAATCATTTCCTTCACGTCAAACGCAATGGATTTGGTATTGGAAAAATCCAGCACGACTTTGGAATTACCGGGAATCGAATTCAGTTTTTTCAAAATGCTTGGCTTGTTGAAAAATGATACGTCCTCGGCCAGCACAATGTGGTGAGTGGTTTCGCCGTGATCTTCGTTAATGGTCTCTTTAAACTGGTACGCATTAAGGAAACTGCTTTTCAGCGTAAAGAAGATACTCACGCCAAGGCCAGCAAACACACCGGTTAACAGGTCGGTAAAAATCATCACAGCAATGGTGGTTACAAACGGCAGGAATTGCTCCCAGCCATTTTGATACATGACTTTAAACATTACCGGTTTGGTTAGCTTATAGCCTACCACTATTAAAATTGCCGCCAGTGAGGCCAGCGGAATCAAATTCAGCATGGATGAAATGGCCAGCACTGCAACCAGCAGGAAGATACCGTGCAAAATGGCTGACACTTTAGTTTTACCGCCAAACGCGATATTGGCTGAACTTCTGACAATCACCTGAGTAATCGGCAGCCCCCCAACCAGACCGGAAATAATGTTGCCCAGTCCCTGCGCTTTTAGCTCGCGGTTGGTTGGCGTAACGTTTTTCTGCGGATCAAGTTTATCGGTAGCCTCTACACACAGCAGTGTTTCAATACTGGCCACCGCTGCCATGACAATAGCAATGGTTAACACATCCATATTGAACATTTGTGAGAAGTCGGGGAAAGCCAGTTCCTGAGTGAAGTCGCTAAAGCTGTTAATTACCGGCAATGAGACGAGCATACTGGGATCCAGTGGCGTACCGGCCTGACTCATCATGACAGAAGCCAGAATACCTAACAGTACTACGACAATCGGGCCCTGAATGAGCTGAAAGATTTTGTGACGAGGGACTAAAAATTTGTCCCAAATGACCAACAGCACCAACGACACGCCGGAAATCAGGATCGCGGCCGGTGACAGTAGTCCCAGTGCGTGCTCTATGGCAGAGAAGGTATTCTCACCATTCGCGTGCACAAAGGCTTCTTCGCCAAGGAAATCAGCGTGCCAGCCAAACAGGTAAGGAATTTGTTTAAGAATGATCAGTAAACCAATACCGGCAAGCATACCGGTAATCACTGAGGTCGGTATAAAATACGCAATGAAGCCGGCCCGGGCGAAACCCATAATTAGCTGAATAACACCGGATAACACCACGGCAACCAGGAATAATTCCCAGCTACCCAGTGTAGCGATGGCATCAAATACGATCACTGCGAGGCCCGCAGCCGGGCCACTAACGCCCAGCCGTGAACCACTGAATAGGCCAACCACAATACCGCCGACAATACCGGCAATAATACCTGAGAACAGTGGCGCACCAGAGGCGAGCGCTATTCCCAGACATAGCGGCAAAGCAACGAAAAACACCACGATACTCGCGGGTAAGTCGTTCTTTATTTCACTAAAAGATAAGTCCAGTTTCATTAGAAAAAATCCCTGCTATTTATTGGCAACCAGTTGCTCCTCGGCATCAAAAGCCGATTCCATCGGGACGAATTTGCCAGCTTTTTCATCGTAGTTAAGCACTTCAGCCGTCTCGATGTTATAGAACCAGCCGTGCAGTTTTACCTGGCCGGTTGCGATTTTAGCCGCTACTGCCGGGTGGGTGCGCAGGTGTTGCAGTTGTTGAACGACGTTTTCTTCAGTCACCAGTTGCAGGTGATCGTCTTTGTTCAGTGAATCACAACCACAACGCTCTTTGACTACGTCGGTCGCTACTCGGCAATGGCCCAGCCACTCTTTTACGTGCGGCAATGAGGTCAGGGCTTCCGGCGCAATAGCACCTTTCATGGCGCCACAGTCGGAGTGGCCACACACTACAATGTGAGTCACGCCCAGCGCGGCCACGGCAAATTCGATAGAAGCAGTCATACCGCCTGTTTGATTGCTGTGAGGCGGTACAACGTTACCGGCGTTACGGCAGATAAACAGGTCACCGGGTTCTGTTTGGGTAACCAGGTTAGGGTCGATACGTGAGTCTGAGCACGTAATGAAAAGCACTTCAGGATTTTGACCCGTGGCGAGCTTTTTAAATGCAGCTTTTTTTTCTGGAAAAACTTCTTGTTGGAATTTTGCAACACCAGAGATAACGTGGTCCATTTAGTCGCTCCTAAATATGAAGATAGAGAATGATATAAAATACCAAATCATTGTTACCTGATAGGTTAATAGAAAAATAGTTTACTTCGTGATAGTTTATGGCTATATGATGGCTCAATAATTTGGACTTTAGTTTATGGTCGCGTCAACCAAGTCAGTGACTTACACACAGTTTCGATACTTTGTCGCGCTGGCCCGGGAGTTAAGTTATCGCCGGGCAGCACAGGTGTTAGGGATCAGTCAGCCAACCCTGACCTCGCAAATCAATGTGCTGGAGAAAAGCCTCGGCATATCGCTGTTTGAACGCTCCCGTAGTGGTACGTTGCTGTCGCCTGAGGGCCGCGCGCTGTTGCCTTTGGCCGAAGATGTGCTGCAGTCGTCCATTCGATTTGAAGAAAAAGCGCGGGATATCGCCGGTGGCAATCAAACCACTTACCGACTGGGAGTGCCGCCCACGCTGGGTCCGTACCTGCTGCCATTTATACTGCCGCAATTACATAAACGTTACGCCAAGCTAAAGTTCTACGTGCGTGAAGCGGCGCCGACTCAACTGGTGCAGGGCCTGTTTGATGGTCATTTTGATATCATTATTTCGCCGGGTTCCCAGGAATCCTCACAACTGGTAGCCAGTAAACTGTTTATTGAACCGCTCAAGTTTGTGGTGCCCAGCGACCACCCTTTGTCGGGCCTTCGTTATATTGAGCCGGAGCAGATTCATGGCGAAACGGTACTGACGCTGGAAGAAGCGCACCATTTCCACCACCAGGTGCATGAGATCTGTATGAAAATCGGCGCGCAGGTTACCCGGGATTACGAGGGCACGAGTCTGGATACGCTCAGGCAAATGGTGGTGATGGGCATGGGCGTGGCCTTCTTACCGGGCCTATACGTACACTCAGAACTGCATCAGCCCGACGAGCTGCATGTGTGCGAACTTAAAGATACGCCTATTGAACGTCAGCATAATCTGGTGTGGCGGAATACCGCGCCAGGGCGGGTGTTTTTCCGCGAACTCGGTAATGAAATCCGGCGCATCTTATCTGATACCCTGGGCCACGCGATCAGGGTAGACAGTTAAACCGCTGTACAGGGTAATCCTTACCGAAAGTGGCTTCGTTTTTACCCATTCTGTTAGCAACGCTTGTATTGCTGCCGAGCAGGCGGTGACAGGTGCTGCTCCAACGCTTTGATTTTCCTTCCGTTATAGAATTGTTCTGCGATACCCGTGGCTGTGCATCGTTTTTGCCCGGTTAATTTGCCATCCCGGCGGCCGGTTGCGCGGTCGTGTTGTTCGTTAAAAAGTATAAAAAACAAGCTGACTAATCGTTTGTCATGGCAAAATAGTATAAAATTCATCGTATCGTCATTATTTTTTCATATTTGCGTGGGTCGCCGATAATGCAAACAATACGCTGGCTTGAATTATTCAGCCTGTTCATTGTGTTGCCTCTGCTGTTTCTGGCTGGGGTAAAACATTTTGGTCCTTACCTGTTGGTGTTGCTGGCCGGGGTAGGCGGCGTTTGTTTGTGGCTGTTGGTATCAGACCGCACATTTAAGCGGGTCCGGTTATGGAACTGGCAGGAAGGTAAACCTCACCTTAAAGCTTCGCTGCGCCTGTTTTTACCCTGGGCGCTGGCAACTGCCGCCATAGTATACTTCTGGTTACCGGAGTCATTTCTGCAATGGCCGGCCGAACAAACCTCCCTGTGGCTTTTAACACTGCTGTTGTACCCTTTGTTTTCGGTGATCCCGCAGGAAATTATTTACCGTACGTTTTTCTTTCACCGCTATAAATCGATTTTGCCCACGCACTCATTGCGGTTGGGGGCTAGCACTTTCTTGTTTGGCTTCGCCCATGCTATCTATGGTAACTGGCTGGCCGTTGCGTTGTCGGCGGTGGGTGGTGCGATGTTCGGCGTAAGGTATCTGCAAAGTCGCTCAACGGCGGTGGTGGTGATTGAACATTCTCTGTGGGGCTGTTTTTTGTTTACTATCGGCCTTGGCTCCTACCTGTCGTTACAACACTGCGTTTAAAGTCGCCTTCAGCCACCTGGGGCCGTGGGGGATAAATGACAGCGGCCTAAAAATCGCTGCCATAATTTCACATGGGCCTGCATAGCCTGCTGATACGCTAAAAAGCCACGGTGTTGTGCCGTTAAAAACTGCCGGAACGACGGCGGCAATGCTTCCTCGTTACGCCATTTGCTGAAAAGCGGAGCGAACTGATAATAAAAGTCGTTAATGCGCCCCCCCACTGGTTGGATCCGCTCAATAAAAAACAAGTAAAACACATTGCGTAAAATCGTTGCCT
>NZ_CAJXQY010000092.1 GCF_913058315.1 uncultured Alteromonas sp. | reverse complement strand
GGTTTAAAATTACGATGATCAGGCTTACGGAAGAAGGCCGACATTTCGCCCTTACTCATATTAAAATTGCCCAGCTTCATTACTTCAAGCATATCGTCATCACGAAACGATAAGGCAATGCGTAATTTACGTAATATTTCGTTGTTACTTAAAAACTCCCCCCGCGCCAGTTGCGGAGGAGGAGCATCCGACTGGGCGCCGCGCATCTTTATGATCAGGCCGTCCAGAAACATTGCCATTACGCTGTCACGACAGGGCAAAAAGCCGGCTTCTTCTTCTTTTTTCATGTTGGCTTTCAGATATTCAATATCCATTTTATAGCCAGCTAACTTAAATATATTTATGGCCGCAGTATCGTCTATTCGAAGGGCGAAGCGCACTCTGCGCAAAACATCATTGTGATTCATATCGGGACTTATTAGTTGTTGGAGGCCTGTTGAACCTGGGTTTCATTGCTGTTTGCCTGAAGCAGATTGAGCCGGTATGGCTAGGAGGCCTTAAATAGGTGGCGGTTATCACCACTTCACTTACCAATAGTATACGTTAAATCGGTAAGCAAGGTATGGTTTAGTGTGCTTCTGTTCACAAAAATGCACCCGGTAAACATTGCTTAGCCCAAAAGCGTCCTGGCCTCCGCTACTATGCTATTCACCAATGAGTGCTGAGCGCGGTTTTTGCCGGTGATAGCATAAAAACGCTCAGTAATATCGGTGATTTCACCGATGCAGGCCACATTGTAAAAATCCGCCACATGACTGGCGATAGCCGAAGGGGCACAAAATACCCCAAAGCCTTCGCTGCCGAACACTTTTAATAAGGCACTATCGTCAAACTCTGCCACAATTCGGGGATAGAGTTGATTGGCTTCCAGCCAGCTGGTCAGGCCAAGGGTAATGCCCGACTTAATGCCCGGTAACAGTAAACTGACGCCGTTGAGGGAGCGAGGAAACGCCTGATGATGATTCACCTGTGATTTAGCGGCAAAAAAACTTAAATGGGACTCGCCTAAAAAATAGCTGTTGGCGTTTAACTGTGTGCCGGGGGCGATCCCTCTGTCGGCAATAACAAGGTCGATATGGTTGACAGCTAAGTCACTGATTAACGAGTCAAATGGTCCTTCTCTGAAAATAAAGCGTACATTCCCGGAGAGGGCCATCGTGGCATGTACAAAATCATAGGCCAGGACCTTGGGAATAGCATCGGTAATCCCTATCACAAAGGTCTGAACAATGGTTTCGTTATCGGCGTGAAGTAACTCGACTAACCTGGCGCCTTTTTGAAATATTTCGCTGGCATGCTGGTACACCAGTTTGCCTTTGCTGTTAAGGTAGAGCCGTTTACTCACCCGGTCAAACAGCGAATAACCCAGTTGTTTCTCAAAAGTACTCAGCTGACCACTAACGGTTTGTGGAGTAACATGTAACAGTTTAGCGGCACTGGCGATACTGCCTTCCCGGGCAATCAGGTAAAAGTAGTAAAGGTGATGATAATTTAACTGATGCATAATAAGGAATTTCCGATGTTTATATTAGAATATAACAGTTTTATTCTTTTTTGTGGGCGGTTTATTATTGTCTTTAGTAAATAGTGGTGCGCTTGTATATTTAGTTGAGTGAATGTTGAAATGGAAAAAAACATCGATCTACGACAAACCAAAAAATACCTGGTGTCTTTGATTAAGCCTGAGGGCGGATTTTTTGGGGTAGCGGCAGTGTATGGTGTGGCAATCAGCTTGCTCACCCTGGCCGTGCCGATTGCGGTGCAAACGCTAATTAACAGTATCGCCAATATTGGTTCAATCCGGGCGGTAACCATTCTGGCTACGATCCTGTTTACCACGTTATTTATATCGGGCATTTTCAGTGCGCTGCGGATGCGGGTGATGGAATATTACGAGCGCCGCGTATACACCCGGCTGGTTTCCCAGCTGGGGCTTAAAACCATTATGGCCCCACACAGCTTTTTTGAAGGGCGGCGGAACACGTCGATTACCCATCGCTACTTCGATATTATGACCCTGCAAAAAAATATCCCTTCACTGATGGTGGATGGTTTTGCGCTGGTACTGCAGATTATTGTGGGGTTTACGCTGGTGTCCTTTTATCACCCGTTTTTGTTTGTCCTCAACATGATTATTTTACTGGTAATGTATCTGGTATGGAAAATCTGGGGGCCGGGGGCTAAGCGAACGGCTATTGAGTTGTCTCAAACCAAGTACGATACCGCTAAATGGCTAAATGATGTTGCTGCCGCCCATGAGTTTTTCAAATCGTCGGATCATATGGATTACGCCGGGCGCAATACCGAGCATTTTATTAAAAGCTATATCGCCAAGCACAAAGGCCACTTTACCTTTACCTTTTCTCAGGCGGTTTCATTTCTGTTGCTGTACGCCTTTGCCAGTGCAACCCTGCTTGGTCTGGGTGGCTTTCTGGTGGTACAGGGGCAGCTGTCCATCGGTCAGTTAGTTGCAGCAGAGCTGATTATGTCGGCGGTCTTCTTTGGTATCTCGCGGTTTAGCCAGTACCTTAAACTCTATTATGAATTGTATGGCGCGGCTGAAAAAATCGGTTCGGCATTGGTTATCCCGCAGGAAGAAACTCACGATGACGGGGCGCGTATTCCGTCGTCTTCCAAGCTGGTATTTAAACGTCTGGCTCTGACCCACTTTGACGACAGCTGTTATCTGGATGCTACGCTGGAAGCTGGCCACAAGTACTTTATAACCACCCGTAAGAGCTGGGTGCAAAAGCAATTGGTGGGTTTCCTTAAGCGCTTTGAACGCCCGGCTAAAGGTGAAATTTTGTTGGGTGACTTTAGTTTGTTTGATTACGACATGTATGAACTCAGGCAGGCAGTGAGTACCCTCGATCGCTCCCTTATTATTGAATGTACTATTGAGGAGTATTTACGGCTGGCTGCACCAGAGGCAACAGTAGCTGACGTGCGCAAGGCGCTGGAGGATGTGGGGCTTGATGAAGTAGTCGATAATCTGAATGACGGCATTGCAACGCGAATATCAGTGCTTGGCGCGCCCTTGCAACCGCTGGAGTTTTTGTTGTTGAAACTCGCTGCCGCAGTATTATCCAAACCGCAGGTACTGGTCATCAATCAACATTTCGATGCCATTCCGCAAAGTATTAAAGAACGGCTGGTGGCGCGTATCGCCCGGTTGGACTGTACGGTGTTGTACTTTACCAACATGCCGCTCAAGGGGATGTTTAACGCCACTCTGAACTTGCAGGATGTGTTATACGTGGAGGACAGTGATACCGACAACCAGGGAGAAGCTCATGAGTAAGGCTGAAAACCGTTTTATGCAAAATATCACTTCCTTGCCCGCGCAGATTATTCCCAGTGTGCATAAGGTGGTGTGTTGGGTAATTGCTTTTTTAGTGTTAGTGGTGGCCGCCGGTCTTTACTTCACGCCCTGGATCCAAACTGCCCATGGCTCGGGCGCGGTAGACTCCCTCGATCCCGTAGACCGTATGCAGGCGATTTCCGCGCTCGTTGATGGCCAGATCCAAACCTGGCATGTCCGGGAGGGAATGCAGGTCAGAGCGGGCGATCCTATTGTGACCCTGATAGACGTGGATGCCCAGCGTCTGGAAAAGCTGCAGTCGCAGTTAGCCGCTACGCGACTGGCGCACAAAGCTAACGAAACAGCAGTGGTGAATGCTGAAAGTAATTTAGCACGCCAGCAGTCGCTGCAGGAGCAGGGCCTGGTGTCACGCAAAGACGTTGAAGCGGCGTTGATTAAAGTACAGGAACTCAAAGCCAAAGCCGCATCGTCGATGGCCGATATTAATCAGGTTTCCATGGTGCTCTCCCGTCAGGCGACCATGACCAAAACGGCACCGGTGGATGGCACTATCCTGCGCCTGTTTAACGGTGGCGGCTCGACCTTTGTAAAAGCCGGCGATGTGCTGGCGCAGTTTATTCCTAAAAACGCAGAACGTACTGTACGGGTGATCATTAGCGGGCTGGATGCGCCGTTGGTAAAACCCGGTGCGAAGGCACGCCTGCAATTTGAAGGCTGGCCGGTATTTCAGTTCAGCGGCTGGCCAGGCACGGCCATTGGTACCTTCGGCGGGGTAGTCACCTATGTTGAGCCTGTAGCCGACGCCAGCGGTGCGTTTCAGGTATGGATCCGGCCTGATGAAGCGGAAATGCCCTGGCCGGAGGAAAATATTGCCCGTCTTGGCAGCCGTGTAAAAGCCTGGATCCTGCTTGAAGAAGTTCGCCTTGGCTATGAGCTGTGGCGTCAGCTCAACAACTTCCCGCCACAAAAGCCGGCCACCCAGGCCAGTCAATCTGCGCCAGGTTGGTAGGGAGTAGCAATGAAAATACGCATGATAGCGCTGGCATTACTGGGTATAAGTTGGGGAGCTGTTACACCGCTCAAGGCTGAGCAGGTGCTGCCCACCGTGCCATCCCTTATTGACAATATGCAGCAGATGCATCCCTATGTGAATGTACTTAATGAGAAAAATAATCAGCTTTTGTATGGGCTGCAGAGTGCTCAAAGCGAGTTCGATGGGCGTATTGAACAGGATGTGAGTGGCCGCGTGGCGGGCTACTATGACGGCTCCGCCGCAGCCCAGCGATTTGTAAAACCGCTGGGAGAAATGAACGCTAAACTGATCAGCGAATACCGGGTGGCTATGGGCGACTTTCCGGTTTACGAGGAACAATATAATACTTTGTCAGGTGGTGAGGCCAGTATTGGCGTTGCGCTGTCGCTGTTGCAAAATCGGACTATTGATAAGCGCCGGGTAGGGGTTACTAATGCCCGTTTATCCATTGAGCAGTACCAGGCCGAATTAGCACTGAGCATGAATGACTTTTTGTACAAGGGGCTTAGTCAGTATTTAAAATGGTATGAGGTGAGCCTTAAAATTGCGGCGGTGGAATCGCTGCTCGATACCCTCAAATACCGTCGGGAAGGGCTTTCAACCCGCCTGGAACGCGGCGATTTAGCCGAAGTTGACCTCACCGAATTTGAAGCCAGCATACTGGAGCAACAACTGGCGTTGTCGCAGCTGCGGCAAACCCAAAGGGCCTCGGCTCAGGCTCTGGCTTTTTACTGGCGTAACAGTGAGGGGCAGTCACAGGTGATTGCCAGCGATGCCACATTGCCAGATGATATACAGTGGCCGTTTACGATTACCCCTGCCCAGGCCGCCCGATTGCGCAGTGCCATAATGCAACATCCCGCCTTAGCCGTGCTGCGCACGGAGCAAAGCGTTACGCAGAATAAATTTCGACTGGCGGAAAATCAGTTACTTCCCAAGCTCGATGTTAAGGCGCTGGTGGCTAAAGATATGGGCAGTGGCCCCACATCGCTGGCCGAAACGGAAGGCAAGATAGGCCTGACATTTTCTTACACGCTGGGTAACCGCAAAGCGAAGGCTGAACAAGCCACCATGCGCTCAAAACTTAAAGTGCTCGAATATGAGGTAACGCTGGCTCAGGATCAGCTTAATCAGCAATTTGAGCAGGCCTATGCCTACTGGCAACAAGCCCATGAAGTACTGGCGCTACAGCGCAAAAATGCGGATTTGGCGGTGACTTTATCGCAGCTTGAACGCAAACGTTTCGACGCCGGTGACAGTGATATGTTTAAGTTAAATGCGCGGGAATCGGGGGTTCTTAAGGCCAAATTAAAAGCCATTGAAGCGCAGGTGGATTTACTTGCAGCAGAGCTTACCCTGCATAAAGTGGTTGCAGCCGTTACGTCTTAGTCAGAAAAGCGCTGCCTCCCAATGGGAAGCAGCACATCGGTTAGTTATGGCTCAATGTCATCAGCCGGCGTGGTAACGCCTGGATAAGCTTTGGGTTTAAGCGGTTTGACCGGTCGCTGCTCGATACGCTGTTGCAGGTATTCAATGGCTGCATCCAGTTGCGCATCTTCACCCTCAAACGTGGCGTGTGGCAGGTTATCGACTTCAATATCCGGAGCAATGCCCAGTCCTTCTGTGATCCATCGTCCGTCTTCAGCAAAGACCGGCAGTTCAGCCACCCGTGCCATACCGTTATCGGCCAGGCGGTTGCGGCCGCGCAACCAGATACCGGCACCAGCGGTCTGCTTGCCGATTACCGGGCCTAAATCCAAGGCTTTAACGCCCGCGGTGAAGGTTTCACCGTCGGAATAGGTGTACTGATCGGCCAGCACCACTAAATGGCCACGGAAGGTTTGTTGCATATTGCCATTCGGCTCGCGGTTATCACTGGTCCAGAACATCCAGACTTTGCGTAACAGCTTCTCTAAAATCCAGCTTTCAATATTGCCACCGCGGTTACGACGCACGTCGATAATCAGCCCGTCTTTCTGATAAGCCGCGTAAAATTCGCGGGCAAAATCCGATACGTCATTACTGCCCATCGCATACAGGTGCAAATAACCAATATCCTGGTCAGCCTGCTCGACTTTCTGTCGGTTGCGTGTTGTCCAGTCCTGGTAGCGTAAGCGGGCATCAGTACGATTGCTTACCGGGTAAACAATGGTCTGCAGGGCTTCGCCCTGGCGGTTTAAGCCCAGTAATACCTGCCGACCGGCCTGGTTAAGCAGTGCCTGATGTAATTCAGCCAAGGTGGTTACCGGACGTGCATTAATACTGGTAATAATGTCACCTTCCTGTGCATGGGTACCGGGTTTTAACAACGGTGATGCCTTGGCTGGAATCTCATTATCGTACTGATAAATGCTGGCAATTTGCACGCCCTTGTTGGTTTGCAACAAGTTGGCCCCTAAACTGGCTGGAGAGGGACGATCCGGCTCCTGCGGAGAATCACCGCCATACACCTGCGAGTGCAGTACATTCAGCTCGCCGGTCATCTGGCCAAGCACATCATTGAGTTCAGCGCGATCGGTAATACGGGCCACCAACGGCTCGTACTTCGTTTTCATTGCCTCCCAGTCCACACCACGCATGGCTTTGTCGTAGAAATAATCTCGGTGCATCAGCCAGGCATCATGAAACAGCTGTTGCCATTCCTGCTGCGGGTCGATGCGTAACTTCCAGGCCGATACATCCGCTCTTTGGTCGGTGGTGTCAGAGGGGAAGCTGCTGCCTGCGCCCACAATATAGATCTGGTCGTTATTGCTGCTTTGCTTTAACAGCAACATACTCTTGCCATCAGTACTTAATTGGTAACCGCTCAGGCCAGCCGTAAAGGTGCTGGTTTTATGATGCGGTGTTTGTTCAATGGCCTTAAGCACCGGTTTGCTGCCAGGCTCGGTCACCCGGTCCATGACGTACAAGTATTTGCCATTAGCGGCCAGATTACTGTAGTTCCCCGGACTCACCGGCACCTGCCAGAGTCTGTTAGCTAGCTGCTCCCAGTCAATAAGCGGTGCCTTAGGGGTCTTGTCTTCTTCCTCGCTGTCGTTGTCTTCTTCCTGCTCCACCTGTGCCGTCAGTTCGGTGGGCTTTTGGAAAGGGAAGGCGGCGTCGGCTTTCAGGGCATAAGCGAAGATTTGTGTACGCCGGTCGAAAGTCGTGCCCATGTTGCGGTCGCCCCAGGGCGAGCGGGTGGTGGGGCTAAATTCACGGTCCGACAGGAAATACAACCATTGCTGATCCTGACTAAACGCCGGTGAATAGGAACTATACTTATCGCTGGTCAGCACCTGGCCGCGGTTTTCGGCAAAATTGTGAAGGTAAATACGCTGGCGCTCATCCCCTAATTTACTCGTAGTAATGGCCAGCAACTGACTGTCGGCACTAAACACAATGTCTGCATAGGGGCTCATTTCGGTCTGGCCGGAGTAAAGCTTTTCACTTTCGCCTGTGTTGATATCGAGGATCCACAGGTCGCCGTTAAAGTCGTCGAAGGCGAGTTTTTTGCCATCGGGCGAGAGCACCAGTTGCCAGCGGCTGATGCTGGCGTCGCTGGTGAGCTGTTTGCGCTTGGATGAACCATCGGCAGCAAATTGCCAGATTTCCATTTCGCCACTGGCATCATTAATGGCATACACCCAATTACCGTCGTGGCTTAAAATAGCCTTGCGTGAACGTGAAGCTGCAGGTGTGTCAATTTCCACCAGGCGTTTGCCGTCGGTGCTGGCTATGGCCAGACGGCCGCGGGCCGTGAGGATCACCTGTTTGTTGTCGGCATTAAAATCTACCGAAGTCAGGTATTTGGTGGGTTTGGTCAGCCAGTTATCCCGTAACTGAGGAAAGTCGCCACTCAGTGCTATGTCCAGTGTGCGGGTACGGCGTTTGGCAATGTCGTAAATTTTGAGGTCAGCGCCATGCTGAAAAATAATCCGGCCGTTATCCAGGCTGGCCCGCTTTATGGGAAAGTCCTGAAAATCGGTGAGCGCTTTGGCGTTTTTACCAGAAGCCGACATCACCCACAGGTTGTCGTTACCGTTCTGATTACTGACAAAATACAGTTTGTCGTCAGCCACCATAGGTTCGCGAGCCGAAGCGTCGTGGGCGTCTGTCAGCAGCAGCGCCTCGGTTTGGCTGCCAAGTTTATAACGCCACAATTCACCCTGGGCACCGCCGCGATAATAACGGGCGTTGTCGCGTGACACCTGCAGGCCAAACTGGGTGAAATAAAGCGTGTCAGAGGCTTCGTCAATGGCGCCCTCAATGGCATCGGCAACCGGTACTTCCTCGGTATTCAGGGTAACCGGATCCACCTGTTTTAACGACCAGTTATTGGTGGGGCCTACTCGGGTATTGGTGCTATATAACAATTTGCCGTCGCCGGTCCACTGTTGCAGATAAACATAGCTGTTTTCAAAGGTTACCCGCCTGGCCAGTCCGCCTGCGGTGGGGATCACATACACTTCGGTTGCGCCTTCATAGTTAGCGGTAAATGCGATTTGTGTTCCGTCTGACGAAAAGGCCGCTTGTTGTTCCTGCGCCAGATTAGTGGTCAGGCGGCGGGTGGCTGCGTTTGTCATGTCATGCAACCAGAGGTCGCCTTCGGCGGTAAAGACCACCTGGTTATTGTGCAGGTCCGGGTCGCGGTAGTAGCCGGATTTGGCCATGGAATGGCAGGACATGAGCAACAGGCTCATGCCGACAATAGTTCGTTTTTTCATGGTGTTAGTCACTTTGTCGTCGTTTTTTATAGTTGGTCGTGCTGAGGGCAGTAAACGAGAGAAAGTCAGTAAAGTCAAACCGGGGCCGACAGATGGCTGTAAATCCCGGTTTGCTGGCAGGAGCAGGGCTAATGCTAATCTTCTTCCAGTTGAATAAGGTCACCCGGCTCGCAATCCAGTACCTCACACAGGGCCAGCAGTGTGGAGAAACGAATAGCTTTGGCTTTGCCGGTTTTAAGCGTTGAGAGATTAGCCATGGTGATACCAACGCGTTCTGACAACTCCGTGAGTGACATCTTGCGTTGCAGCATGACCATATCCAGATTTATTTTAATGGTTTTAGACATAATTATATGGTCAGTGATTGTTCTTGCTTCATCTGAAAAGCGTACTCAAGGATCTGGGCCAGTACCAGCAATGCTCCGCTAATCAGGATCCCTTCAATGGGTATTGAAACATAGGGGGAAAGTTGAAGCTGCTCATGAAACACTCCGATTTCAGCCAGTATCGCCATGCCGCACAGGTAGGTAATAAAAGGCGAAACAATGCTATATACCAGGATAATCAAGCCCAGCTTTTTTACATAAGCGACATTTTCTAAATCGAAAATACGCTGACTAGCCAGGTTAGCGAACAATTTACGCAGGTTATAAAGCGCGAGCAAACTGAATATACCGCTAATGAGTATTCTGTCTGTATTGGCAATAAAAAAGGCTGCCTGGCCGCTGGTATTATTGAGCTTGAGCTTGCCATCAACCTGCATAATCTCACTCGCTGCCGCGGTGACATCATTGGTAATTACCCTGGCGTTAAACAAGTATTCGATATCAGTATGACGTTCGCTGATTTCCCCGGGAATATTTAATCCGACAACGAGGATAAATCCAACTCCCACAACCATTGCAAGAACGCTAAAATAATATAGAAAATCGAACCATACCTTAAGCGCCGGGGTGTATTTAGGCGGGGGTAACTGGCTGCTGGCATTCATAGTGTCTGATGATTCCTGATTTTTCATGGTCGTTTCCTTGCTTAGTTATGCTGGCTATTACTTTAGCTTTAATTTTCTTTTTTACAATAATTTTTTATTGAAAAACAATAAATAATTATCGCTTTTCGTTATTTTTCATTACTGTTTAGCTGCTTACATCGGCGCCGAATCTGTAACAAAATGTTGTGATCGCTTGCAATGCTCATGGCTGTTGGTTAAATTCTGCGCATAATCTTATGCGGAGTTAGCGCCATCATGAACAACTAAGCCTGTCGTCCATTTTTATTGTTATTTTTTTTGGATCTACAGGGTTAGTCGGCGTAGCTCACTGTCGTAATGGTATGGCGCTTTACCGGCGCTATACTGCACCTTAATATTTGCATGTGCTGCTAGGCTGAAGCCCGCTTCTCGGGAGGCGCTAATGCCGATATTTCAAACACAAAATCTTGGTTTTCAACTGCCCACGGGCGAAACGCTTTTTCATTCTGTAACCGTATCAATGACCGCTCAACGTGTTGGACTGGTTGGCGATAATGGCGTCGGCAAATCAGTGTTGGCCGGGTTGTTAACCGGTCAATTGACGCCCTCTCAGGGGAGTGTTTGCTGTAAAAGCGCTATGGGGGTTTATGACCAGCAGGCCTCACACCTGATAACCAATAACGTTACTATTGCCGAAGCGCTGGGTGTTGCGACGATACTCGATGCACTGGCTCGCATTGCGGCTGGTGAATGTGCCAGCGGGTTGTTTGATACCGTAGGTGAGCAATGGGATTTACCGGCGCAGCTTACCCGTCAGTTGGCGGCACTGGGATTACCTGATGATCCCCACACAACTTGCGCCACCCTCAGTGGTGGACAATTGGCAAAGCTGCGGTTGTGGCAGCTGTTCCAAAGTAACTACCGGTTGTTAATTCTTGATGAGCCATCCAATCATTTGGATTGCCGTGCCCGGCGCTGGTTACAGGGACAAATAATGTCGACCAAAGCCGCAGTGCTTGTTATCAGCCACGACCGCAAGTTACTTCAGAATATGGAGGAAATCTGGGAACTTACTGAATCGGGTGTACAAGTTTATGGTGGCAATTACGTTCATTATGCTCAACAAAAGGCCTTGGCCGAGCAGGCCCTGGGCCGCCAGATAGAGGCCGTCAAAAAGCAACAAAAACAACTACAAGAGCAAGCGCAGCGTAGTATTGAAAAAGCCCGGAAGCGAGCTGTACAGGGGCAAAAGTTGCGCGGGAGTCAGGCGAAGTGTTTGCTGGATAAACAAAAAGATCGCGCTACGGCCGGCGCCGCCAGTCGCACCAAAAACAGTGAGGGCAGGCAAAAACAGTTACAGCAAAAAGCCGATAAGCTGTTGGCTGAGCAAACCATCAGCCAGCAACAAGCTATCTATTTGTCGGCGACCAGTGCAGGCAATAAAAAGGTCATTACGCTCCTCAACGGTGTGCTGGCGTATGGCTGCTCGCGGCGAATCAACCTGCAGGTAGGAGAGCGTGACAAGCTGCATCTGGTGGGGGATAACGGCAGTGGTAAATCCACGTTATTAAAAACGCTGATGGGGCAACTGGCACTGCGAGCTGGTGAGCTGCAGATTCATACCCGGCTGTGTTATCTGGATCAGCATTTTAGTTTGGTGAACCCGGCAATGAGTTTGCTGGAAAACCTGCTAACGCAGTGTCCCGACTTAACCGGGTCTGAAGCTCGCACGTTATTGGCTGGCATTGGCTTTCGCCGCGATAACGTGTTTAAACGAGCCGGTGTTTTAAGCGGTGGCGAGAAGATGAAACTGGCCATGCTGATTGTCAGTCATCAGCCTGAACAGCCCTTTTTATTGCTGGATGAGCCGGATAACCATCTGGATATAAACGCCAGCTCGATGCTCGCCTCGGCGCTCGGAGCGTATCAGGGGGGCTTTATATTAATCAGTCATGATGAGGTGTTTGCAAAGGAAGCGGGTTGTCACCGCAATTACACGCTTCTCACCACAAAAATTACGCCGGTGTCACCAGTCTGTGTATGAGCTATGACGGGGGCTGACAATGTTGCTCGCATTTTGTTTAACGTTGCTGTACAAAGGCAGTAAATCAACGTAGGTTCTACGCTTTTATGAGTCACGAGCAACAGTGAAAGTTTACCCGCAAGCCGGAATAGACCGGTTATTTTTTGGTATGACCATGCCCGAGGTACGCCACGCATGGGGGCAGCCAGAGGAGATTTATCATTTTCATCCCCTTTGCGACAGCCTTGAAGACCGCGATGTAGTGTGGCAATACGCTAACGGAACCGAGCTGAGTTTTTCATCAAGCGACAACTTTGTGCTGGGGACGATTTCGGTGTCATCAGTTGACACCGAACTGGAGGGTAAAGCGGTTATTGGTAAGTCGATTCTGGAACTTAAGTTAATGTTTCCCGGGCTGGAACTCGATGATGATTTTGACGAATTCGGCCAGGATTATATTTTACCAGAACTGGATGTCTCCTTATGGGTGGTTGCTGGCAAAGTCGATTCCATTAGTATGTATCCTGATTATGACGAACATGGCAGCATGAAAGTAAACCAACAGCTTATTGAGCAGGGTGGTTAGTTTACCGTTACCATCGCAACCGGGTAATGATTAATCAGAGAAACGAAACAATGGCCTTAGTTACCCCCGTTACACTCACCGCCAAAGGTGTCAAGCTGGAACCTCTTGACGTTCATCACGAAGCCGGCTTAAGTGAGGCCGCCACGGATGGCGAGTTATGGCAACTGCGTGTGACCTCCGTTCCGGAGCCTGACAATACCGCTGAGTATATTCGAGATGCTCTGAAGAGCCGCGAGGCGGGGCAGCGGTTTGCCTTTGCCGTTATCGAACAAAACAGCGGCAAAGTACTCGGCACAACCAGTTATCACGATATTTTGCCAGCAGTGAAACGCCTTGAAATAGGGTATACCTGGTATGCCAAAAGCGCTCAGCGCACCCACGTAAATACCACCTGCAAGTTGCTTATGCTGACGCATGCTTTCGATGAGCTGGGTTGCAACGTGGTAGGATGGCGCACCGATAATTACAATTATGCCAGCCAGCGGGCCATCGAACGTTTAGGTGCTAAAAAAGACGGTGTTATCCGAGGGCATCACCAACGTCGGGACGGCACGATCCGTGATACGGTTATGTATAGTCTTCGCAAGGGTGAATGGCCAGAAGTCCGGGCTCACCTGAATTATCTGTTGAGCCGTTATGGTTAAGTGGTTTCGTTTATAACGGTTTGGCCTGACCGATGAATTTCTTACATTGCCGGATAAACCCATCGTTTTGCGTCTCGGTTTCGCTGTCTCGCGCGTAACTTAAGGCAATAAAGGCCTGAGTGATGGCCTTAAACTCGCCGGCAGAAGACTCCGATAATCGTTCTGCGACGCGTTCTGCAAACTGCCCGGGGCCGTCATTGTGACGTTCAAGTCCGGTAATTTGCTCAGCCTTTTGCGTGGCCAGTAAAAACCAACGCAGGTTTGCCGGTGGACGTTTCCGTTGCCAGTGCGGAATAAAGTACAGCGCCAGTAACAGTCCGATCACCAGGCAAATCCCCAGCATCAGGAACATAATGCGCTGTGTTGTTACCTTACCCAGCATCAGCGCTAACAGGTTTTGCTGGCGCTCGGCATCAAAACCGAGCACCCAACGGCTCCACTGATAGTCCATTAAGCTGAAGAGATTACGCAGCTCGGCAAACAGCGGAATTTGCTGCAACCTTGCCATTTGGTTATTGGCCAGAAACGACTCTTCTTCAACCGCTTGTTGCAGGCCCAACTGAATTCGGGCCGGCGCAACAATACCACTGGGATCAAAGCGTACCCAACCACGACCTTCCAGCCATGCCTCCACCCACGCATGGGCATCGTACTGATACACACTAAGAACATCAGGTTGCAGTGACTCTCCGCCATGGTAGCCAGCGACCATTCGGGCCGGGATCCCCAGTAAACGCAGCACATAACTCATGGCACTGGCATAGTGGGCGCAAAACCCCTCCTGATGTATAAATAGAAACTCATCAATGGGGTTGTCCGGCATTGGGGGAGGGGTGAGCGTGTAGCGAAATCCCTCGTCCACGAAAAAATCCATTACTGCCTGGACCCGCTCAACCTGAGTAGCGTTGTTAGCGGCCAGTTGTTCAGCCCACGCCTGGGTTTGCGGATTCACCGCGGTATTGTTGGGCAACTGCAGGTTTAGCCGGCTATCAATACTGTACAGCGTTTGGTCCATGGGGGTAGTGGGATAAGAGCGAACCCGATAGGCGCGCCTCGACGTTATTGGTGTGTCGCTGAGCAGCGAATAGTCTCTGCTCTGCCAGATGGTTTGCGAGCTGCCAGGATCGTCAGGGATACCCACATCTATACTGAATAACCAGTGCTTGTTAGTGGGCTCCGTTATCACCTCGTACTGCCACCAACTGCCACTTATCCGTGGCTTAAACTCGTTGTTTAATAGCCGGTATTGTTCGCGTACCTGCTTGCGCAGTGGGCTAACCGACCACTGTTTACCGTCAAAATACTCCAGTGTTAACGCCCGCCAGTAACGCTCGGGAGGAGGAGGGATTGCGCCTTTAAATGTGGCCCTGAAAGCCAGGTCGGCAGATTGAGTTAAGTTGGCTATGTCCCCGGGGCTCACTTTATCGGTTAACCCGGTCTCGGTACTTTTGGACACCGGCATTTTCCATAGCGGAGGCAACTTGGGCAGAATAAGAAATAACAGGATGGCAATAGGCAATGCCTGCAGGCTCATTATGAACAATCGTTTCACATGCCATTTTAAGGGTTGTGATGGTGAGAAGTAGCGTCCTATTGCCACCAGCAGAGACAAAGTAAGCAGGCTGTAAAATAAGGTCATTACTACCGATTGATGGAAAGTAAATCCCATGCCAATAATAAACAGGCTGGTACAGAAAAGGTGGAACAAATCCCGCGGCCGATTGAGGATAATGAGCTTTAAAGCCCCGGCCAGAATGAGCAAATTAACCATGGTCAGCAACAACCCAATCTGCAAGCTGAACCAACCCAGACACAAACAGCATAGCAACCCTAACAGGTTAATGGTGCGCAGTGACGGCATTGGCTGATACCAGCCAAAGTACATGACCATGCGGATCCCGGTAGCACACAGTGAGATCAGTAACACCCAGAACAGTAACGGTTCGAATAAACTCAGGCTTAATACGCAAAATACCAGGGCAATCAGTGCACTGGCTGTCTGATTCCGGATAGGTTTATCAATCGGCTGCATAATCTTGCTCAGGTTGCCGGTAACGGGCCAGCGACTGCAGGCAGCGATGCTTGTGAGCCTCACCGGTGGCGGGTTCAATGCGCTTGTTACCAATGTTGAGGCCGAAAACATGTTGTTGGGAAGACAATCGGTTTATCTGATAGGTGAGTAACCCCAGGGCTTTTTCTAATGGTTCACCGGCATAAGTCTCCAGGCTTAACCAGCCGCCTTCCTGCTGCGCCTGATTAAAGATTTTGGTGCTTAGTTCGCCGCCTTTCGCCGCTTGTTTCCAGGCGACTCGGTTCATCGGGTCGCCGGGTTTGAAGCTGCGCAAAGAATCAAACTCATCAATACCGGCGACATTGCCAGCTGTATCGCCCTGACTGGCATCTGTGGAGGTCAATTTTAAAGCTGAGGCAATGGGTTTGGGATAAATGGCTATCGACTTATTGAAATCCAGGTGTGTCCAGCAGCGAAACAGCCCTAATGGATAGGTTGAGGACAGCGTAATTCGGGGTAATCGGAAAATCCCGCGCTGGGCGGCGGGGAGCAATAACTTTACTTCGCGGTCCTGGTCTGCGCGGCGATGCAGCAAGGCCAGCGAAGTGCCACGCAGCTGAATATGCAGTCCCCCATAGAAGGGCAAATCCTCATTATTTACATGGAGCTGCAAGCACAACAAAGCATGTTCTGAAACGTAAACGGGTTGAATGTCCTTCAGTGACAGGGAGACTGCTGTGAAATTACGGTAGCTGACAAATAAATGCAGTAGAAAAATGGCTAACAGAAACTGGCAGAGCAGTAACATCAGGTTATTCTGGTAATTGGTGCCCAGTATAAATAAGCCCACACAGGTGAGCAGAAAACCAAAGCCAAACCGGCTGGGAAAAATAAACACATTCTTAAGGTTAAGCTGATACCTTGGGCTGGGTGGTATCCGTCGCTGCAGCCAACGGGTTTGCAGGTCGTGAACCGAGCGTTTAAAGCGCGAAACCATCAGGCGGCTAGTGGGTCGGTTAAGTCCAGGATCCGCTGGCTCAACAAGCCGTCATCACGGTAGTCGGTCTGGCTGCCACGCAGGCGATGTTCGGCCACCGCAGTAAAAATAGCCTGGAGGTCTTCCGGTAATACAAAGTCCCGCTCATGCAACAGAGCCCAGGCCTGGGCTGCACGCATCAGTGCTTTGCTGGCGCGCGGTGAAAGCGGGTAGGGAAATTCGCTGCTATCGCGGCTTTGATTTACCAGGCGTAACAGATAATCCAGAATCGGGTCGCTCACGTGAATGCCACTGACTTGCGCCTGAATAGCCTGTAACTGTTCCACACTTAGGGTCTGACTGGCGGGTTTTTGATGATGACTGCTAACACCCGCCGATTCTCGAAGCATGCGCTTTTCAGCCTCTCCGTCGGGGTATCCTAAACTGATGCGCATTAAAAAGCGGTCGAGTTGTGATTCGGGTAATGGGTAAGTTCCTGCCTGATAGCTGGGGTTTTGGGTAGCGATGACAAAAAACGGCGAAGGTAACGTGTGAGTATTGCCGTCTATGCTTACCTGACTTTCTTCCATGGCTTCTAGCAACGCACTCTGGGTTTTCGGGCTGGCTCGGTTTATTTCATCGGCCAGTACGACCTGACTGAAAATGGGGCCCTGGTGAAATTCAAATCCGCCCTGTTGGGTGTTGTAAATATTCACGCCGAGCATATCGGCGGGCAGCAGGTCAGAGGTAAACTGAATCCGTGAAAAGTGTAAACCAAACACCGTTGCCAGCGCATGGGAGAGGGTAGTTTTACCCATACCAGGCAAATCTTCGATCAATAAATGGCCATCCGCCAACAGGCAGGTAACCGCGAGCTTTATCTGATGTTGCTTACCAAGCACCTGACTATTGAGATAAGCCAGAGCCGGTGAAAGATCTGTATGCATGATATTGTCCGGTTTTAGCGCTTTAGCTTTTATACGTGAATTCCATTACAAAGATTATTCTAGCAAATATAAACAGCGACTTAGGTGATCACCCTGATACTTAAGTATAGGAGAGAGCCGGGCCTCTGACCGAGAATTTAATCGGTTGGTTGGCTATCATGGAAGTTGTCTGTATAAAGTGCTGCGATCCTCAGCCGGGTTGACTATAATGACCGCCAAAAAACGGAAGTAGTATGTATGAAAACAATAGAAATAGATGATGAGCTGTATGCGTTTATCGCAAGTCAGACAAAACATATTGGTGAGAGTGCTTGTGAAATTTTACGTCGGTTACTGATCGACGAGCCCGGAATAGTGACTACCGTAGTAAGCAGTGGTGCGTCAATTCCTGCTGCCCCAGCCTCAACGGAGCAGGTTGAAACCAGCCCGGAGCCGGTTGCTGAAGCGCCGGTTAAAGCCACGCCCAAGGCGCAGCCTGCACCCGCACCGGTATCTGTAACGCCGGTTACATCTGCATCAGGCGACGACCTCCTGGAGCGCGTTAATAAAGAAGCCCTGAGCCAGTTTGATAAGCGGGTTGATCAGTTTCTGTTTATTTTACAGCAGGTATACCTGCAGCATCCCACTGATTTTGCCAAGGTGGAGTCGATTGTGGGTAAAAACCGCAAATACTTCGCCAGCAGTAAAGAAGAGTTGCTCAAGTCAGGCAGTAGCACTAACCCAAAATTGATTCCCGAGAGCGGATTTTGGGTAGTCAGTAACAATAATACCGCGAAAAAGCTGGCCATGTTGAGTCAGGTTTTGCAGATTTTAGGATATGACGATAAGGTAGTGAAAACGGTTAGCGAAACCTTTGATTCGTAAACAATGACCTGATATCACGACTTACAAAAGGAAATTTTCATGGCGTTACACCCGGAAGCTGGTAAGGCGGCTGCTCCTGAGCAGCTTATTAACGTGGCCCAACTGGTTAGTCATTATTTTAGTTATCAGCCGGATGCCACCGATCCTGCCCAGGCGGTGAGTTTTGGTACTTCAGGCCATCGCGGCACGGCAGCTCAAACGACATTCAATGATATGCACATCGCCGCCATTTGTCAGGCGCTGGCGGAATACCGTGAACACCAGCAAATTACCGGCCCGGTGTTTATTGGTAAGGATACCCATGCACTTTCAGAGCCGGCAATGATTACGGCAATTGAAGTGCTCAGTGCAAATAATGTGTCGGTGGTAATTCAGCGCGATGATAACGACTCTAAGGGCTACACGCCGACGCCGGTTATTTCCCGTACGATTATTCGTTATAACCGTGGACGCACTGAAGCCCTGGCCGATGGCATTGTGATTACGCCGTCACATAACCCGCCTTCTGACGGGGGCTTTAAATATAATCCGCCACATGGTGGACCGGCGGATAGTGATGTCACTAAAATTATTCAGGAACGGGCTAACGGCCTGATTGCGAATCATAATAAAGACGTCAAACGCATCGATCTGAAAGCGGCAATGGCTTCCGACTTCGTGTCTGAAGATGATTTTATGGTGCCGTATATTGAGGATCTTGCCGAAGTCGTGGATATGCAGGCTATTGCAAAAGCCGGTTTAAAGCTGGGAACGGACCCGCTGGGCGGCGCCGGAGTTGGTTACTGGAAATACCTTGCCGAGCACTACGGCCTGGATATTACCGTGGTCAATCCACAGGTGGATCCGCAGTTTGGCTTTATGCGCCGTGACAAAGACGGCAAGTTACGGATGGACTGCTCGTCTGCTTATGCGATGGCAGGGCTGATTGAGCTGAAAGATAAGTTTGATCTGGCCTGGGGTAACGATCCTGATTTTGACCGCCACGGCATAGTGTGCCCAAGCAGCGGTCTGATGAATCCTAATCATTACCTCGCGGTTGCCATTAATTACCTGTACCAGCACCGCCCGCAGTGGGACGCCAGTCTGAAAGTGGGTAAAACGCTGGTTTCCAGCTCTATGATCGATCGGGTAGTTGCCGACATGGGCCGTGAACTGGCCGAAATGCCGGTGGGCTTTAAATGGTTTGTTGAAGGGCTGTCTGACGGAACTCTGGGCTTTGCCGGGGAAGAAAGCGCCGGGGGAATTTACCTGCAGCGTGACGCCGCAACCTGGGCGACCGACAAAGACGGCTTTATTATGTGCTTGCTGGCGGCGGAAATCCTGGCCGTTACCGGTAAGGATCCAGGCGAGCATTACCAGGCGCTGACCGAGAAATTTGGTTCACCCTGTTATCAGCGTGTGGATGTGGCGGCGAGTCTGGAAGAGAAAGCCAAACTGTCGGCGATGGATGCCAGCGTGGTTACCAGTGAATCCCTGGCCGGTGAGCCCATTACTAATGTGCAGACACATGCGCCGGGCAATAATGCGGCCATTGGCGGGGTAAAAGTATCCACCGAGAATGGCTGGTTTGCTGCACGTCCATCAGGTACCGAACAAATCTACAAGATCTATGCTGAAAGCTTTAATGGTGAAAGTCACTTACAGGAACTCATTAAAGAAGCGGAACAGCTGGTGGCAAAAATCATTAAATAGCCACTACCTAGCATTAATTATTGTAAATAAAATGTTAAAATCCAGCGTGTTGTTCAAAAAACACGCTGGATTTTTCTATTTTTAACAAATATTTTACAAACATGTCATTCTATTACTGATATATTTGCACTATAGAGTTGTAATTTAATTACATTTTACTGTTAACCAGACATCTATAG
>NZ_CAJXQY010000091.1 GCF_913058315.1 uncultured Alteromonas sp. | reverse complement strand
TATGATTATAAGGGTGGCCGCTGGGAAATAATGCTTCTACCACATGGTTAAAGAGTGTGCCGTAGGGCTGATCTTCACCCTGACGTTTTTCGTTTTGCACTACGCCCCGTTGTTCGTCGAGTTTTTCCTGGGTCACGGCACCGAGTAAGTGCCCCATGCGATCAGATTCCATCCATAAAATGCGGTCGAGAGCCGGCGTGGGAACGGTTTGGAAATAGTTGGTGCGGTCGAAGTTTGTGGTGCCGTTAAGGCCGGTGGCGCCAGCTTCCTGCAGTGGGCCGAACCACTCATCGTCATAATTTTCAGAACCGTTGAACATCAGGTGCTCAAAGAGGTGAGCAAAGCCTGATTTACCGTTTGGCTCATCCTTAGAGCCCACTTTGTACCACACTGCTACCGCAACAACCGGCGCCTTACGATCTTCATGGACAATAACGGTCAGGCCATTATCGGTGGTAAATTTTTCGTAGTCGATATTAATGTCGTCTTTGGCGAGAACAGAGGTTATATATAAACCGCTGAGTGCCAGCACACCAACGCCTACTTTCAGGCCTTTGGTGAGGTGTTTGATTACTGTCATTATAGTCTTCCTTTATCTTTTTATAAGCGTTGCGTATCGCCCGGGGCAAACTACTATTATGCGGATTGGTATTATACCAGCGTTAAACATAAATCATTCCGCCAGTTAATAAAGTACTGGCGGAATGAAAACTGTAAATGTTTGTAAACGCGTTATGAGCCGTTTAGTCTAGTCGGGAAGATGAACTGCCGGGATCTCAGTAAATGGCTGTATGCCAAACGAAGGATACACCTCAGTAGGAAAATAAATACGTCCCTGGGTAGCCACCATGGCAATAGTTTTAATAGCCTTGAGCTGCTGGGTTGGATCGCCGGGTACCAGGAAAAAATCGGCCTGCTTACCTACTTCAATAGAGCCGCGTGCGGTATGTCCGAGATACTGTGCCATATCATAAGAACCCCGGCGCAGTGCTTCGGCTGCCGTCATACCGATTTTTTCAAACAACTCCAGTTCGCGGTGCAGGTAAAAAGCGCCTCCCATATCGGTACCGGGCACTAATAGAATGCCTTTTTGGTGCATTAACGCCAGGGTATCGAGGATCTTCTGGTAGGCAACAAGATAAGCCTCATCTTCGGCGTCATCGGCCACGTTGAGCATGGCGGATTTGGCCGAGCGCTGCACGCTTATTGGCATATGGTCAATATAATCACGCACTGCAAAATTGGTAATGCCGTTACGGCCTGTCATGGCATATTCATGAATAACCGCTGTGGGGTCGTGAGCGATATTGTTTTCTGCCATCAGCGCCAGGGTGTGTTGTACTTTCTCGCTGTTGAGGTCCAAATCAACAAAGCGTTTCATGCCGGTAATCCTGAACAGAGTGCGGGTGTCTTCTTCCGGGCCCAGTACCCAGCCCAGCATAATCTGATTGATATGCGTTAGCTCATCATAACCTGCCTCAATCATCTGGTCAGCGCGGTAAAATGCCGGAACGTGGCCTGCTACCCGCATACCCAGCTGGTGGGCTTCAGCTGTCATGTCTTCAACCCAGTCACCGTTCATGGAATTATAGATTTTTATTTGCCAGTAGCCTTTTTCGGCATAGCTTCTAACCAGCTCCAGGGCCTTCTCTTTGGTGTCTGCCAGTTCTCCGGTGGCGGCGCTGAATTCGCTGACCCCTTCAATAAAGCCACTTTTGGTAATGGTTGGCCCAATCAGTACACCGCGATCGATTTTATCAATCAAATCCGATAATACGTCATCTTCGTTACCCATATCGCGAATGCCGGTGACCCCAGCCATTACGTTCATAATGGCCTGGTTATCGCCTACGTGCCCGTGCATATCGTAAAGACCGGCGACCAGAGTGCCCCCATCGCCTTCAATAAAAACTTCGTTGTTACCCGGGGCAGACTGGACCTCTTCAATGGCCGTGATGGTATCACCAGTGATCACCACCGATACCGGCTTGGTCAGACTCAGCGATTTGGGGTCAAAAATACGCACATCATTGATTCTTACCGGCTGTTCGTATTGGTGGGTTACGTTACTGGCAATGTCTTCATAACGTTGGGTATTGAGTGCAGTCGTGAGCTCTCGCAGGCGACTGTCTTCGCTCTCGAAACCCTCTCTTAACAGCGCAAAACGCGGCGACACAGTGCCAACGTATTGCTGTTCCTTATCAAGTAAAATGTAGCTGGGGTTAAGGTTAATGCCGCCAACGGCATACAGGGTTACCGGCAGCTCGGTGTCTTTACCTTGCAGGGTCAGTGACTCTTTAGCCGTTACCGTTACCTGGCCCGCCGGCAGAGCCGGGTAGGGCTCACCGCCCGCATCGAGGACGGTTTTAGCATAGGTGTAGAGCGCGTAAGGGCTGGGGTTCTGTGCAATATAAATGGGTTTGTTGCTGGCATCCGCTTCGCCACTGCCGGCGGCTGAGGTCCAGCTGGCCTGGCCGTCGCTCAACTGGTAGGTTTCATTCACCTGGTTACCGAATGTGGTTTTACCGGTGATTTTCCAGCTTATTGGCAGCCCGGCTTCCGACAATAACAGTGTTTCTTCACTGCTGGCGCCGCGGCCGTTATTGCTGAAGCTATAGCGGATATCAATCAGTGTGCCTGACTGGCTGATGGTCATATCGCCCACATCAGTACCGCCAAACAATACGTTGAATCTGGTGGTTTGTGCAGGCGTTGCCTGGCTCGGGGAATCGCCGGTATCGCTTGTCATCGGTGCTTCACCGCTGCACGCTGCCACACCAGTAAGTGCGAGTAACATAATCAGTTTTCGCATGTTTTATCCTTATTGTAATTATCTTTGCCAGTATGTCACAAAGCAGCCGTTCGCCTAATACTTAAAATTGCCCATAGTGCGTTCGAGCAGTGTATTGTTTGACTGCAGATCGGTAGTCAGTGCTTTTAACTCATCGGCAATCGATACCTGATGGGTTGCTGCATCCTGCACCGAAATGACATCCCTGGCGATTTGCTCTGAAGTGACCGATTGCTGCTCGGCGGCGGCAGACATTGCATTGGCCTGAATCTCCACATGCCCGGCACTTTCGCGCACGGTGTTGGCAGTGCGTTCACCGCTTTCGGTCAGATTCAGTGAAGTGCGGGCCGCTTCGGCACTTTGGCTGACCCCATTAATGACTTTGCTGCTGACCTGCGCCAGCGTGTCGAGTAGCGATGAAATTTTGTCAGAAGAGCTGCGACTGGCGGTGGCCAGTTGCCTCACTTCGTCGGCAACTACCGCAAACCCTCGTCCGTGTTCACCAGCCCGGGCAGCCTCTATGGCAGCATTAAGGGCAAGTAAATTGGTTTGGTCGGACAGGGTGTTAATGGTGTCGAGAATACCGCTAATTTCGCTGAGGTGTTCGCCCATCGTTTTTGCACTGCTCTCGACCACTTGCATTTGTTGTGTCAGGTTTTCAATGGAGGTTTTAATCGTATTGTTTGCCTGTGTGGCTTCATCGGCCAGTTTGTCGAGTGCCTGGCTCGACTCCAGTGTGTTAAAAGCAGACTGGGCAATTTCTTTACTGGTTTGAGTCATCTGCTCAATGGCAGTCGCTATACTCATGGCCCGATGCTGGGTTTGTTCCGACTCGGAATGAATAGTATCGGCAGATTCCGCCACACTGTCGCCCAAACGGGTGCTGGTGTTAACCGACTTTGCCAAACCGGTGATCAGGTCGCGAATGGCCAGCAAGGTTTGGTTAACGGCCTTAGAGATAACCCCCAGTTCGTTGTCGCTGTTAAGTTTAACATTAATGGTGAGGTCGCCACTGCGGGAAATCTCATTAAGCCTGTGAGTGAGCGTTGAAAGCTGGGAATTAAGCGTTTTTACCAGAGTGGTAACCAGCAGTATCACCACCAAGAACACGCCTCCAGTAACCGATACCAGTATGATAAGACTGGTGAGCTCTGCCTGGTACTCATTGTCTGCGCTGTCCTTCACTTGCAACCAGGTGGCATCCAACAGCCCTTTAACCTGACCAATCTGGGCCGTGGCCTGACCAAACCAGTCAGGGGCAGACGGTAATTGAGTAAAGTCCACCGGGTCTTTGACTAACGTCCGGTAAACCTTATCCATAAAAGCTTTTTGCGAGGAACCTGCCACCGCGTTAAACGCGGTTAACTCCTGCCCGATCAGCGCATTTTTTTGCACGGTAGTGAGGTATTCAATGCTGTCATGGTATTCGGCCAGGTCATCGGCTAAGCGCCCCGTAATACGCTGGCTGGCAAGCACGCCGTTAATTTTACCCCGCAATTGCCCGAGGCGTTCTTTTAGCCAGGCATAAGTCAAAGCATGAGCAACGGTATTGCTTACATCGCTGTTGGCAATGTTCAAAACCAGCGTATTGGCGGTATCCAGTGCCATTCGGTTGAGCTGGCTGTAGTAGGCGAAAGCTTTGCTGCCTTCGCGGTTATCTACTTGCTGGTGAATGGCATTTTTGTTGTCCAACATATTAAACAGGCTGGCTAGCTGATGCTGAACGTTAAGCGATGCCGGCCAGTCCTGCCTGGAAAGCTGGCGCAGTGTCTCTGCCGAGGCGCTGGCTTTTTGGCGTTGTGCGAGCACTTTTTCCCGGGCCTGTTCGCTGCCCGAACCCAAAAATCCTGCGGTTAGCCCGCGTTCAACGGCGTGATTATGGGCAATCTTTTCAACCGCATCGACCAGTTCAACAATTCGGGTTTCCAGTTCCGCCTGGTTTAACTGAGTCAGGCTTTTATTCACTGCGATGCCGGTCATGACCAGCATTAATCCGCCAATCAGGCCGATACACAGTAGCGTCAGGTGTACTATCGATAAACGCATCAATCCATTCATAGTTTGCTCGTTAGAATAACTCTGGACTACGCAACTCAGAAGTAACTGGGTTAACTAAGGCTTCAAACCTGTGTGTGAGGGGATATTATTCTTTGTTTCCCGCTGCTTGGACTAAAGTATAGTTAGAGTTTTATGTTTCGCGAGGATTTGCCGAAGCGCCAGGGGAAACGGGCCCGAAGGCCCGTAGTGGTGTGACTGTGTAGCTTAATTTAAACGGCTTGTTGCCAGTAAAGGTGAATGTTGGTGAGTGCGGCGACCTCATTTACATAGTGTTTCACCGGCTCGGGCCACGTTAAACCTTTTACCATGGTCAGGTTTCGCAGGAACGGGAAAATAAGCACATCGTCCATACCTAGCCTGGTTGTTGCCGGTAACGGCGGTAGCTTGCTGAGCATGTCATTGACCCGGTCTATGGCCTGCTCTGAGCACTCCATGGCTTCAGCAAAAGTCATGGCAATCACTTTTTCTTTTTTAGCCTGAAAATACGCACGGGCCGAAGCGGTTTTGAACTCAGGTTGTTCTATGCGGACATTGCGGGGGAACAGCAAAGCATTCATGTCGCTACTGTATTCGCTCAGCAGCGTAGTGACTTCATCGGCCTGATGGCTGGCCTGCAGTTGTTTATCTGGCGGCGCCAGCGATAAAATTTTGTCAACAATATCGAGGCTCTCGCCCATTGCACTGCCATCGTCGAGTTGCAGAATTGGCACCATTTTTTTACCAATCAGCTGGTGGCAGGTTGCATCGTCATCGTTGAGCAGTAGTACCTTCTTGTGGGGAACACCGGTATAGTTGGCAATCATGTCGGCGCGAACACAAAACGGGCAGTGTAAATATTGATACAGGGTGATCATCGACGCACTCCTTTTGGCTTGATTTGTTGGTAGACTATAGCGTATTCACCCCGGGTATTTCATAACACAAAGATAATAAGTTATTCATTTCATGACCTTAACACCTGACATCCTAATGGCCTTTGTCGCCGCCACGCTGATCATCAGTTTATCGCCCGGCCCGTCCAATCTGTATATCCTGGCCTGTACGTTGGGTTCAGGCAGAGCAGGGGGAACCGCTGCAGCGTTGGGAATGGCGGTAGGTTCATTCAGTTATGCTATTGCCACGGCGTTTGGGCTGGCTGCGGTGATTGCTTATGTACCTGTGGTGTTTACCGTGGTGAAGGTGCTGGGCGCGCTTTATCTGATTTATCTTGGGGTGACGGCGCTGCGCTTTGCCAGCGCCCCGCATCTGCGTAAGCCGGTGCAGGCTTCTACCCGGCGAATTGTATCAAGAAGCCTGCTGGTGGAACTGAGTAACCCTAAAACCGCGCTGTTTTTTATTGCATTTTTGCCGCAGTTTACGCACGCGACCGGCGACGTGCTGATTACCGACCTGCTGGTCCTGGGGCTATTGTTCAGTGCTATTGCCCTGTGCTGTGATTTGCTGGTGGTGCAACTGTCCCATCAGCTGGGGCGCTGGATGGCAAAAAATCCCCGGATCGCTGTTCGTCAGGAACAATTGGTCGGACTGATTTTCCTGGGGCTGGGTGCCACACTGCTGCTCGATTTAGGCCAGACCGCAACGGTTTAGCCCGCTGGCCCTCATCAGCCACCTTCTACTTCGTCGAATAACGCTGCAATTTGCTTAGTGACTTTATGGCTGGGCATTAAAAAGGGCAGTGGCGTGCGGTGTGAGTGTGACTCTTTTACTTTTACCGAACTGCTTAGCCGGGTTTCGAATAAAGGCAGGCCCTTTTCCTGTAACTCGCCAATCAGCGTTGCAGGCAGCTTAGCCTGCGCATTGTACTGGTTTATCACTACGCCGGATAACGCCAGTGACTGATTGTGGTCTTCCTTAATCTCCATCACATTTTCCAGCAAGCGCTCAATGGCCTGAGCAGAAAAGTGATCGCAGTCAAAGGGGACCAGAAACTCATCCGCTGCAATCAGTGCTGCTTTGGAATAAAAATTAAAGTTGGGGGGCGTGTCGATATAAATGCGGTCAAACTCTTCGCTCAGTGCTTCCAGCGTTTCCCGCAACTTGAACATTTTATAGCGAGATTCCAGTTCCCGTTCGATGGTTGCGAGGGCGGGATCGGCCGGCAACACATAAAGGTTTTCAAACGCGGTTTCCTGCACAAATGCGGTGGGCGGCTGAGGCTTGGAAAACCAACCGACGATTTGTTTAAACATATCGGCTACGGTAAGCGTGTCCTCGTTGATATCGATGCCTGCGTAATGGGTACTGTTACCCTGAGCATCCAAATCGACCAGTAGGGTTTTATATCCTCTTAAGGCACTTTCTGCTGCGAGATTGGTGCTGATGGTAGATTTACCAACACCGCCCTTTTGATTGAATACCACCCGTTTCATGTGACTCCTTTTATTTCCTCGCCGGTCGATAGGTTGAGGACTTGCTGTATAAATAATCGACGCATTCAGCATAAGTTATCCCTGCCGAAAAGTAACGGATTAAAGTGTTTAAAAAATGTTAAATTAATGTGAAATAGGCTAAGCTTAACAGAGCCATTTTTAATGGAGCGGCCTGCCTATGAAAGTTCATACAGTGGTTGTCTTACTCAGCAGCTTCATATTGCTTGGCGGATGCGCCAGTACCGAATCCAGCACCGGTAACTATTTACACCCGGTCTATGCCGACGCATTTCCTGCCGCCAGGTCAGTAAAGCTTGAGTCGCCAGCCCAAATACTGACGTTGCCTGAAGAGGCCAAACGGTTTTTAAATAAAATCAAAGTGACGGCTGAACAAAAGCAAACAACGCCTCTAGATGAACTGATAGACAGCCTGTTTGCCGAGCAGCAGCTTGGCCTAAGCTATTTCAGCGATGCTAATTCTACCGTCGCAGAGACTTTCAGAAACCGCCAGGCTAATTGTTTATCACTGACCCTCATGACTTACGCACTGGCCCGCGGGCTTGGACTCGATGCCAGTCTGCAGGATGTGTTTATTCCCGAATACTGGTCGCGCAAGCAAGGGTTTAGCCTGCTCAACGGCCACGTTAATGTACTCCTCACCGACACGCGGGATCCGTTCGCTACGCCAAGACTTGTTGACTTTGATGCCCGCATGCAGGGCCAACAATTTAAATCTGAAACCATGTCAGTAAACCGTGCGCTGTCGATGTTTTACAACAACAAGGGTGCCAATGCATTGGTATATGGCAATTATCCGGTGGCATTCCGATATCTCAGCGCGGCTCTGAAGCAGGACGATCAATTTACCGCGGCGTGGATAAATCTGGGGGTACTGTATCGGTTTGCTGAGCATTATCGTTACGCCGAAGAGGCCTATCAGAAAGTACTTCAGCTCGACGCACAGAACCTGACAGCCAGAGAAAACCTGGCAATTTTGTTTCGTCTGACCGGCCGGGATTCTATGGCCAATGAGCTGGCCAAAGAAGTACATCAACTGAGGGTAGCTAACCCTTATTACCATCTGATCCGCGGTGATGAGGCCTTTGAAGAGGGTGACTTTAATTTGGCTCACACCTACTACCGCAGGGCTTACCGGTTGGACAGAACGAATCATTTGATCCTGTTTGCACTGGGCAAGACAGCGCTGGCGACAGGCGAAACTGACGATGCGCAAGCTTTTCTGGAACGCGCTATTAAGCGCGCAGAGATACCGGCTGACAGACAACGTTACTCTGCCAAGCTGGCTATAATGAGTCATGATTATGAGGAACAGCTGTAATGAAGTTATCCCTGTTATTCGCTGCTTTGGGGATAGGTTGTTGTGCATTGGTGAACGCCAGTGAGCCGGTATGGATGCAGGATCTTAATGTCCTGGCCGACGATATGATGGAAGGTCGTGAAGTGGGTAGCAAAGGCTCAAAGCGTAGCCGTGAATACCTTATACAGCGCTATGCCGAAATAGGTATTGAACCACTGCCAACACTCAATTCCTATGGTCAGCCTTTTTCGGCAGTTCGCAAAAATAAGCCATTGGCCGGCACCAATGTGGTTGGTCAGCTTGAAGGTGCTCTGGATCGTTATATTGTTGTAAGTGCACACTACGACCATATAGGTCGTAAGGGAAGGCGTATATTTAACGGAGCAGATGATAACGCAAGTGGCGTGGCGGCTATGTTGTATCTTGCCGCGCAAAGTCAGCAACGCGCGCGGCAGTGTCACCAGGTATTTTTAGCGTCAGATGCTGAAGAGCATGGCCTGCTTGGCGCCAGGGCCTTTGTGGCGTCGGATGTGGTGGCGACTAAGTCGATTTTTGTAAACCTCAACCTCGACATGCTCTCGCAACCGGGGGGTCGCAAAGAGGTACTGGTGAGTGGTAATCTTAGCCATCCGGCGTTTAACAGTCTGATCAAGGATATCGAACTGGCCAGCAGCATGCCCATGATAGCCACCGATGAAAAACGTCGCGTCGGCCGCTACCCAAGTCTGGCCGACCGTCGTAAGGTGAGCGACCACGCTGCATTTGCAGAACAGGGGATCCCTTTTTTGTTTCTGGGTGTAGGCAGGCATAACTACTATCACACGCCAAGGGATACCACCTCCAGGGTAAATCAATCGTTCTATGGCGAAACGGTTGCTATTGCCTGGCAATACCTGCAAAAGCTCGATGACTTGTGCGGTGCAACAACCGGGCGGCCATAAAAAAGCGGAGCTATGCTCCGCTGATTATTTCTTTCAGGCCGTTAGATTACGCCCAGTTCACGCAGGCGCTCCTGTAAATACGCCTCGGCGGTATAACGATCTGACAGTTTAACGTCCGGACGCGGGTGCAGGAACAACGGCAGCGATATTCGGGATTTGGTCATATCTGCACCGTCCGGGTTAATTACCCGGTGGATGGTCGATGGATAGTAGCCACCACTGGCTTCCTGCAGCATGTCGCCAATATTCACAATGAGCGTACCAAAGTCACAGGGCACATCCATCCATGAACCGTCTTTACGTTGCACCTGTAAGCCCGGCTCATTAGCTGCTGGTAGTACGGTTAGCAGATTGATATCGCCATGGGCAGCGGCGCGAATGGCGTCAGGTTCTTCGTTACCGTCCAGCGGTGGGTAGTGCAGTACCCGTAGCAGGGTTTGTTCACTGCCGTCTATCATTTGCGGCAACGGCTCGTTAAAGTTCGCTTTGACGTCTTCAGGCGCGTTATCTTCTACCCAGTGCAGCAGTTCGGCAGCCAGGCTGGTGGTTTTCGCATAGTAATCGGCTAGCTGCTCTTTCAGCGCTGGCGGGCACATTCCCCAGGGGTAATAATGGTAATACTCTTTAATGTCTTTTTTCTTAAAGCCTTTGGCGACTTCTGATACCGCTTTAGAAAAATAGCCGTCCTGAGTGCCTTTATTGTAGGTGTAATCGAACTTTTCTTCGCTGTCGAAGAAGGCTTGCCAGGCGGTATAGATATCTTCTACCAGTTGTTTCTGAATAGGATGATTTTTTAATACGCCAAAGCCGGTTTCATGTAATGATTTGGCGAATAACTCGGCAGCGTTTTCTGCCTGATAATCTACGGCAACTAAGTTCATGAGGGTTTCCTGTCGTTCTAATTTTACAAATTATAATGTGGCTTTAAGGCGCTGCACATCCCCGCGGCTTGATGCATATCAAGCCGGGTGGATTGCGGCTTCTTTTTTAACCCAGGGTTAAGTAGAAGCCGGCCAGGGCTGCACTCATCAGGTTAGACAGTGTGGCAGCAAAAACAGCTTTCAGGCCCAACTGGGCGATTTCTTTGCGTCGGGTCGGCGCCATAGCCCCTATTCCACCCATCAGAATGGCAATCGATGAGAGGTTGGCAAAGCCACACAGGGCAAAAGTAATGATAGCCTGACTGATGGGCGACAGTTCTGGCTGCGCCGCAATGAAGTCGAGATAGGCAATAAATTCGTTCACCACAATTTTCTGGCCAATAAAACTGCCCGCGATTTGCGCTTCCGACCAGGGGACACCCAGCGTCCAGGCCAGTGGTTGCAGTAAGAAGCCAAGAATTTCCTGAATGGTGAGGTTGTCAAAACCAAACAGGCTGCCGCCCCAGCCAATAATGCCATTGAGCATGGCGATTAAAGCAACAAAAGCCAGTAACATCGCGCCCACGTTCAGCGCTAGCTGTAACCCCGAAGCTGCGCCACTGGCCGCCGCGTCAAATACGTTAGCGTAGTGGGTTTTCTCTTCTTCGGTTTTTTCCAGCTCGTTGTGCGGCTCTGACGTTTCAGGCTGCATGATTTTAGCCATCAGCAGGCCACCCGGCGCTGCCATAAAGCTGGCTGCCAGCAAATACTTAAGCTCAACACCCATACCGGCATAGCCCGCCATCACCGAGCCGGCAATGGAGGCCAGGCCGCCGACCATAATGGCGAACAATTCGGAGCGGGTCATATTGGGAATAAACGGACGCACCACTAACGGGGCTTCTGTCTGGCCAACAAAAATATTCGCGGCTGCCGACATCGATTCCGGACGGCTGGTTTTAAGCGCTTTTTCCAGCAACCCGCCAATCAGGCGAATAATGATGTTCATCACTTTTAAATGATAAAGCACGGCAATCAGTGACGAGAAAAAGATGATTACGGGTAATACGTTAAAGGCGAAAATGAAGCCGAGTGACTTGTCGCCAATCGGACCAAACACAAAATCGATACCGGCCTGGCTGTAGTCGATAATGTTCTGCACAAATTCAGTAGCCTTTAGCAGTAACTGAATACCCGGTTCAAAATAAAGGATAAACGCGCCCACAGCGGCCTGGATGGCAAAAGCACCCCCAACGGTGCGCCAGTTTATGGAACGTCGGTTACTTGATAAAGCAAATGCAATACATAACAGCAGGGCGACGCCCAGTAAACTTATCATTGGGTAATCCTTTACTTAATAGCTTGTTGTATATGTGATTTTATTACGTCTAGTGCAATTTGATTTTTGCCACCCTGGGTTACCACTACATCGGCGGTAAAACGACTGGGTTCAATAAACTGATGGTACATTGGCTTAACCGTTTTCTCATACTGCTTTGCCACTGAGTCCATGGTTCGTCCGCGCTCTTTAACGTCGCGCATCATGCGGCGCATGAGGCAGATATCCAATGGTGTGTCGATGAAGATTTTAACATCGTATAAAGGCAGTAATTCCACTCTGGCGAGCAGCATAATACCTTCCAGGATTACTACCGGCGCTGGTTGTAAGCGCTCAGTTTTGGGGAGCCGTGTGTGGGTTTTAAAGCAGTAATGCGGGTAATCAATGGGCTCACCGTTACGCAGTGCACCCAAATGTGCTTTCAATAATTCATGTTCAAAAGCGTTGGGATGGTCGTAGTTGTTTTTCTCACGAGCTTCCATGGGCAAGTGGTCCTGCGCGCGGTAATAATGGTCCTCGCGGAGGATTTGCACCGGTCGGCCTTGCTCAGAAAAAGCATTTATCAGGTTCTCGGTGAACAACGATTTACCAGAGCCCGAAGCTCCGGAGATAGCAATAATCAGGGGTGTTTGCATAGTGGGAAAAACGTATTTTTAGTTATAGCAAAGATACGCAAATGCACCGTGCGAATCAATCCCACAGTATTGGCTTTAAATCAGATAGCGCCTTTCGGGTGTGTTTTGACATCCCGGCAAATGGTGAGTCTTTGCATTATAATGCTGACCATTTGTTCAGGTTACCATTGTTTTTCCAGCTTGCAAACTGTCTGTCATCAGGGCTTAACAACTATTGTGTACAGGCCTGATTACAAACTGGCCTATTCACCAATAATGTGGATGTCGCTAAGGTGCAGGATGGGTAGCGCATAGGAATGTTGTTTGGAGCGGGATCCCTCACCTTGTGCGCGGGGTGGGTAATAACGGGCCTTCTCTTCACTGAAGCCGGCAAACACCTCATCCAGTGCGGCGCGAATTTCGCTCAGGGTCTTGTCCAGGTTGGCATTGAAATCCGGACGTTTTCGTTTGGTATGCCCCAGTTCCATAAGGCGGCTAAATACCTTGCTGGCCAGGTGGGTCAGTTCAGGCGGAATATCTTTATGGTGCAATAACACGGAATTGGGGTTCTCGATACAGTAATGAAGCAGCGCGGTGTAGAAACACAGGGGCTTATTCTGCAATTGCACAGTGACATCATTTACCCCGTTACCCAGCGTTTTTTCATTAAGATTAACGGTTAATTTGGGGGTAAGTTTCACAATAGGAAGGGGTTGCGCCAGTGTTGCGGCTTTAACTGCCCTGCGCTGACTTGCCCTGACTTTGACAAAAGCCGGCGATATCAGCAACGCGGCGATTAAGGCTAAGGGGCTGAATGCCAGGTAGTGATAGAGTGGTTTGGTTGCCAGTTGCACATTGACGGTTTGCTCGGAGTTTTCCAGTATTAGTTGGGTTAAACGGGCATTTTCAGGCTGGCCTGCTGTGTTGGCCGTTACCGACTGCAGTGACACCAGCCAAACTCCGGTTTGTTGTTCGCTGAGAATAGTATTAATGCGCTTAAGGTAGCCTTTGAGGGTATCCTGATTCGGCGGCGTTCTCAGAGTTTGGTTTCCAACATCTAAAAACTGCAGGTCGAGACTGATCCGGGCTTTTATTTTGTCGATGGCTTCGTGCTCGGCATATAAACGGGCACTACTTTGCCCTATGATGGCACCGAGTTGAAACAAAACAAACAGCATCAGCGTTATGATGCCGCCCTTTAACCAGTCACCGGGTGCAATATCATAGGTTTTCATTTGATTTACACTCATTGATTAGCACCACGTCGCGGTAATACTTGCGCGGATGGTTATTGGAAATCTCAGTAATGACCTGCTGAATAGCACAGCGTAAATCCGTGTTGTTATCCTGCATCTTTAAATACCAGCGCATACCGGGAACGCTGTTTTCCAGTGAAGTGATGTAACTCCTGGACAGTATTTGTTCATCGGCTTTACCCCAGTAACTGGAGATAATGTCTACTTCGCCTGCCATCAGGGCGCGACGCAGCTCCTGATGAGAGTTGTAATAGTAGAGCTTGATATTGGAGTCATTCAGGCCAAGGCGTTGTAATACCGTTTTAGGTACTATGTGCCCGGAGCGGCTGCTGGGATAATCGAGTATTCCTATCCGCTTGCCCAGCAGGTATTCTTTACTGAGTGCTGGTTTCTCCCGCAGGGCAATAAAGTAGGCGCTGTAATCCGGGTGTGCGGCAATGCTGTCGTAATGGTAAATGCGGTCTGCCCCGAAAGCGTCTACTACATTACTTTTAACCAGGGTTAACTCCGGCACCCCATGGTTCACAAAGCGAAAGGTATCAAAGTCATTGCGACCAATGATAACCTGTACATCACCAAACTGACGTTGCACTACATTATTGGCACACAGCAGCGGCAGAGCTTTCTCGGCGATGGATTGTTCGGTAAGGTAAACTACGAATTCCTTACGGTTTTGCGATAGCGGCGCATCACATCTTAATTTGCTGGTTGTTTGCGGCGAGATGTCATCGATTTTCTGGCTGTTTTGCACATAGCCAAGCGCGCCGCTAAAAATAAAAATAGCAGCGACAATCAGCCATCGTGTTGTCGAATTCAGTCGTAAACGGTGCAAAGTGTTCTAGAGTTAGTTTTACTTATTTGTCCAATTTGAACAGTTAAACTTATTTAATGCAATAAGTAAGTTTATTTTGAATGTGTAAATTATTGAAAATTAAGTTTATTCATTGAGTAACTTTGAATTTGCTTAAACGCTGTTTATTCTTTGTGAATGTGCGAAGAATATAGCTGGGCTTGTGAGCAGGGCCGAGAGTTCTGATAATTTAGGTAAATAACTGACCGTTCGTTCAGGAAAACATAAAAATAATAAGCGTTGTCAACTTTTTAAGTAGTTCAACCAAAGCGAACTTGTCATATTGCTGAAACAATAATAATGAACAATCTCGGCCCGATTTACGCTGTTTTATAGAAACGGAACTGTCACCAATAACGGCTATGGTGACCGGACATAAAAATTGCCTTTACTGCCGGAAGCAACAGGTTGCTGTTATACCTCTTGTTAACGGGGGTAATACAAACGCCTTATGAAAATAAATGGGAAACACACTAATGATGACAAAATCGAAGCTTAATCGCGTAGCGATTGCGGTAGCGATGTCTGTTGGTCTGTCTACTGCCGCTATGGCACAGCAGACATCTTCAGAAATCACTGGTCGCGTAGTTGGTCCACAGGGCGCACCTGCAGCGGGTACAGTAATTACTGTTAAGCACGTTCCAACCGGAAGTATTAAAACAGTCACCGCTAACGCAAACGGTCAGTTTAACCTGTCTGGTCTGCGTGTTGGTGGTCCATACGAAATTGTAATGGATTCTGACACTTTCGAAGATGCAACTATTTCAGATGTTTACCTGTCTCTGGACAGTGGTTTAAACCTGAACAACTTTGCACTGGGTGCACAAGCTGACGTTGAGCGTATCGAAGTAACTGCTTCACAAATTGCTTCTATTGCTTTTGGCCAGAAAGGTCCTTCTTCAAACTTCAGTCTTGAAGACCTGCAAAACGCACCAGCTATCAACCGTGACATTAAAGACCTGGTTCGTGCCGACCCACGTGTTTATATCGACGAAACTTTCTCAGACGGCATTCAGTGTGCCGGTGCATCACCACGTTTCAACAGCTTAACGCTGGACGGTATGCGTCTGAACGATAACTTCGGTCTTAACTCTAACGGTTACCCAACTGAAAGCATTCCTTTCTCATACGATGCGATTGAGCAGGTTGCTGTTGAATTAGCACCTTTCGACGTAGAGTACGGCGGTTTTACAGCGTGTAACATCAACGCGGTAACCAAGTCTGGTACTAACGAAGTTCACGGTTCTGCTTTCTACGATTTCACTTCTGACTCGTTTAAAGGCGATTCAATCGAAGGTAACGACATCGACAACGGTAACTACACTGAAAAACGTTATGGTTTCACTGTAGGTCTGCCTCTGATCAGCGACAAGCTGTTCTTATTCGGTGCTTATGAGAAGAAAGAAGGTGTGCGTCTTCATGAGTATGCAGGCCTGTCTCGCGCAAGTGCAGAAGAAATTGCTGAAATTACCGAAATCTCTCAAACAATTTACGGATACGATCCAGGCGGTTTCAAAGGTTCTTCTCCTGTTGAAGACGAGAAGTTACTGATTAAATTAGACTGGAACATCAACGAAGATCACCGTGCAGCGTTCACTTACAACTGGAACGATGGCTTCAATATTTCTGAATCAGATACCGGTACATCACGTCTGTCTTACGACGGTCACTTCTATGAGCGTGGTGCAGAAATCGAAACTATTACAGCTTCTGTTTACTCAGACTGGACTTCAGATTTCTCAACCGAACTGCGTATTGGTAAGACTAAACTGGATAACCGTCAGATCTCTGTCGATGCGGGAACTGGTTTCAGTGAAATGCAAATTAACCTGGGTGACACCGTTGTTTACCTTGGCCCGGATGATTCTCGTCAATCAAATGACCTGAACTGGGATAACACAACCTTTAAACTGGCAGGTACTTATCTGTTAGGCGATCATACCATCACTGCTGGTGTTGAGTACGAAGACTTAGATGTGTTCAACCTGTTCGTGCAGCAATCACGCGGTGAATATCGCTTTAACTCAATCGATGATTTCCGTAACGGTCTTGCTGGCCGCATTTTCTATAATAATGCTGCTGGTACCAACGATCCGAATGACATTGCAGCAAGCTTTAGCTTTGCCACTACGACGTTCTACTTACAGGACGACTGGTATGTTAATGACGATCTGACTTTACTGTTTGGTTTACGTTATGACAAATGGTCTTCTGACGATCGTCCTCGTTACAACGAAGCGTTTGAAACCGAGTATGCGGACTACAACAATGGTCAGGGCCTGTCTAACACCGGTAACTTAGATGGTATTGACCTGTGGCAGCCGCGTGTAGGTTTTAACTACGTGTTGACTGACGATATGGAACTGCACGGTGGTTTCGGTCTGTACTCTGGTGGTAACCCGAACGTTTGGGTATCTAATGCCTACTCCAATGACGGTGTGATCCAGGTTGCGACTACCGTTGCCCCTTGGCAGCAGGATGTTGACTTCGGTGGTTTGCCAGTTGACTTGTTTAACACCCCATTAGTAAATGGTGCGTCGCCAGGTTATGGTATTCCACAAGCTCTGTACGATTTCGTTGAAGATGCTCCAACTAACGGTTCTGCTAACAATGTGGTAGCTGTTGATCCTAACTTTGAAGTACCTACTGAGTGGAAATATGCTTTAGGTTTAACTTACCTGGCACCTGGTGACTACCTGGTACAAGCTGACATTCTTTATACTGATAAGAAAGACGCTGCCACTTATATTGAGCCTTCACGTGAAATTATCGGTTACGGCCCCGATGGTCGTCCTCGTTACGATGGTTCTAACAGCACCTTCCTGTTAACTAACGTTGACGGTGATTCAGGTGATGCAACGACTCTGTCACTGGCAGTGTCTAAAGAGTACGACTTCGGGTTAGACGTAAGTGTTGCTTATGCCTATAACGACTCTACAGACGTTAACCCAATGACCAGCTCAGTTGCTTACTCTAACTTTGTTAACTTTGCGACCAGCGATCCAAACAATCCTGGTGCCTATACCTCTAACTATAACATTCCGCACCGTTTCACACTGCGCGTAGGTTATAAGCATGAATTTATCGACGGCTATACAACGCGTTTCAACGTGTTTGCTTCAGCTAACGAAGGTCGTGGCATGAGTTATACCTTTGGTGAGGACATCGACGGATACTATGGCGATGACAATACAGGTGGCGGTCGCCAGTTACTGTACGTTCCAACTGTTGACGATGCTAGCGTAGTTTATGGTCCTGATTTCGACCTGGATGCGTTCAATGCATTCGTTTCATCTGAAGGCCTGGGCCGCGGCAAGATTGCGTCTCGTAACGGTACTAACGGCGATTGGTGGACTAAAGTTGACGTTCGTGTAAGCCAGGAACTGCCTGCGTTTGCTGAAGGTCACCGTGCATCAGCATTCTTCGTTATCGAAAACCTGGGTAACCTGTTAAACGATGACTGGGGTGTACTGAAACAAGGTAACTTCGTTTCTGAGTCAGTTGTTGAAGCTAGCGTAAATGAAGACGGTCAGTACGTTTACGAGGAGTTCCTGGGTGCCGACCAACGTGACAGTTGGTCAAGTTCTGCATCATTGTGGGAAGTTCGTGTAGGTGTAAGCTACCGCTTCTAAGCAGTCACTGCTAATCATTAAAAAACCCCGCTGATGCGGGGTTTTTTGTTTTCAGCGCTGTAATAAACATAAGCTTTAGCAATAGGACGATGTTTATACGTTGTCGAATAAGTCCTCTACGCGCTGGCGCAGATTTTCAATTTTGGTGACATCGGCCGGCGCAATAAAAATAGTGTCGTCACCGGCAATGGTGCCCAGCACGCCATCTTTTTTACTTAATGAGTCCAGTAAACGGGCAATAAGCTGCGCAGCCCCCGGGCTGGTGCGAATTATCACCATCACATTATTATGCACAATATCCAGCACTAGCTGCTTGAGTGGGCTTTTCGCCGTAGGCATACCCAGTTCCGGCGGCAGGCAGTAAACCATATCACCACGGGCATTACGGGTACGAACCGCGCCAAACTTACTCAGCATACGTGATATTTTACTCTGACTAATATTGTTGAAGCCCTGGTTTTTCAGCCCGTCAACAATTTCTCCCTGGGAGCCGTAACTCTCAGCCTTAAGAATGTCTTTGAATGCCCGGATGAGCTCTTCCTGCTTCTGATTTGCCATTTAGTTCCTGACGTTTATTCGTAATTTTATGATGTTGGCCGCGCGGGTTATACATTAATCGCTAATCGATTCGGCTAACCTGCCGGCTTGGTGTATACTCTAACCCGCGAAAGGCTCAGGGCCGGGATAGTTCCCACCGCCTAACGGTTTTCAAAACCAGTTATTGTGCCCTAATTTGCATGAAAAAGCAACATTAATGCATAACTATGCACTTATATTGAATATAACCCGATAAATCGCCCATTCGCCCGTCATAAGACTAATAGGTGATTGAGTTTAAGGCTGACATCCTTTAATGTGTTCGGCCGTTATTAAACGTGATTCTTTCCATGAGGAGAAATGGTATGAAAGTAGCCGTGTTAGGTGCTGCCGGTGGTATTGGTCAGGCGCTGTCACTGTTGTTAAAAACACAACTGCCAGCAGGTTCTGAGTTAGCTTTGTATGATGTTGCGCCAGTTGTTCCTGGTGTAGCGGTAGATTTAAGCCACATCCCCACTGCAGTTAAAGTTACCGGTCACGGTAAAGACGACCTGGCAGAAGCTTTAACGGGTTGTGACGTAGTATTAATTCCAGCAGGTGTACCTCGTAAGCCTGGTATGGACCGTTCAGACCTGTTTAACATCAATGCGGGTATCGTCAAAAATCTGGTAGAAGGCATTGCCGATAACTGTCCTTCTGCTTGTACTTGTATCATCACTAACCCGGTTAACACCACAGTTGCTATCGCTGCTGAAACACTGAAAGCAAAAGGCGTTTACGATAAGAACAAACTGTTCGGTGTAACGACTCTGGACGTAATCCGTGCAGAAACCTTCGTTGCTGAACTGAAAGACCTGGATCCAGCCAGCACTCACGTGCCGGTTATTGGCGGTCACTCAGGTACCACTATTCTGCCTCTGCTGTCTCAGGTCGAAGGCGTAGACTTCTCAGACGACGAAGTAGCTTCTCTGACTACTCGTATCCAGAATGCGGGTACTGAAGTAGTTGAAGCTAAAGCTGGCGGCGGTTCTGCTACACTGTCTATGGGTCAGGCGGCTGCACGCTTCTGTCTGTCTCTGGTTGCAGCTATGCAAGGCGACAACGTAGTTGAGTATACCTATGTACAAACTGATGACAGCGACGACGCTGCGTTCTTCTCGCACCCTGTACGTTTAGGTCCAAACGGTGTTGAAGAAATTCTGTCTTACGGCGAACTGAGTGCTTTCGAACAGAAAGCTAAAGAAGATATGCTGGAAGGCCTGCGTGGCGACATCAAACTGGGTGTTGACTTCGTAAACGGTTAATTCCGTTACCACATACCTGATAAAAACCGGCCAAATGGCCGGTTTTTTTATGTCGTGCGCCGGGCATGGCGCGTGGTGTTTCGACACCGTTT
>NZ_CAJXQY010000090.1 GCF_913058315.1 uncultured Alteromonas sp. | reverse complement strand
GGTGAAAACCCCATTTATCAGCTATTTTCCGGAAACCTTACTCGGTCAGTCGATTAAGCAGGGGTTTGCAGAGCTAGGCGAAGAACCTTACACCGCAGTAATGGTGCGCTATTCTGATGATGCCTGTGCTATGGCTGAACAACAACTCGGGGTGACGCTTGCATTTGAATACAGCGCGGTAACTCAACGCTACCCCGAGCTCACTGCTATCCCACTGGCGGCCCCGGCGCAACAGGTCTATTTTGTCAGACATGCGGAGGTATCCATGTCTAACCATTTACGGCTGTGCTACGAAAATGCGCGCGCAAGCATGCTGCATCTGGCCAAACATGGCTTAACCTGATGTTATACCTTTGCTATATCCGGGTAATTGTAAGTTAAGCGGTTATGGTTAGAGTACAGTGATGGTCTTTACGAAAATTTAATAAAAATTATACAACCGTGTGAGAAGTTTCATGTCTGTAGTCACTGACGAGTTTGAGCAAAGTACGCAGCACATTCGTGATGTATTAGATAATAAGAAAATGGCCCCTCTGCAGATTCTGGTGGTGATGATTTGCTTTGCCCTGAATATGATAGATGGCATGGATGTGGTGCTAATGTCCTATGCGGCGCCGGTGCTGGCTGTGGAGTGGTCGATCGAACCTGCGGTTCTGGGAGCCGTATTCAGTGCTGCTTTAGTGGGGATGACGGCAGGATGCCTGGTGATCGCGCCTTACGCAGACGTTATTGGACGGCGTAAGATGATCTTACTGGCTGTTACTACGATTGGCACGGGCATGTTGTTTTCCGCCTGGTCGGTGTCGTTGACCCAGTTGGTTATTGCCCGAGTCGTTACCGGCCTTGGCGTTGGAGCGATTCTGGCCAGTATGGCCACCATGACCTCAGAATTTGCGTCTAAACAACGGCGCAATCTGTGTGTGTCATTTTTGCAGGCGGGTTATCCGATTGGCGCAGTGATTACCGGCTTTGCGTCGGCCTGGCTTATTCCTGAATTTGGCTGGCGCATGATGTTTGAAGTCTGCGGCCTTATTACGCTTTGCATGTTACCCGTGGTGTATTTCCTGATGCCCGAATCGCCGGAATTTTTATTAAAGAAACAGCCAGCCAATGCGTTACAGAAGATTAATAAAACCCTGGCCAGCCTGAACGCACAAGTCCTTTGTAGTTTGCCGGCAAGCCAGGGAGAAGTGAGCAAAACCTCCGTTAAAGCGTTATTCAGAGAAGGTCGTACGCGGCCGACCTTATTGCTGTGGGCGGGTGTCTTCTTTGGCTTTTTTACCCTGTATTTCGTGATCAGCTGGATCCCTAAAATAGCCGTGGATGCCGGCCTGCCTTTAGAGAAGGGCATATTTGCCGGCGCTGCGTATAATATGGGCTCGTTTGTCGGCAGTATCTTTCTGGGCTGGATATCAGCCCGGTTTGGCCTGCAGCGCATGATATTCCTGTTTTTCGTGTTGGCTGCGATCACGCTTATCATCTTTGGGAATGTGTCGATGAGTGTCAGCCTGATCTTGCTCACCGCTTTTGTGCTCGGCATTACTTTAAATGGTGGGTTTAATGGCTTTTGGCCCACTTCAGCACGGCTGTATCCTACTCATATTCGGGCTACTGGTGTGGGCTGGGCGGTCGGTGCTGGCCGTGCAGGGGCTGTAATGGGGCCTTTAGTCGGGGGATATTTACTGCAATCCGGTGCCGGGTTGGCAGTAACGTTCTGGGTGTTTGCTATCCCGGTGCTGTTGGCCGGCACCGTTACACTGTTTATCCGGGATGCAGATTTCGCGAATTAGCTTCGCTTACGCTGGCTGAGTCAGTCGAGCCAGCTTAATGCCTCGTTAATAAGTCGTTCGCTGGCATTGATTTTATGACCGGTAAAGTGAGCAAAGGCATCGAGCCCCTGAAAAATCCACAGGTCGAATCCTGTCATACATGCCATCGCGGCTTTTTCACAGGCCATAATAAAATCGGTCTTCAGGGGAATATAAACTGCATCAAATGCCCATGACTGACCGTGCATACCGTTGAGATCAAAAGGCGAGCCCGGCTTGCCATACATTCCTAATGCCGTACAGTTAACCAATCCGTCGACGTTACTTTGCAATTGACTTATGTCGGCTACGGGCACCGCTGAGGCCCTTATTCCGTGTGCTTGCAGCACATTGGCTAAAGCTTCGGATTGGGTCGGCACAATGTCGGCGATGAAGAGGTGTGAGGCTCCTAACTCACCCAGTCCAAATGCAATGGCACGGCCAACACCGCCAGCGCCACACATCAGCACCCGGCCAGGCTTTTGGTTGCCGCGACGAAAAAGGTAGCCCTGCTTAAAACCACTGTAGTCTGTGTTGGCGCCATATAAATGGCCATCAATAAAGCGCAGGGTGTTGTAAGATCCAATTTTATCGTGTGACGCTACCAATGGCGCCCTGACGTGGCTGTAAACAACCTGCTTATAGGGATGGGTGACGTTGATGCCATGAAAGTCATTTGCCATTAAACCGGCAATGCAGCGCATGGGGTCAAAGTCGGCAATGACCTCTGAATCAATTAATTCATAGTGCAGGGCTTCACCTGCCTGATGGGCCAGGAACCGTTGCAGCTTTGCCATTTTTGAACGAGCAATATGGGCGCCCATGAGCGCCAGTTTTTTTTGCATAACGACCGTACTTCCTAAATTAACTACCAGCGTGTACTGACGTTATTACAGCGGGATTCGGGCTGGGTGTAAAATATCAAAAGTAGGTAGGGCTATAACATGGCGTTAATCACTGCGGCAGCGCGGGCACTAAAATCCGGGGAACAGGCCCATCATAAAGGCTTAATATAACGTTGAGTTAACTAAAGCACTGCGTTTACAACAGTTTGTGCTGGCGTAGCAATCGTTTTAAGGCGGCCGGTTTTAATGGTTTGGGTAAGTATAACAGGCCCGCTTCACGGGCTTCGTCGCGAACGCCATCGTGCCGGTTAGCGGTATTTAATATGCCGGGCACCGCTTGCTGCCAGTGCTCACGCAACTGTTTTACAACATTGATGCCGGTCTCGCCATGATCCAAATGGTAATCAACCAGCATCAGGTCGGGAACCTCTTCCAGCGCGATGGCTTCGGCAGTGGTTTTTGCGACCATTACCCGGGCACCCCAATCGCTTAGTAAAGCCATCATGGCGGTACTGATTTGTTCGTCGTTTTCAATCACCAGAATAGCTTGGTTATCGAGTAATCTCACTGCCTCTGACCGTTTGTCAGCTATCGAATCCGTGCTGCGCTGCAAGACTTCCCGGGAGCGCTCAACCCGGATACTGAAGGCGGTACCTTTGCCGGTTTGAGAGGCAACGCTAACCGGGTGAACCAACAGCTGACTGATACGCTCCACAATGGTCAAACCGAGGCCCAGGCCTTGATTATGCTGCTGATCGAGTTGGTGGAATTCATTAAAAATTTCCTGCAACTGGTTTTCGGGAATACCCGGCCCGGTATCAATAACGGTAATTTCTACGGCGTCGGTGGTGCGATGGCGCACCCCAATTAAAACCGTGCCGCTGTCGGTGTAGCGTACGGCATTGGATAGCAGGTTTTGAATAATGCGGCGCAACAACTTGGGATCAGAATAAACATTGACGCTAGTTGGCACATAGCGCAATTTCAGCGCTTTCTGCTCGCCGATGATCTTAAATTCATTGACCAGTCCGGCCAGTACATCATCGAGCGCAAAATGGGATTTTTGTACTGTCAGGCGACCGGATTCCAGCTTGGTCATATCAAGTAGCGAAGTCAGCAGGGATTCGGCACTGTTTAACGAGTGCAGCAGGCCTTCGCTCATGGTATGAAGCTCGGTGCCTGAGGTTTTCTGAACCAACATTGAGGCAAACAAAGTGGCCGCGTTAAAAGGCTGCATGAGATCGTGTCCCGCTGCCGCCAGAAACTTGGTTTTACTTAAGTTGGCCTGATCGGCTTCCTGCTTGGCGACCTCGAGCTGTTTGGTTCGGTGCGCAACCCTTGCTTCCAGTTCGGTTTTAGCCTGCTCCAGTTCGTCCTGAATTTTGATGTAAGCGGTAATATCGCTGTAAGTGGTAACATAGCCGCCACCGGGCAGGGGGCTGCCGTTAAGTTCGATGACCCGGCCATCGGCCTGTTTGCGCACATACTTATACTGACTGCCGGCCGCCATATAATGTACGCGTTTGTCGATTTCTTCCTGCATATTGCCCACTTCGCCCAACAAGCCGCGCCGGGCGTTATATTGCAATAGGTCTTTTATGGGCATACCTACCTGAACCACGCCGGCAGGATAATTAAACATATCCAGATAACTGTCGTTCCAGGCCAGCATGCTAAGGTTTTGGTCAAGGACTACGATCCCCTGTTGAATATGCTGTACCGAAGACATTAAGACTTCATGGTTAAACTGAAAACTCTGCGAGGCTTCTTCCACCCAGTGGACGAGATTGGAAAATCCCCGTCCCTGAGAATCGGCAATGGCGGTTAACAGGAGTCTCGCACTGGGATGACCAATCTGACCTGCCATGAGTTTTTCGACCCGAACTAACAGCCCCTGGCTGGCATAGCCCTGACGGCTGTTACTGGTATCAGGGCCACTCAGCTGTTTGGCCAGCGTCGCGTGAGCACCGGGCTCCAGAACACGCTCGGTTAAAGACAGTAAATCGCTCACCGCAATGGCAAGCTCAGGTTCTTCTTCGGGGCCGACAGGCTGCGCAAGCTCTTTCGCTGTGACCAGTTTACTGGCTGGAAACAGGGCAGCCACCAAAATATAAACCGCGCAGTTGATCACCAGACTAAGTACATAACTGGTCGCGAGATCCTGATCGCTGGGGATAGGATTGAAGTAATAGCTGGAGAGCAGGCTGGGGTAAAGCATCCAGACCACCCAGCCAATAAATCCTGCCAACATGCCACTGATTGCGGCGGTTTTGCTGCGCTTTTTCCAGTACAGGCTAAACATCATGGCCGGCAACATTTGCGATAACAGGGCCATGGCAATGATACCGCTTTTGACTAACGGCGCACTCTGACTAATGTTGACGTGATACCAGAAAGCCACAGACAGCACGACCAGCACAGTAAGCCGGCGGATATTCAGCAACTGGCTGGCTTTCATGGTGTGGCGTGCCTGCTTTTTTAGCTTGAGCTTAAACCACAGGGGCGTGATCAGGTTGTTGGCAATCATGATCCCCAGTGCCAGGGTGGCCACGATGATCATGCTGGTGGTTGCCGACAGGCCGCCTAAAAACGCAATGACCGAAACCGTAAGGTTTTGCTCGTGTAACGGAATAGCCAGTACCAACGAGTCGGACTGAGCGGTGGTAGGGTCGAGCAATAAACTGCCGGCCAGTGCAATGGGCAACAGAAAGAGAGTCATCCCTAACAAATATAAGGGAAACAGCCAGCGGGCAGTATTCAGCTCGCCGGTACCGTTATTTTCGACAAAGTTCATATGAAACTGCCGGGGCAGGACAAACATGGCGCAGATGCCCAGCAGGATATGGCTGACATAAACGCTCCAGCCCTTATCGGCATATAAAATGTCGCGACCCGGCTGATGCCGGGCAGCCTGCGCTACCAGGTCGAATAATCCGTCGAACAAGCCGTAGCAAACATAAATGCCGACCACCAGTAACCCCACGAGTTTGATCATCGACTCGGCTGCTATGGTCACCAGCAGGCCCGGGTGTTTTTCGGTAAGACTAAGGGTTTGTGTACCAAACAGAATGGCAAAAAGGGCCATCAATGCGGCCACATATAACCCCACGGTGCCTGAGCCACTTTCGGCGTCGGCGGTGAGCAAATTGATGCTCTCGGTGATGGCATCAAGCTGCAGGGCGATGTAAGGCACTACTCCGACAAAGCAAAGCAGCGTTATCAGCGCGGCCAGGCTGTGCGAGCGGTCATAACGCAGGCTGATAAAATCAGCCAAAGAACTGACACTGTTTTGCTGGCAAATGCGGGTGATTTTAATTAACACCGGAAAGGCAAATAGCATCACCAGCGCAATGCCCACGTAGGTTGGAAACACCGCCCACCCGTAGTGGGTGGTTTGGGTTGTGGTGCCAAAGAAGGCCCAGGACGTGCAGTGGACCCCAAGTCCCAGGCTATAAAGGACAGGGTGCTGCTTATTTTTATCTATTTTTTTATCACCCCAAAATGCCAACGCAAACAAACCTGCCAGATAGAGCAGTACAATAGCGCTGACACTCCAAATATTTAGCATGTTGAAATAGCCCTTATTTGATGCGTTGTTAAATTAGCATAAAAGCTGCCCATGTTGATATTTTGTAAACGTTTTTTATTGCTCTGCAGGGCAATGCATGGCCTCTCCTGGCCGGGCGACCGGCGGATTAGCGTAAAAATTGCCACAAACCATAAAAAAATTGTGGATACCCTTGAAGGGCGTCAAACCACCCCCATAAATAGCCTCAATGTGAAATACGACCCAATTAACTTGTGGAGGAAAGCATGAGCGAGCCGCGCGACGTGCAATCAGAACAAAATGAAACCCTAGACCCCCAAACCGAAGCCCAGGCCGTTGACGCCGAGCAGGTGGAAGTGGTTGAAGGCGAGGCCGTAGAAGGCGAAGTAGTAGACGAAACGGCAGAAAAAATTGCCAGCCTGGAAAAAGCGCTGGCGGCTGCAGAAGCTAAAGTCACTGAACAACAGGACAGTGTGCTACGAGCTCGTGCTGAAGCTGACAATGCTCGCCGTCGTGCCGATGGTGAAGTTGAAAAAGCCCGTAAGTTTGCGCTGGAACGTTTTGCCGGTGAGTTGCTGCCAGTCATTGATAACCTTGAACGCGGTCTGCAAATGGCGGATACCGAAAACGAAGCGATTAAGCCGATGGTTGAAGGGGTCGAAATGACCTTAAAATCTTTTGTCAGCACAATTGAAAAATTCGGAATGGCCCCTATTGATCCGCAAGGCGAGGCGTTCAATCCGGAATTGCATCAGGCAATGTCGATGCAGGAAAGTGCTGACTTTGCACCGAACACGGTAATGGCAGTGATGCAAAAAGGGTACGAATTAAACGGACGTTTGCTGCGTCCGGCCATGGTAATGGTTTCGCGTGCACCAAGCGACGGTGTAGATACGCAGGCTTAACAGTTATTTTTTATTACAGGTATTGAAATTGGTGGTGAATAACCCCACTAATTTTGCAAGATTACAAAAATTTTTGGAGACACGTAATGGGCAGAATCATTGGTATCGATTTAGGTACAACGAATTCATGTGTCGCAGTTTTAGACGGCGACAAACCGCGAGTAATTGAGAACGCGGAAGGTGATCGCACCACGCCATCAATCATCGCTTATACTAACGACGGTGAAACACTGGTAGGTCAGTCTGCGAAACGTCAGGCAGTAACCAACCCGGAAAACACTTTATTCGCTATCAAGCGTCTAATTGGTCGTCGTTTTGAAGACAAAGAAGTACAGCGCGACATCGACATCATGCCTTTCAAAATCGCCAAGGCTGACAACGGTGACGCTTGGGTAGAAGTGAAAGGCGACAAAATGGCGCCGCCGCAGGTTTCTGCCGAAGTACTGAAGAAAATGAAGAAAACTGCTGAAGACTATCTTGGCGAAGCAGTGACTGGCGCGGTAATCACTGTTCCGGCTTACTTTAACGATTCTCAGCGTCAGGCAACGAAAGATGCCGGTCGTATCGCAGGTCTGGAAGTTAAGCGTATTATCAACGAGCCAACAGCTGCTGCACTTGCCTACGGCATGGACAAAAAGCAAGGCGACAACGTTGTTGCGGTTTACGATTTAGGTGGTGGTACCTTTGATATCTCAATCATCGAAATTGATGAAGTAGACGGCGAACACACCTTTGAAGTACTGGCAACTAACGGTGATACCCACTTAGGTGGTGAAGACTTCGATAACCGTGTTATCACTTACCTGGTAGACGAGTTCCATAAAGACCAGGGCATTAACCTGCGTAAAGATCCGCTGGCAATGCAACGCTTAAAAGAAGCGGGTGAGAAAGCTAAAATCGAACTGTCTTCTTCACAGCAAACAGAAGTTAACCTGCCGTACATCACCGCTGATGGTTCAGGTCCTAAGCACTTAGCGATCAAACTGACGCGTGCCAAGCTTGAATCACTGGTTGAAGACATGGTGAAAGAGTCGCTTGAGCCGGTTAAGAAAGCGCTGGCTGATGCTGACCTGTCGGTAAGCGATATTAACGACATCATTCTGGTGGGTGGTCAAACCCGTATGCCTCTGGTACAAAAATACGTAACAGAGTTCTTCGGTAAAGAGCCACGTAAAGACGTTAACCCAGATGAAGCGGTAGCAGTAGGTGCTGCGATTCAAGGTGGTGTTCTGTCTGGTGACGTTAAAGACGTACTGCTGCTGGATGTTACCCCGCTTTCACTGGGTATCGAAACCATGGGCGGCGTAATGACCGCGCTGATTGAGAAGAACACGACGATTCCGACCAAGAAATCGCAAACCTTCTCAACCGCAGAAGACAACCAGTCTGCCGTAACGGTACACGTGCTGCAGGGTGAGCGTAAACAGGCGCAGGGCAATAAGTCACTGGGTCAGTTTAACTTAGAAGGTATTCGTCCGGCTGCTCGCGGTGTACCGCAAATCGAAGTAACTTTCGATATCGATGCCGACGGTATCCTGCACGTATCTGCTAAAGATAAGGACACCGGTAAAGAACAGAAGATCACCATCCAGGCTTCTTCTGGTCTGAACGAAGACGAAATCGAGAAAATGGTAGCCGACGCGGAAGCCAACAAAGAAGCCGATAAGAAGTTCGAAGAACTGATTCAGGCTCGTAACCAGGCTGACGGCATGGTCCACGCTACCCGTAAGCAAATGGACGAAGTAGGTGACGAGCTGAGCGCCGACGATAAAGCGCCAATTGAAGAAGCCCTTAGCGCGCTGGAAACCGCTTCTAAAGGTGAAGACAAGGCAGAAATCGAAGCGAAGACTCAGGAGTTAATCCAGGCCTCCTCCAAGCTGATGGAAGCCGCTCAGGCCCAGCAAGCTGCGGCGGGTGGTGCTGAAGGTGCCGACGCTGGTGCAAGCCAGGGTAAGCCTGACGATGACGTTGTCGACGCTGAGTTTGAAGAAGTTAAAGACGACGACAAAAAGTAAGTAACACGAATTTCCGGCGGTTCGCCGCCGGTGAGCGTTACCATCAGGCGCAGCAGCACACAGCTTGTTGCGCCTTTTTATGTAATACCCATTCCACAAACTATGTTGACAGCCGAAAGTTCGGGCAGTGAATTGCAGCACATGGTTGCTGAAATGGGTATAGTAACAATTAAGCAATCGGGCAATGCACCAGGCATTGCTGTTAACGGGTAGGAATAGCGAGCGATATGTCGAAACGAGATTACTACGAAGTGCTTGGCGTGGACAAAAGTGCCGGCGAGCGCGAGATTAAAAAAGCATACAAAAAACTGGCTATGAAGTACCACCCTGACCGGACGCAGGGCGATAAAGCACTGGAAGAAAAGTTTAAGGAAATCCAGGAAGCTTACGAAGTACTGACCGATGGTCAAAAACGCGCAGCATACGACCAGTATGGCCATGCTGGTGTCGATCCAAATCGCGGCGGTGCCGGATTTGGTGGTGGTGCTGATTTTGGCGATATTTTCGGCGATGTGTTTGGTGATATTTTTGGTGGCGGCCGCGGTCGTCAGTCACGGGCTCGTCAGGGCGCGGATTTACGCTACAACCTGGAGATGTCACTGGAAGAAGCCGTGCGCGGCAAAGAAGTGGAAATTCGCGTACCGACACTGGTAGCCTGTGATTCCTGCCATGGTTCCGGTGCCAAGAAGGGCACCAGCCCGAAAACCTGTCCGACCTGTCATGGTCAGGGCCAGGTACAAATGCGTCAGGGCTTCTTCGCAGTTCAACAAACCTGTCCTACGTGTTCTGGACGCGGCAAGATTATCAGCGATCCGTGTAATGAGTGTCATGGTCAGGGCCGTAAGGAAGAAACGAAAACGCTGTCGGTTAAAGTACCTGCAGGCGTGGACACCGGCGACCGTATCCGCTTAAGCGGTGAAGGCGAAGCCGGCGAGAGTGGTGCACCAGCAGGTGATTTATATGTGCAGGTACATGTTCGCGATCACGACATCTTTACCCGTGACGGTAACAATCTGTACTGCGAAGTACCACTGAGCTTTACCACAGCGGCGCTGGGCGGCGAGCTACAGGTACCGACGCTGGACGGTAAAGTGAAGCTGAAAGTCAGCCCGGAAACGCAAACCGGCCGTATGTTCCGCTTACGCGGCAAAGGCGTTAAGTCGGTTCGCAGCGGTGCCATTGGCGACTTGCTGTGTAAAGTCGTGGTGGAAACCCCGGTGAATTTGTCGGCCAAGCAGAAAGAATTGCTTAAGGAGCTGGACGAATCAATGGGCAAAGGCACAGACGCTGCTAAGCACCGTCCTAAAGAGCAAGGCTTCTTTGACGGCGTTAAAAAGTTCTTCGATGACCTGACTAATTAGTCATCCGGCTTTAAAAATTAATGATTTAACGGATCAACCCTTGTTGATCCGTTTTTGTTTGTCCAGTATAAAAATAACTCATAATAATTACGCCGACCAAAGCGAACTTTTAATAACCGGAGACCAGGAAATGAAATCAGTAAAGGTATTTACAGTGGGACTAATGGCAGCAGGTATGTTTACTGCTGCGAATGCAGCGACCGTTGCTAAATCAGAAAAGCAGGCAGAAGCAGCGGTAGAATATCGCCAGTCGTTGTTTCAACTGGTAAAAAGTAATGCCTCGCCAATGTTTGGTATGGCCAAAGGGGCTTTACCCTTTGATGCTGAGGTAATGCAAACCAATGCGACGCGTCTTGAGCAGTTAGCCGATATGATGGCTGACTACCTGTTGGTGGACACCAGCGGTTTTGATGTGGATACCGAAGCCAAGCCGGCTCTGTTTAGCAATGAGTCAGACGTAATGACTAAAATCGCCAAATTCAAAGAAGCGGCTACCGGTATTAAGAAGGCGGCAATGGCCGGTGATGAAGACAGCTATGGCAAAGCCATTGGCGCATTAGGTGGTGGTTGTAAGTCATGCCACGATGATTACAAAGAGTAATATTAGCTAATATACAAGTTATTCACCAAGCCGGCATCAGCCGGCTTTTTTATTTTCGTCATCCTTGCCTGATCACCAATCTGACTATTCAGCTCGAATAGCTGGTTAGTCAGTCTAAAACTGCGGATGCTGATTGATGCCAGAAACAGCGTGGAAATTGAAGCGAATCTATACTTTAGTTTAGTATTTATGGTTGGTAGTATGCTGAATAGGTTCGAAATTTAGTGTGGCCGGCCGTTATTATAACGTCTCTATTTGTTGTAATTCAGGAATAATTTTCTAAGCTTAGTATCGGGCTGGATTATTAGCGGCTGAATAGTAACCGTAAATTTTAGCAGGACGCATCAGACACCTCATGTTGGAAAAGGTATCCGAACTCGAATTTATCAATATTGCTGAGCAAGCAGTTTTGAAGTCAAACTGCTCAGGCGTTGCCGTGTTCACGCTGAATGCGCATTGCACACCTGACACTCTTCTATTCCTGATGACTAATGGTGACATTGTTGAGGCGGGGGATTTTACCTTGTCGTTTGAACAGTTTGATCGCCATAGCCAGGCAATACAAAACGTTGAAACCCTGCAGGTAAACAGCCTTGATCTCCTCGAAAATAACGTCGGGATAGGCAAGGTTTTACTGCTCGAAGACACAACCCCTGTGGGGGTGCTGGTGTTGCTGTTAAACAAAGGGAATAAAGCCTCGCCCCTTGCGGAGATGGCCATGGAGCTGGCCTCAGAACGCCTTAAACTGGCTCTGGAACGGGCTCACACTTATAAATGCCCGGTTATCAGTACCAACACTCATTTAAACCAGAAGCTTGAGCTACTTAACGAAATTGGTTCTATTTCAAAAACCGGCGGTTGGGAAATCGAACTTAGCACGGGGGTAATTACCTGGACCGATGAAATGTTTCGGATTTACGGCTTACCTCACGGCTCGCCGGTCTCTATTTCAACGGCTATGGCGTTCTTTCCACCGGAAACCAAAAAAGCCATCATGGCATCTTTTGACAAGGTGGTAACTGAAGGCCGGGAATATTGCCATGAAGGCTTCCTGCGCCGCGCCGATGGCAAGGTGTTGCGCATTAAAGCCACCGGTAAGCCCCGTTACAGCGGGAATAAGGTTACACAGGTATTTGGCGCGCTGGAAGACATCACCGAACAGTACCGGTTACTGGAAACCGAATACAATTATGCGGCCTACCTTACTGCTATCCTTGACAATTTAAACGACGTGGTCGTCACCATTGATACCAGCGGCACCATCATTACCGCTAATAAAACAATGTCGACAATCTTCGGTTATGAACCCGAGGAAATAATGGGCCAGGATGTCAGTATTCTGATGCCTGAACCGTATGCCAAATACCATAGCGAATTTCTTAAGCACTATCTGGAAACCGGCCGCGCTAAAATCATTGGTGTGGGGCGTGAGCTCCCCGGGTTACATAAATCCGGCCGGGTGTTTCCGATTGAGTTATCGCTTTCCGAGGTGGTACAGGATGGCCAGCGTCAGTTTATCGGTATTGTTAAAGACATAACTGAACGTAAGAAGGCCATGGAAGAAATCTATAAGACGGCCTATTTCGACGATCTTACCGACTTACCTAATATGCGGTCTTTTGAAATGGATTTAACCCGGGTGCTGAAACAGGCGTCGTCTCAATTCAATGCTCTGGATATTTATTGTTGCCTGATCGATATGGATAACTTTACTCAGTACAACCTGAGTTTTGGTAAGCACGTGGGCGATAAAATTCTGGCTACGATAGCCGGGCGACTCAGTGCCACAATTGAAGGCGATTTAAAGGTATATCGTGGTATCGGCGATAACTTCCTGATCCTTTCCACTGCGCCAGTAGACGGTGAAAATAGAGAAAATGAAAATATAATCAATGCCCTGGAGTGGGAAGTTCATAAAGCCATTGTGACACCTATAGCGGTAGAAGATTTAGTTCATACGGTAACCGCCGCTATTTCGTCGTGTCGGTTAGAGGCATCCAAAGCCAGTTATGAAAAGGTCAATGGCGTTTTGTCCTTTGGCAAAAAACGCGCGAAGAAACAGGGGCCGGGCAGCGTGTTGACACTGGATAAAGCGGCTTTTGAAGATTATAACCGTTACAACACCATTACCCATTCATTCCAGCGCGCTTTGCAGAACAACGAATTTTACCTCATGTTGCAGCCTCAGTTTAATGCCGATAACGAGGTGATAGGTTCGGAGGCCCTCATCCGCTGGGAACACCCTGAATTAGGCATGGTCAGTCCGGTGGAGTTTATTCCGGTGGCGGAAGAAAGTGACGCTATCATTGATATTGGCAACTGGGTGATCAATGAAGCGTGCCGCTTGCTTTATGAATGCGAGCAGCATGGCAAGCAAACCCGCATTGCAGTGAATATTAGCGGTCGCCACATTGTGCGGGCAGACTTTGCTGAAACCATAACGCAGCTTATTGAGAAGTGGAATTTAACGCCGGAAACATTGATGCTGGAAATAACCGAAACCACCCTGGTATCGAGCATTGACCTGGTTCGTGAGCGAATGGATAAACTGGGCGAACTGGGCTTTTCATTTTCTATTGATGATTTTGGTACCGGGTACTCAAGCCTGAGTTACCTGAAAGAATTACCCATTTCTGAGTTGAAGATAGACCGTTATTTTGTTGACGAAATTAACTTCCATGATGATGAAGTGCCGATCGTGAATTCCATTATCGATTTGTCTCACGCTCTGGGGGTGAGCAGCGTGGCAGAAGGGATCGAAAATGAATTTCAGCGTGAGTACCTGCGTCAGCGCGGATGTGAATTTTTTCAAGGTTATTTCTACTCCCGTCCGCTACCTGAAAAAGCCTGGCGTGACTTTATTATGACCAGTCCGTTTAGTAAAATTGATTTAGATTAAAAAAAGCGCAATTAGCCTAAAGTTGTCGACATATAAGCCAATGGTCGTATGCGCAAACGGCCCATTTTCTATTACTGTAATAGCATGTAGAAGTTTTCAATGAAGATTTCAAGCCACATAATAATAGTGTAGGAAGTGAATTTGTATGTCATATCAAGCCGAATATCAGCGTTCAATTGAACAACCCGCCGAGTTTTGGGCTGAGCAGGCCAAAGCTCTCCCCTGGTTTAAAGCGCCGCAGGACATTCTCACCCAGGACAACGACGGAATTTATCACTGGTTTGAAGACGGTGAGATGAATACTGCTTATATGGCGGTTGATTATCACGTTGAGAATGGCCGGGGCGATCAACCCGCTATTATCTACGATTCACCGGTTTCCAATAGCAAGTCAGTACTTACCTATGCCCAGCTGCAGGAACAGGTGGCTCTGTTTGCCGGGGTATTAAAAGCCCAGGGCGTGGAAAAGGGCGATCGCGTAGTCGTTTACATGCCCATGATCACCGAAGCTGTGGTGGCCATGCTGGCGATTGCCCGTTTAGGCGCCATTCATTCAGTGGTGTTTGGCGGTTTCGCGCCCCACGAACTCGCCGTTCGAATTGAAGACGCTGAGCCAAAACTGATAGTGACGGCGTCATGTGGTATCGAAGTGGCTAAGGTGATTGAGTATAAGCCGCTTGTCGACAAAGCCATTGAGCTTTCAGCGCATAAGCCTGAGTGTTGTGTTGTGCTACAGCGCCCTCAAGCCAAAGCGGCTATGCATGCAGGCATGGATATCGACTGGGCAGAAGCCATGGCTGGCGCTACACCAGCCGATTGCGTGGCGGTTAAAGGCACGGATCCGCTGTATATTCTGTATACCTCTGGCACCACGGGTAAACCAAAAGGTGTTGTGCGTGAAAATGGCGGCCATGCCGTGGCATTAAAGTATTCCATGACGGCGGTTTACGACATGCAACCGGGCGAAGTGTTCTGGGCCGCATCCGATGTGGGTTGGGTTGTGGGTCACTCCTATATTGTTTACGGCCCGCTTCTGCATGGTTGCACTACCGTTGTTTACGAAGGCAAACCTGTACGCACACCTGATGCCGGCGCATTCTGGCGAATGGTAGATGAATACAAAATTAAAGCACTTTTTGCAGCGCCTACTGCGTTTCGGGCGATTCGTAAGGAAGACCCGGAGGCGGCAGAAATTAAAAAATACGACATCTCTTCACTGAAAACGATCTTTATGGCGGGCGAACGACTCGATCCGCCTACTTATCTTTGGACCGTAGATAAAACCGGTAAACCTGTCGTTGATCACTGGTGGCAAACCGAAACCGGCTGGGCTATCTGTGCCAACCTGATGGGCGTTGAGCCCAAACCTGCCAAACCCGGCTCATCAACACTGCCGACACCCGGGTTTAATGTTCAGGTGCTGGATGCCCGTGGAAACGAGTTGCCAGCTGGAGAGCAGGGCGCTATTGCGATTAAGTTACCTTTACCACCGAGCTGTCTGGCAACCATCTGGGGCGACTTTGAACGCTTCAAGTCAGGTTACCTTAGCGACTTCCCGGGCTATTATTGCTCCGGTGATGGCGGCTATAAGGATGACGAGGGCTACGTGTTCATTATGGGCCGTACCGATGATGTGATTAACGTGGCCGGACACCGCCTATCGACCGGTGAGATGGAAGAGATCCTGGCAGCGCACGACGCGGTGGCAGAATGCAGTGTTATTGGTGTGCATGATGCGTTGAAAGGGCAGGAGCCGGTTGGTCTGGTATTACTTAAAGATGGCTACGACATCGACGAGGATGATCTGCAAAAAGAACTGGTGGCGATGGTGAGAAAAGAAATTGGCCCTATTGCCTGCTTTAAGCGCGCAGTGGTGGTGCCAAGGCTGCCTAAAACCCGGTCAGGCAAAATACTGCGTAAGCTATTACGCCAGATTGCTTCTAACCAGGAAGTGGCGGTGCCCTCAACTATTGACGATCCTGCCAGCGTGCCCGAAATTGAAGCGATAATGAAAGAGCAGGGACTGGTGAAATCCGGCACTGACTAATGGGCAACAGTTCAACATCTAAGTGGCTTCTGTTCGTTCTTCGGAAGTTGCTTTTTTAGCCGGCGCAAGCCGGCTTTTTTCTTTGACTTCCCCGCCACCCGCTTGCAAAATGCAGCCTCGTTCCGAGACGATGGTGAGTAGTAGTGATAGCGTCTTTAACCACGCCTGTCAGCGATTTGCTGGCGGGGTATTTTAATGAAATGAGCCTGATGCTAATGGCAACCCTGCTGGTTGTTTATGGCGACATCATCAACAAGCAGGTTAAACGCAGCCTGAGTGGGCTGCACTTTATATTGCGCAGCGGATTATTTGTGTTGCTGTGTGCTTTCGGATACGGCGCTTTAACGCTTTATGGCGCGCCACTGCTTCATCATATCTCTAAGTTTGTAGCCTATGAGTATCGCGGCGTTGCGTTTATTCTCGCTTTTATTGCGTTAGGCCTGGCCGCAGAGCGAAGACGCTATATCTGAGTAGAGGATACAAACCGCTTACATGCTGCGCTGTCGCGTCAACAAATCCAAGTGGCTGGTAATGGAGAAAACTCCACGACGAGACGTCTGAGACAATAAGCCAGGAAAGTATGATGTATGATTCATCAGCTCACTTGCTTCCCAAAAACAATGGGTTATTTTAACTCAGCGACTTGATTATTAAGTCGTTGCAATAGGTTTATCAGGGTTTCTTTTTCCTCTTGCGATAGCACCTCAAGCAGCCGTGTCTCACGCGATAATGCGACCTTAATCATATGACTATGTAATTCAGTACCCCGCGCGGTGAGTGCAATCAGTAAGTGACGACTATCTGCTTTACTCTTGGCCAACGTCACCAATTGTTGATTTTTTAGGTTTTTAACTGTTCTGCTTACCAGTGCTTTATCTAGCCCAATGACGCTGCAGATATAATTGGCAGTGATATTATTTTCTACTGCCAGTAACGCAATAATTCGCCATTCTACAATGCCTACGCCGAACTCTTTGCGATAGAGATTTGAGGCGCCTGCTGACAATTTATTCGCCAGAAAGGTAATCAAACCGGGTACATAGCGCTCAAGATCAAGCTGTGTAGGGAGAGTGGGATTTCTGTCGGACATACATTTAAACCTCGTAAATTCAATATATTACTTCTTTCTAATTATTAAATATAGTGCGTACAGTTGACATATCAACTGATTTTTAAGTAAGCTATTGTTAATAGTTTATTAATAATTTATTGATAGTTTGTTTGGGTTGCGAGGGTAAAATGATAGACGTTGTAATTTCTGAGCACGAAAAGCTCTCTGATGCAGTTTTAAAATTGACACTTTCTGCGTTGAAAGGAGAACAGCTGCCAGAATTCAAGGCCGGGGCTCACATCGATGTAAGAGTTAATGACTCCATCGTCAGGCAATACTCGATTTGCAGTGCAGCTTCTGCGAAGGATGCCTACAGCATTGCTGTGCTGAATGATCCAAACTCCCGTGGCGGTTCGATGCACATACACCGCGAGTTTAAAGCAGGTCAGATTGTCCAGATCTCTGCACCACGCAACCTTTTTGAACTGGGTGAGCATTCTGCGCCGGTGCTGCTTATCGGGGCAGGAATAGGCATCACACCCTTATTATCAATGGGGTATACCCTGGCCGAGCGTGGCCAGGACTTCACAATATGTTACTTGCATAAACCGGCTGAGCATGTGGCATTTCAGTCTGAGTTACTCAGCGAGCCTTTTGCCGGCAAATCAGTACTTATTCCCGCGGTCAATCGGCAGACTACCCGTCAGCAACTTAAGTCGCTGATTGGTGAATATCAGGACGGACAGCATGTTTATACGTGCGGCCCGGCTGGTTTCATGGAGTTGGTTTTTGAACTCGCAGATGTACAAAACTGGCCGTCGCAGTCGTTACACAAGGAGATGTTTCAAAATGATGTTGATAATTCTACTGATGCGGATAAGAGTTTTACGTTACATCTGACAAAATCAGCTTGCAGTGTGCAGGTGAGTGCCGAGCAGACTGCGCTGGAAGCCCTTGATGAAGCGGGTATTGAGATTGATGCAAGTTGTGAGCAGGGGGTATGCGGGACATGCCTTCTGAAAGTGGTTGACGGTAAAGTCGACCACCGGGACGCATACCTTACTGAAGAGGAGAAGCGGCTGCATAACCAGTTTACCCCTTGCTGTTCGCGAGCCTTGTCCTCTTCACTTTCTATAGAACTTTAACTGACTCAAGCAGAGGCGCATATGACTGTTCATATTCAGCAACCCAATAGCACTGAAACCTCCACGGATGGCACTCGTCACTCCTTCCCATTAGAGCGGTGGTATGTAGCCGCGTTGAGTAAAGAGGTTAAGTCGGACCCAGTAGGCAAGACGTTATTAAATGAACCATTGGTTATATTCAGAACTGAAGATGGTCAGGTTCATGCCCTCGAGGACCGCTGTTGTCACCGTTTTTTACCTTTGTCTTCTGGAAGCGTAGAGGCGGGTGGATTACGCTGTGGATATCACGGACTGCTTTTTAACGGGGACGGAAAATGTATTGAAATACCGGGACAGGATAAAATTCCCTCTCGGGCTAAGATCCACCGTTATGTGGTTAAGGAACAAGATGAGATTGTGTGGATTTGGTTTGGCAGCGAAGCCACCAGTGAGCCTGCCAGCGAACCACCTCGTTATCAAATTCATAGTGATTCAGGGTTTTACTTTGACGGTGATGTTTACCACTATCAAGCACCGTATCAGTTAGTCCATGATAACCTTTTGGATCTCAGTCATTTAGGTTACGTTCACCTGAAAACCATTGGCGGTAATGCAAAGATTCATATGAATGCGCCAATGGAAGTGACTCAGGAAGGTGAAAGTGTAAAGGTCGTGCGGCATATGCTTAATTCTGCGCCTCCCCCGACCTACAGTGCTGCGTATCCATTCGGCGAGTCGATTGATCGCTGGCAGGAAATTGTTTTTTACCCCTCACATTTGGAGATCTGGACCGGTGCAGTGAATCACAATACTGATTCTGTTCGCGACCCTGACAGAGGCGGTTTTCACATGCGCGGATTTCACGGTCTGACGCCGGAAACAGAGGAAAGTTGTTATTATTTTTGGACCATTGCCAGTAACCCCAGTTCGAACATCGAAGCGGTGATGGAAAAAATCGTTAACCAGACTAAGTACACCTTCGATGAAGACAAAGAAGTGATTGAGGCGCAATATAAAAACATGAAACGATTTCCGGGCAAAAAGACTATCGATATTCATGTGGATGTGGCGCCGAACCGCGCGCGGCGTATCGTAGAGTCGTTGAAACAATCCCAGACTGTCGGCCCGGTCTGAGGGAGCGGCTGCAGAGCGAGGCTCGCTCTGGCAGTCGTTTCAGATGAGTTTGTTGATGAAGACCGATAGGGAAAAATGAGCCTGATTCAGCTTGTTTTTCTCAATCAGGCTATAGCATTTATAACAATGCGTTCCAACTTAGCGTGCGAGCCACGAATGCCATTGTAGCAATTGCCGGTTAGACCTGAAGTCTCCTTTGGTAAGGTTTCTAGACAGTCCACTTAACCTTTTCACAATATTCTCTGCTCAAAATACCCGGTAAACGCGGTATGATGGCGCTGTGTAATTAAAAAACTTATCAAACATGAATCAGCAATCGTTAGAAAAACGGGAACAAATCAGGGTTATCGTACAGGCAATCAAAGCCGAAGAGGCGATGCTGCGCAGCAAATGTCGTTTTCTGGCATTTCAAAACACATTAGGCATGCTGCTGCTAGTACTGTCTTTGAGTAGCATGATCGTCCTGGGGGCTTTGTATTATTTTGCCGTCATTCCGGTGTGGTTAACGGTACTGAGTATAGCGGCAGTTGCCTCGGTTTCTCATGAACTGGAGCATGACCTCATTCATCGTCAGTATTTTAAAAATTCGCCATTTGTGCGCAACCTGATGATGTTAATTGTGTGGCTAATGCGGCCAAATACAGTCAACCCTTGGTACAGAAGAAAAATTCATCACCATCACCATCAGCATTCAGGCACTTCACAGGATCTCGAAGAACGCCTGGTGGGCAACGGCGTTAAAAACCCAATAAAAAGGCTGCTGGTGATTGTTGATGGTTTAGCGGGCTTGCTGTTGTTTCACAAAGTGTATAAAAAAGAAATTAACGGGTTTAGCTTTGCAACTGTGTTTCACGCTGGTTTCCCCGTTACCACTGCATACTTTTCGGTGCTCTACAGTATGATAATTTACCACATACTGAACCTGTTCACGCCAATGGAGCAATACTTACCC
>NZ_CAJXQY010000089.1 GCF_913058315.1 uncultured Alteromonas sp. | reverse complement strand
GCTTTAATACAATCCTGCTCTGATAAAAACCCACACAGCTCACCGGCTTTGTCTAACACCGGGCCGCCAGATTGATTGTTGTGTAAAAGTTTTTCCACTGCTTCAGCCACCGGCATAGACTCGGTTAGCTTAACCGGATGCTGACTCATGTATTTACTGACCAGTAACGACTCCATAATTCCTCCTTTGCCACGATTAAATCGAAAACGCTCTGCTGTGGCGTGATTGTTATTATCAAGAGGTTGATAGCGCATACTACAGCTATATAACAAGGTCCAAAAAGCCCGGTTATTAAGACAGCCTCTGGGGCATCTTGCCCTGTATTAAGACTAGTTCAGAATACCCCGGAATGTTAACTTTTTCTTAACACTACTTTGGTCGTATTAAAGGGGTATTTTAGGAGGATGGAAAGGTGATTTCAGCAGGCTGACTTCACCAGAAGTGTGACTTATATCACCTTTAAAGGCATTCAGGGCATTAACAGGTATTAATGCCCTGTATCAGTATTACTCAATCCATGCTTTATAGATGCCTACTTTCACTTGGCCATCAGTATCTATTTGCGCGCGGTACATCCCCGCAGAATTAAACACCGCGGCAATGTTACCATCGTGATCGATTGCGATAATACCGCCATCACCGCCCGCTTCTACCAACACCTCATTGATAACCTTATTGGCCGCGTCATCCAGACTAACCCCGGTGTATTTCATTCGTGAACAGATATCTGCCGCAACATGGTAACGAATAAAATACTCGCCATGGCCGGTGGCTGATACGGCACAACTGGCATTATCCGCCCAGGTACCGGCACCAATCACCGGCGAGTCACCTATTCGGCCGTAACGCTTGGCTGTCATTCCACCGGTTGACGTTCCCGCGACCAAATTCCCCTGCTTATCCAGGACCACAGCACCAACGGTGCCAAAACGCTCATTACCCTGTTGACCGCCGTACTCAATACCAGCCTTTAAAATACGTTCCCGGGCTTTTTCCAGCGCTTTAAAACGGCGCTCAGTATCAAAGATGTGATTGTCTACCGGCTCCATTCCCCTGGACAATGCAAAGTCCTCAGCGCCTTTACCACTGAGCAAAACATGAGGAGAATGGTTCATTACCGCCTGTGCTGCTTCAATCGGGCTGGCAATGGTTTTTACTCCGGCCACCGCACCGGCGTTGAGAGTGCCACCATGCATCATAGAAGCATCCAGCTCATGCTCACCATCAAAAGTGTACACCGCGCCGATGCCCGCATTAAACAGCGGCGACTGTTCAAGCACTTGTATTGTTTGAATCACAGCAGTTTCGCCATCAACACCGGATTGCAGTAACGCATAACCTTTTTTTACCGCTTCGGTTAGTTTTTCAACGTAAGCTTGTTCACGCTCCGGCGTCATATTCTTTTTCAGAATGGTGCCGGCCCCGCCGTGGATAACAATTGCCACATCGGCAGCCAGGGTTTGAAAAGACAACCCTAGCGCACATAAAGACGCAGCGAAAAAGGGTTTACATTTAAAGTGATTGAGCATAATCGGTTCCCAAAATTTATTATCGTTGTGTCATTTACTTTACTGTCTATCGCTGTGCTTCGCCAGCGTCATTCAACCTGCCACACCGGGACTTCCTCCCGATCACGGATTTTCTGGCTTCTCCCCCGGTTAACCATGTTAGGATGTGGGAATAAAAGCAAAAGCGTTACGGATTAAACGACCTTAAACATGAGTACTACCAGTTCTGCAACCTTTCTCTGGCACGATTATGAAACCTGGGGCATAAGCCCTCAAAAGGACCAGCCCAGTCAGTTCGCTGCTATACGCACTGATCAGGACCTGAATGAAGTAGGCAAACCCATCAATATTATGTGCCGGATAGCCAACGACTACCTGCCTAACCCGCAGGCAGCGCTGGTCACTAAGCTTACGCCACAGCATACTTTGCGGGATGGCATGACAGAGGCTGACTTTGCGGCCAAAGTGCATCAGGCCATGAGTGAGCCTAATACCTGTGTCGTGGGGTATAACAGTATTCGTTTTGATGACGAAGTCAGTCGCTATTTGTTTTACCGTAACTTTTACGACCCTTATGGGCGGGAATGGCAAAACGGTAACAGCCGCTGGGATATCATTGATCTGGTCAGAGCCTGTTACGCATTGCGTCCCGAAGGCATTGAATGGCCCCTGCGGGAAGATGGCAGCCCCAGTTTTAAGCTCGAATTACTTACCGCAGCAAACGGCATCGACCATGGCCAGGCCCACGACGCCCTGGCAGACGTGCGGGCAACCATTGCACTGGCGCGTCTGATTAAAGTAAAGCAGCCCAAGCTATTTGATTATGCATTTTCATTACGTCAGAAAGCTCAGGTACTTAAACAAATTAACCTGCAACAACTGACCCCACTGGTGCATGTCTCGTCAAAAATCCCGGCCAGTCAGGGATGTTGCACCTGGATCCTGCCAGTAGCGCAGCACCCTACCAATCCCAATGCCATTATCTGTGTGGATTTAAGCAAGGACCCGGAGGACATTTTAAGCGAAAATGCAGAGACCCTGCGGAGTTTGCTTTACGCGAAACAAGACAGTTTTGAAGAAGGCCAGCAACGACCGGGGATCAAACTGATCCACATAAACCGCTCGCCCTTTATCACCACTGCCAAGGCCCTCACTGAAGACAATGCAGAGCGGCTGGGTCTTAATCGCGAAGCGTGCCTGAACCACTACAAGCGCCTCACGGAAGCAACTGCCTGGCGGGATACGCTAATAGAGCTTTACAATACGCCCCACGAAGACTCAGAACCCGATGCCGACCATGCGCTTTACAGCGGTGGTTTTCTTACCAGTGAAGAGAAACACTGGTGTGATGACGTGCGCATTGCTGAACCGGAACAACTCAGCGTACTGGCTGAACGCATGCAAAACCCTAAGCTTAAAACCCTGCTGTTTCGCTATCGTGCCAGAAACTACCCGCAAACCCTCACTTATGATGAGAGTCAGCGCTGGCAACAACACCGCCAATTTAGATTGACAGCACCAGATTCTCCGGCCAGTATCACAATAGATGCGTACCTCATGGAGCTGGAGCAACTGGCCATGCAGCACGCTGAAAATCATGAGCATAAAGCGATATTGAAAGCGTTATATGAGTACGCACAAAATTTATAGTATTTGGGTAGGGTCTACGACTACAGAAATCCCCAAAATTGCAGATATAAAATAATAACAAATACGACTTGTTCACGCACTTGGTGCGATAACAGACAGGAATGGCAATGCAAGGTGTAAATTTTTCTTTCGATAGCAACCGGGAAAATGTAACGTTAACCCTCTCCCCCGGCGAGCTGGAACAGGAACTCTCAGCAGAAGAGGTCCACAAAGCCCTGTGCGAACAAGGCTTCGACGAAGTGTATTTGTCTCAAAACGCCATCAAAACTGCCTGTGATAAGGCGAATCACCTGTTTAAAACCCGCGACAGCTCTCAACAGGTCGTTGAGCAGGTTGGTGAACGCCGCCACACCGAAGTTGAATTCCGCATAAGCGAAGACAACATGAGCGCCTATGCCGTTCTTACTGCCCCGCACGGCGGACAACTGCCCCGCGCTGAACAAATTCAGGTGATGGCGAAAAATAGCGGTATTCGTCGCGGCGTCGGCATAAAACGCATACGCGCACTACTGGAGCGCGTGGCTGAGGCTGAGCCAGGCAGTCACGTAGAGGGGCAAATAGCCAAAGGCCTGCCGCCCCGCGATGGCCATTCGTCCAAGCAGATACCACTGGTACCCAATGCGCTGGAGCGAGTGCTTAAACCCCAGGCTAAAACCGATAAGAAAGTCGATTTACGTAACCTGGGCGAAATTGTTTGCGTCAAAGCAGGCGCTGAAGTATTGCGCCGTGAGGCACCGGGTAAAGGCCGCCACGGCTTCGATGTGCGCGGTAACGTCTTACCTTCCAAGGTTGGCGATTGGGTGCCGCTCAATCTGGGCAGTGGCACGGCGCTGAGCGATCACGATGAAAACCTGGTAGTGTCTACGATAGCCGGCATGCCTAAATACAGCGACCTTGTGATGCAGGTAGACGACACCTTTATTTGTCAGGGCGTTAACGTTGGCACCGGCCATATTACCTATGAAGGTTCGGTACTGGTTAATGGAGACGTTACTGAAAATATGATTGTAAAAGCCAAAGGTGATGTCACTGTAAATGGCTTCGCCGAGTCTGCCCACATTCAGGCTGACGGCGACGTAATCATTACCGAAGGCGCCATGGGTAAGCAGTCTGATGACCATAACGACTTCACCTGTACCATCCAGGCTGGCGGCAGTGTTTATCTGCAGCACGGTCAGGGACTGGATATCGTGTGTGGCGGTAACCTCAATGTGGGTCGTCAGCTGGCACATTGTCGGGTTATTACTGGTGGCCAGATTGTCATTGGACAGCCGGAAAATCCTCAGGGCAACCTGTTTGCCTGTGAAATCAGCAGTCATGGGCCGGTTATTGCCGGCACGGTAGGCGCTGTATCCGGTAGCACTTTGCGCATTGACTTCAGCATGGGCTTTAATCAGCTGCAGGCACGCAAGGATAGCTTCGAGGATCTGCTGCGCCAGATTCGGGGCAATACTGAACGCCACAAACAAAAAATTGATAATATCAATAACCGCGTTGTGCCCAAGTCATTACTGAGCAAGATTGACGAAGCCAAAGAAATGCTTAAAAACGAGGCGAATTTACTCACCTGGATGGAAAGCAAAGCGGTGGAAATGTCTCAGGCCAAGCAGCAATATCAGGAAGCCGCTAAGCTGATAGCTAATAAGAAGCTTTATTCCGGGGTATCGGTAAAACTTAACAACCGCAACTGGCGCTCTGAACGGGAATATGACCGCGCGCAAGTCAGCTATGAGATGCACCAGTGGAAATACGAACCACTGATGTAATAGCAATCCGCTTGGCGAGTCAGAATACAAACAGGGCAGCCACATGGCTGCCCTGTTTCGTTATTTCACGTCCACCCTCTTAGGTTTCTGCAATCATCACTTTCCCGCTGTGATGGCGGCGTGCCAGATACAACGCCTGACTCGCTCGCTCATACCAGTCAGCAAACGTCTCGCCTTCCTGCAACGCCGCCAGTCCAATCGAAAAAGGTAACAGACGAATATCATCCCTGGGATGGGTTTCAATGGCATCCTTTAAACGCTCAGCCAGAATTTTCGATGCCGCAATAGGCGTTTGTGGACAAAGAATGATGATCTGCTCGGCACTCCAGCGCCCGGCAATATCCACTTCACGCATGCTACGCAGACACACTCTGGCCAGTTCGCGCATGCCCTCTTCCGAAAACGGTTTATCGCCCGGATTAGGGCGTACATTCTGGGTAGAAAAATCAAACAGTATAAGTGTCGCAGCAGTATGAAAACGGTTAAACCGCGACACCTCATCCTCGGCCCGGTGCAGCATAAAGTTGCGATTATAAAGATTGGTGGCGGAATCATGAGACGACAAAAACTCCAGCATGCGGTTTTTCTCCAGCAACACTGACTGCAGATTTTCCATTTCTTCCTGTTTAAGACGCAACTCCCGGCCATATTTTCGAATGATATTGCGCCGCCAGAATAAGGTCGCCAGTATCACTGCCACACAGGCAATACCTAGTACCGCAAGACGGAAATCCTGATGGTACTGACGTTTTACATTGCTCCAGCGCTTATAAATATCCACCCGGGCTGCTTCCGGAAGACGTCTGATAGCATCATTAATGGTTTCAATCAGCTCAGGAAAGGCCTTATTAACGCCCATGCGTAAAGAATTGTAAGGCTCGGCATATCCCACAATGGCCATTTCCTGCATGTTCATTTTATTCAGTTCTGAATTCACACTCAGCAATGCCCCGGCGAATACATCAATGTCGCCATGGCTTAGTAATCGTAATCCCTCTGCCTCACTTTCAACCAGCTGTATACTCAGCTGCGGATAATAGCGGGCCAGGTATTCTGCCAGAAAAGAGTCTTTCGCCACGCCAACCAGTTGGCTGTTAAGCCCTTCAAGCCCCTGATACATCACTTTTGCATCACGGGCAATAAGGACATTCGGCGACTGAAAATATGGCACCGTAAAATCCAGATAGACATTACGGTGCGCCGAGCTGTTGAGCATAGAAATCAACATACAGCGGCCGGTTTGAACGTATTCAAGAGACTGTCGGAAGGAGTCGGTTTTCACCAGTTTAAAATCAAGATTCGCCAATTCACCTATCAGTTTAAGGTAGTCGGCAGAAATCCCCACATGCTTATCGTTGCGGAGCATTTCGTAGGGTACCCAGGTTGGGTCGATACAATAGGTAACCGATTTCGGTTTGGCGTTTGCTTCACCCGCCAAAATAGCGGTGCAGATAACAAAGCAAAGCGTAAATACTGTTCGCAATCTGAACATCACCATGTCATTTATTCTTGTTTTTACCAAGTATGCGTTGCAGCGTTCTTTAAATCAACCGATTGACACAATGACGAATAAAATCAATGTAATGTTGAGGTGTTTGAGGCTGGCAAATAAATCCAGGGCCCGCTCACCGGACCCTGGACAGTCGTGAACCTGTTTTACAGCATTTCTACTGCCAGTGCCACACCTTCACCACCACCGATACACAGTGAGGCAATCCCTTTACTCAAGCCTTTTTGCTTCAGGCCGTGTAGCAGGGTAACCAGGATCCGCGCACCCGAAGCACCAATCGGGTGACCCAGCGCACACGCACCGCCTTTAATGTTAACCTTGCTTTCATCCAGGCCCAGCTTTTTAATGGCCAGCATGGTCACCATGGCAAAGGCTTCGTTGATCTCAAACAGATCCACATCATCTTTACCCCATCCCGCTTTTTCCAGTACTTTTTCCATCGCGCCTACCGGAGCAACAGTAAAGTCTTCCGGTGCAATAGAGTTAGTGGCATGAGCTACTACTTTGGCCAGCGGCGTTAAGCCCAGTTCAGCAGCTTTCGACTCACTCATTACCAACAGCGCTGCAGCACCATCAGAGATAGAGCTTGAGTTAGCGGCAGTCACCGTTCCATCCCGTTTAAAGGCTGGGCGCAGCGAAGGAATTTTATCCGGACGAGCAGAACCCGGGCCTTCGTCGGTGTCAACCACTACATCGCCTTTACGGGTAGCAATGGTTACCGGCACAATTTCATCGCCAAAAGTGCCAGTGTTGATCGCTTCGTTGGCTTTCGACAATGAAGCAATGGCAAATTCATCCATCATTTCACGAGTCAGGCCTTCGGCATCGGCCGTTGCCTGGGCAAAACAGCCCATGGCCTGACCGTCGTAGGCATTTTCCAGACCGTCCATCATCATGTGGTCAAGCACTTTGCCGTGCCCCATACGGTACCCACCGCGGGCCTTTGGCAACAGATAAGGCGCACCACTCATGCTTTCCATCCCACCGGCAACGATCACTTCGGCGCTGCCCGACTGAATCATATCCGAGGCCAGCATCACCGCCTTTAAGCCTGAGCCACAGACTTTATTGATGGTCACTACGCCTGCCGATAACGGTAATTCTGCTTTCAGTGACGCCTGTCTGGCTGGTGACTGTCCTAAACCTGCAGGCAATACACAGCCCATAATGACTTCGTCTACCGCAGCAACATCAATATCACCGCATGCTGCTTTAATCGCTTCTGCGCCTAAATCAGTGGCTGGCAGCGTCGACAGCGACCCCATAAAACCGCCCATGGGAGTACGTTTCGCAGCTACAATAACGACAGATTCTTTACTCATAGTTTCCTTGCCTCAATTGAGATTTAAACAAATACAGATAACCACCTGCTCGAGCCTACTACTGCACATAGCCTACACCTGTATAAAAAAATAAACACACGACTTTGGTTTTATGTCTGTCATGGCGTTTATAAATTTGACGTTAAATAAATGTTACATTAAATTCACTTTTAACCTAACCCTAACGTTAACGTAAATCAATTTACCAGTACAGTTATCACACCCGAAGGTAGGTGACAAAAAGGATACCGGCAATGACCAATCAAAATAATGAATTAACCTACTCTATTGGTGAACTCGCTAAAGAATTTGATATTACACCCCGTTCTATTCGTTTTTATGAAGAACAGGACTTATTAAGTCCCGAGCGTACAGGGCAAACACGTATCTACTGTAACAAAGACCGGGTCAGGTTAAAGCTAATACTGCGTGGTAAGAGGTTGGGCTTCTCGTTAGCTGAAATCAAGAACCTGTTTGAACTCTACGATAGCAACGCCAACTCCATGCTGCAACTGGAAGCTATGTTACAGATGACAGAACAAAAACGTGCCATTCTGCGCCAACAGCTCGACGATATTCAAATGCTCATGAACGAGCTCGATGAAGTTGAAAAGCGTTGCCGCGACGAACTGGCCGACTTACAAAAAAGAGGTAGTTAAGCCATGACGACACATTACCCCACTCTTAATTTTGATTTGGGTGAAGACATCGACATGCTCCGCGAGCATGTTCACCAGTTTGCTCAGAACGAAATTGCGCCGTTAGCCAGTCAGGCTGATGAAGACAACGCTTTTCCCAATCAGCTGTGGCCAAAACTCGGCGATATGGGGTTGCTTGGCGTCACGGTCAGCGAACAATACGGCGGCTCTGAAATGGGTTACCTGGCGCATACCGTGGCCATGGAAGAAATCAGCCGGGCCTCCGCCGGTATCGCTCTGAGCTACGGCGCTCATTCTAACCTGTGTGTGAATCAGATCTTTAAAAACGGCAACGACGCCCAGCGCGAGAAGTACCTGCCGAAGCTGGTGAGCGGTGAGCACATTGGCGCGCTGGCCATGAGTGAACCGAACGCCGGTTCCGATGTGGTCAGCATGAAACTCAATGCCCGTAAAAACGGCGATAAGTACATCCTCAATGGCAACAAGATGTGGATCACCAATGGCCCGGATGCGCATACCTTTGTCATCTATGCCAAAACCGACGTCACTGCCGGCCCGAAAGGCATTACCGCCTTTATTGTCGAACGTGACTTCCCTGGTTTCAGCCGCGCCCAAAAGCTGGACAAACTGGGGATGCGCTCGTCCAACACCTGCGAGTTGGTATTTGAAGACTGTGAAGTGCCTGCTGAAAACATCCTCGGCGAAGAAGGCGGCGGTGTCCGTGTACTGATGAGCGGCCTGGACTACGAACGCCTGGTGCTGTCCGGCGGCCCGCTGGGCATTATGCAGGCCTGTATGGATGCGGTAGTACCGTACATTCACGACCGTAAACAGTTTGGCCAGTCAATTGGCGAGTTTCAGCTGGTGCAGGGCAAAGTGGCCGACATGTATACCCAGATGAATGCCGCTCGCGCCTATGTATATGCGGTTGCCAAAGCCTGTGACCGCGGCGAAACCGCCCGTAAGGATGCCGCCGGCGCGATTCTCTACTCAGCCGAACTGGCTACCAAAATGGCCCTCGATGCCATTCAGTTACTCGGCGGCAATGGTTATATCAACGAGTTCCCCACCGGCCGCTTGCTGCGTGACGCCAAGCTGTATGAAATTGGTGCGGGTACGTCAGAGATACGACGGATGTTGATTGGACGTGAGCTGTTTAAAGAATCAGCCTGAGCCAATCACCACTTACTAACGACAGGACACCAGAGGAGGCACTATGCCTGTACTCACCAGTCAGGTTAATCCACAAAGCGATGCCTATAAACAAAACCAACAGGGCATGCAAAAAGTGGTGGATGATCTGCATAAAACCATTGCTAACCTTTTAAAAGGTGGTGGCGAAAAATACGTGGCCCGGCATAAAGCCAAGGGCAAATTACTGGCTCGCGAACGAATCGATGCGCTGCTGGACACCGACTCGCCGTTCCTCGAAATTGGCCAGTTAGCGGCTCATAATGTGTATGGCGAAGACGTCCCCTGTGCCGGCGTGGTGGCCGGGATTGGCCTTATTCATGGCACTGAATGTATGGTGGTGGCCAATGATGCCACCGTCAAAGGCGGCAGCTATTACCCGTTAACCGTAAAAAAACACCTGCGCGCCCAGGCCATTGCCGAACAGAATCACCTGCCCTGTATTTACCTGGTCGATAGTGGCGGCGCTAACCTGCCCCGTCAGGATGAGGTGTTTCCGGATCGTGACCATTTCGGCCGGATCTTCTTTAATCAGGCCCGCATGTCGGCAAAGAACATTCCACAAATAGCGGTGGTTATGGGCTCATGCACCGCAGGCGGTGCTTATGTGCCGGCCATGGCCGATGAAAGCATTATTGTTAAAGAACAAGGCACTATCTTTTTGGCTGGTCCACCGTTAGTTAAGGCGGCCACCGGTGAGGAAGTCAGTGCCGAAGAGCTCGGCGGAGGCGATGTGCATACCCGGGTATCCGGGGTTGCCGACCACCTGGCTAATAACGATCTGCACGCACTGGATATTGCCCGCAACGCGGTTGCCAGACTAAATCGCCAGAAGCCGGTGACTACCGCTAATCAAACAGTTAAGCCACCACGCTATCCCATTGCCGAGCTGTACGGCATCGTGCCACAGGATCTGCGCCAGCCCTTCGATGTCAGAGAAGTGATTGCGCGGATTGTCGATGACTCTGACTTTGATGAATTTAAAGCCCGCTACGGCACCACCCTAGTGTGCGGTTTCGCGCATCTTTACGGCATGCCGGTGGGTATTGTGGCCAACAATGGCATTCTGTTTGGCGAATCAGCCCAGAAAGGCGCACATTTTGTGGAGCTTTGCAGCCAACGTAAAATTCCGCTGATATTCCTGCAGAACATTACCGGCTTTATGGTGGGTAAACAGTATGAAGCATCGGGTATCGCCAAACACGGCGCCAAAATGGTGACGGCTGTAGCCTGTGCCAATGTGCCCAAATTAACCGTACTCATCGGTGGCAGTTTTGGTGCCGGTAACTACGGCATGTGCGGCCGCGCTTACGATCCCAGATTTATGTTTATGTGGCCCAATGCGCGCATTTCAGTAATGGGTGGTGAGCAAGCCGCAGGTGTCCTGGCTCAGGTGAAAAAAGATCAGGCCGAGCGTTCAGGTACCGCCTGGACCGAAGCCGATGAGAAAGCGGTAAAACAACCGGTGATCGACAGCTACGAACAGCAGGGCCACCCCTACTACGCATCCGCCCGTTTATGGGATGACGGTGTTATCGATCCGGCAGATACCCGTTCGGTACTTGGTCTGGCATTAAGTGCCTGTCTCAATAAACCCATTGAAGATACGCAGTTTGGCGTATTCAGAATGTAGGGAAAAGATGATGACCGAATACGTATTATATGACGTCGATAATCTGGGGGTTGCCCGGATTACGCTGAACCGCGCCGACAAACACAATGCCTTCAATGAAGACATGATTGCTGACTTAACCGCCAGCTTTAAACGAACCGCTACCGACCCGGCTGTGAAAGCTGTGGTGCTGGCCAGTAACGGCAAAAACTTCAGTGCCGGTGCCGACTTAAACTGGATGCAGAAAATGGCTGGCTATACCGAAGCGCAAAACCGCGCCGATGCCATGCAGCTCGCCACCATGTTGCACACCCTTTATACCCTACCCAAACCTACCATAGCCCGGGTACAGGGTGCCGCTTTTGCCGGTGCCGTTGGGCTTATCGCCTGTTGTGACATAGCCGTGGCCTGCAAACTGAGTAAGTTTTGCTTAAGCGAAACCAAAATCGGGCTGGTTCCCGCCACCATCAGTCCCTACGTAATAGAAGCCATGGGTAAACGGATTGCCAAACGTTACTTTATGACCGCGGAGGTCTTTACCGCACGGCGTGCCCGCCGGTTAGGATTAATTAGCGAAGCGGTGAGCGAAGATCAACTCGATTTCACCATCGAGCAACTCATCGATACGCTGTTAAAAAACAGTCCGAAAGCCGTCAGTGAAGCTAAAGCGCTTATCAATACCGTGGCAAATCAGCCCTTAGATGAGCCGCTGCGTGAACTCACCAGCGACTGGATTGCCCGGATCCGCGTCTCTGAACAAGGTCAGGAAGGGCTCAATGCCTTTTTGCAAAAACGTCCGCCCAACTGGTTACCTGCAGGGCCAAAGGAGTAAATCATGTCAGTCACCAAAAACATCAAAAAAGTACTGATAGCCAACCGCGGCGAGATTGCCTGCCGAATTATCGCTACCGCACGTCAGCAGCATATCCGTTCGGTGGCCGTGTATTCCGAAGCTGACCAGCATGCCATGCATGTGAATCAGGCCGATGAAGCAGTAGCTATAGGCCCAGCCCCGGCCAGCCAGAGTTATCTGGTGCAGGATAAAATCATTGCCGCCGCCAGACAGTGCGGCGCGGATGCCATCCACCCGGGCTACGGTTTCCTGTCTGAAAATGCCACCTTTGCCAAACGCTGTGAGCAGGAAGGGATTATTTTCATTGGTCCGCCGGCCAGTGCCATTGAAGCCATGGGCTCTAAATCCCGGGCCAAGCAAATCATGGAAGACGCCGGCGTTCCGCTGGTGCCCGGCTACCATGGCGATGAACAAAGCGCTGAGTATTTACTCAGTGAAGCCCGCCGCATCGGTTTTCCGGTAATGCTTAAAGCCGCTGCCGGCGGCGGTGGTAAGGGCATGCGTCAGGTGATGAGCGAAGCTGAATTTCACTCTGCGCTGGCGGCCGCCAAACGGGAAGCTAAAGCCAGCTTTGACGACGAACTGATGCTGGTTGAAAAGTTTTTAACCGAGCCACGCCACGTGGAAATTCAGGTGTTTTGCGATCAGCACGGCAATGGCGTTTATTTATTCGACCGCGACTGCTCGGTACAGCGCCGTCATCAAAAAATTATTGAGGAAGCCCCGGCACCCGGCATTAGCGATAGCGTGCGTCAACAAATGGGCGAAAGTGCCCTCGCTGCGGCCAAAGCCATTAACTATGTGGGCGCCGGCACGGTTGAGTTTCTGCTCGATGGCGATGATTTCTACTTTATGGAAATGAATACCCGCTTGCAGGTTGAACACCCGGTGACAGAAATGGTCAGCGGCGAGGATCTGGTTGCCTGGCAACTAGCCGTGGCTGCAGGTCAACCGCTGCCGAAAAACCAGCAACAACTGCGTTGCCATGGCCATGCATTCGAGGTCAGGCTGTATGCCGAAGATCCGGATAACGAGTTTCTACCGTCCACCGGTCGGCTCACCCGTTTACGTTTTCCGGCAGACGCAGACGGCGTTCGGGTAGATACAGGCTTTAATGAAGGTGATACCGTCAGCGTGCATTACGACCCCATGCTGGCAAAGCTTATCACCTACAGCGATACTCGCGACAAGGCACTGGCAAAAATGCTCAACTGCCTGGAACAAACCCGGGTCACCGGCGTAACCACCAATTTACCCTATGTACACCGGGTAATGGAAAATGCAGAGTTTGCCGCAGCCAGGTTAACCGTGCATTTTATCGCCGAGCACAGCGAGGCTCTGGCACCACGGGCGTTTAACATCGATTATCTGCCCGCCATGGCGTTTTGTCTGTTTCAGACCATGCAGTCTGATAGTGCGCCACTGGGTGATCAGGCACTTAACGGTTTCCGCTTAAATCATCAGCGCCAGTACTATCTGGCACTGCAGTGTCAGCATAAAGCCTATCTGCTCTCGGTAACCGCAAAGGAAGGTCAGCTCAGCGTAACCTGCGAGGAAAACCACTGGCAGGTGAGCGGTGACTGGCAGGATGAAAACCTAAACCTCACCGTTGATAATTATCAGCGCCGCTATACCGTTTGCCCGGACAGCGAAGGCGGTTGGGTGCTGTTTGATGGTGCCAGCGCCCTGCACTTTACGTTGCAACGCCCGGATTTCGGCCAGCACGAAGATGCCCACGAAAACGAATGTGTTGCCCCTATGAACGGTACTGTGGTCAAGCTTCTGGTTGAGCCTGGCAGTAAAGTCACTAAAGGGACTTCACTGCTGATCCTGGAAGCCATGAAGATGGAGCACAATGTAAAAGCGCCGGCCGACGGTGAAGTGGCGGAATTTTTCTATCAGGCCGGCGATATGGTTGACGGTGGTGCTGCCCTGCTGGAGTTTGTCGCCGATGAGTAACTATCCAAAACAGGTCAGTATTGTTGAGGTGGGGGCCCGTGATGGCCTGCAAAATGAAGCGTCAGTAATCGAGCTGCCGGTTAAGCTGGACTTTATTAATGGTCTGCTGCGGGCCGGGCTCAGGCGCATAGAAGCCGGCAGTTTTGTGTCACCCAAATGGGTCCCACAAATGGCCGACAGTGCTGACGTTTTCAAAGGCTTAACCAATGGTTCTGGCGTCACTTTCAGTGCGCTGACCCCTAACGAAAAAGGCATGCTGGCGGCTATCGATGCGGGTGTGGATGAAGTGGCGGTATTTGCCGCCGCCTCTGAAAGCTTTTCCCAGCGCAACATTAACTGCTCTATTGAGCAAAGCCTGGAACGTTTTGAACCGGTGTTTACCCTGGCCCGTCAGCACAATCTGCAGGTTCGGGGCTATGTTTCCTGTGTGATGGGCTGTCCCTATGAGGGAGACATCAACCCAAATGCCGTGTTAGCCGTGAGTCAGGCGTTGCTCGACAAAGGCTGTTATGAAATTTCGCTGGGCGATACCATTGGTACCGGCACGCCGGGTCAGACGGAGCGTTTGCTAAGCACCTTATTAACAACGATACCGGCGACAAATCTGGCGGTCCATTTTCATGATACCTACGGTCAGGCACTGGCCAATATTCTGGTGGCTTTACAGCACGGCATCAGCGTTATTGATGCTGCCGCCGGGGGCCTGGGCGGGTGTCCTTATGCTGCGGGTGCCAGCGGCAACGTGGCCACCGAAGATGTGGTGTATATGCTTAACGGTATGGGCATTCACAGCGGCGTTGATCTCGATGCCCTGGTGGCAACCTCCACCCAGATTTTTAACCACCTGAACCGAGAGCCCGCCTCGCGGACGATGCGCGCATTGCTGGCCAGACATCACAATATGTTTTGAGCTGGCCACCGGCCTGACACGGTGTCAGGCCGACTCGCTCTTTTCTTTCGGAAGTATAAAACTCAGACCAATACCGACCAGTAACATCACCGCCATGGTCGCCACGATATTGATATCAAAAGCCGCTTTCAAGGCCGCATAAAGTGCGCCAAACCCAAGTAAAATAAGCCCTATTGCAGTGTTACTAAAAGCGACCAGTTCGGTGCGCTGCTGACCGTCCTTAACATCCAGACTGTAGGTTTTTCGGCCCGTTCGCACGCCGGTATGGGCAACCGCCAGCACAAAGAACAACCCACCGGAAATCCATAAAGAATGTCCCGGCAAGAATAGCAGGCCGCCACAGGCCAACAGGGCCAGCGCGCCAGCCAGTTGTAACGTTAGTCTGGCACTGTGATCCGCTACGCTCCCCCAGATAAATGAAGACAGCATCGTTGCGCTGGCCTGTGCCCCGAGGTAAAACGGTAACAGACTGGCCGCGTTCTGCTCGGTTTCAAGCATGAAATATGGCGCTACCAGTGCGCTGTGAACAAACAATCCCCGGACCGCAATAAACTTATACACCACGGCATCGAAATCCCACCAACTATGGCCGCCCTGCTGTTCTTCCTCATCTACCTCAACACAGGTTTTAACCGGCAATAGCAAAAACAGACCAAGCAGCATGGCTGATACCGCCCCCAGCAGCAGGCCGAATATCAGGGTTTCTCCCAGTTGGTCAGCAAAATAGACCAGCGGCACGGCGATAATCAGCGTGAGTACGCCAGATGTGGTTGAGGCTACCCCCAGCAATTTACCGCGCTCGCCTTTATCAGCCACATCCGCCTGAATGTCTTTCATGGTCAGCGAACAGGCTGACCGGCCTAAACTCAACAAACACAAGCCGCCCAGCACAAACCAGCCGGCGAGCATTCCTTCGTACCACCCTGCACCCAGTATTATGGTTACCAGGGATAGCGACTGCACAACCATCCCCGCACGCCAGATATGATGGCGCGCCGGATAGTGACGCAATACCACACCAATAGCAGCCTGGGGCAGTAAAGCGCCCGACTCGCGAATGGGCACCAGCCAGCTTATCATCCAGGCCGGCGCGCCAAGCGCCAGCATTAAGGCCGGTAAAGTCGTTTTTGCGGAAATAAGCAGATCCGCCAGCTTGGTACTGGCCAGACTGGCAATTAAGCGACGTTTTGCAGAATTCACAGCGCATTAACCGGTCTGAAAGCTCACCCTTTCGACCGCCTTAGTAATTGATTTGGCTGTAGTATACGCCGAAAGCCAGGTTTGAGATCCCTCAATCAGGCACAACAGTACTAAAGGTTAATATCAGCTGAAGTAACCCCTAGCCGAAACTGTTTTCTACCAGCGTTTTAATGTTTTCCAGGCCAACCTGAATGTCGCCGCCAAGTTGGTTATCAAAAAACAGCAGTTTGTAGCGGTCAACAATGTTAAGGCCAACATTGCCGCGGCTGCTCCAAATCAGTTCGGTGCCGCTGTCCAGAGGTTTGAGACGCAACTCGCCATGGGCACTGATCCCATGCTCAGGGTTGTCAACGCTGTAGACCAGTTGCCGATTAAATTGCAGTGAGGTGATTTCAATAGTGCCACGGCCAAGAATATCACTGCGCCAGCGCAGACGCATGCCAATGGCCCGATCCGGACCGTCGTAGGTCATAACGGCATTGGGGTCCACCTGATACCAGGTGCTCCATTGCTCCCACTTACGCAAATCAACAATCGCTGCGTACACTTTATCCGCTGGCGCATTGATCTCAATCGAGCGTTTAACTTCATATTCTTCAGGCAGGAAAAGACCTGTCAGAATGACAAGAAAAGCCACAATAAACAGATTTATGAGCCATTTACCGCCCCACATAATGTCTCCAGTCAACGCTACCTCCGTCAATTATAACATTAAATTAACAAAATGAGAGTTTCGCCGTGCTTTTTGTTTGAACTAAATCAAATAAAGATTTAAGGCTGACTTGCACAGGCCCTTATCAGCCAGATGGGTTAGCAAAACAACGCACGTACCGTTTATAATATCTTGGCTGGTACAACACCAGAGTAAAGCCCATACGACCGGTTTTAATTATTTAGCCAACGGTTGGCAAAACGCCATAAAGGGGAATTTTAAGGCGGATTTATCGCCAACAACAGGCGTTGACAGGCATTTTCAGTACATATCGCCTCTAAACCGAAATTTTTGCATCCTGGCCCGTCTGCATATTGCTTGCGCCGAAGGGGATTTAGTGAATAAGCCCTCTCTCAATCGGTTAACATATTCAACACAAATAAATTAATATTTATTTACACCACCGGTGCTTGAGCATTTATTATTCAAGGCGTAAGATGGTGAAAAATAATGTAATTTAATTACAAATAACCTATCCTTAAATAAATGGATACGGTCACCCAGACCGGCAGGCATTAGCCGTTACCACACAGCGCGTCGATGGAGAAACAGAATGTCCGACAAGAGCCCTCGTTATATCAGTAATCTTACCCGCGATACCTATGCATTGATCCTCGCCGGTGGCCGGGGGTCACGATTGCACGAACTCACCACCTGGCGGGCCAAACCGGCGCTCTATTTTGGCGGTAAATTCCGCATCATCGACTTTCCGCTGTCCAACTGTGTTAACTCGGGTATACGCAGAATTGGCGTTGTCACTCAGTATAAATCTCACTCTCTCATTCGACACCTGGTGCGCGGTTGGGGTCACTTTAAAAAGGAACTGGGCGAGTCAGTGGAAATTCTGCCCGCCTCACAACGCTTTTCCGAAAACTGGTACGAGGGCACGGCTGACGCAGTATTTCAGAACATCGATATTATCCGCGACGAACTGCCAAAATTCGTGATGATCTTATCCGGCGATCATATTTACCGGATGGATTACGCCAACCTGCTGGCCCACCACGTAGAAACCGGTGCCAAAATGACCGTGTGCTGTATGAAGGTACCACTGGAAGAAGCGGCTGGCGCATTTGGTGTTATGTCGGTAGACGAAGATTACCGTATTAAAGGCTTTACCGAAAAACCGGCTAACCCGGACCCGGTCCCTAACGAGCCGGATTTATGTCTGGCTTCCATGGGTAACTACGTATTTGATACCGAATTTTTGTTTGAGCAACTGGCGCGTGATGCCGAAACCTCAGGCTCTGAGCGGGATTTCGGTAAAGACATTATTCCCAGCATTATCAAAGACCACGACGTATTCGCTTATCCGTTCCAAAGCAGCGAGAACGAACACGTTTACTGGCGTGATGTAGGTACACTGGACTCATTCTGGGAAGCCAATATGGAGATGGTGGCACCTGTTCCGGCACTTAATTTATACGATCGTAAGTGGCCCATCTGGACTTATCAGGAACAACTGCCGCCAGCGAAGTTTGTCTGGGAAGATCACGACCGCCGCGGAGAAGCCATCAACTCAGTAGTCTCCGGTGGCTGCATTGTTTCCGGCTCGACCCTGCGCCGTTCACTGTGCTTCTCAAATGTTAGGATCCACTCTTATGGCCTGATTGAAGAAGCCGTGATCCTGCCAGATGTGGAAATCAAGCGTCACTGTAAACTGCGAAAGGTCATTATAGACCGCGGCTGCGTGATCCCGGAAGGCACTGTAATAGGTTACGATCACGACGAAGATCGACGCCGCGGTTTCCGCGTCTCCGAGAAAGGCGTTGTGCTGGTCACCCGCGAAATGCTTGGTCAGCCAGTCGGTGGCACCGCCTTAGGTTGAGGCCTCTACTCGTGGACCTGGCACTTAGCCAGGTCCTGCGGCAACCGTAATGACGTCCAGCCAAACACCAGTATTGATAACACAAACGGAATAGCCAGCCAGTCAAGCGCGGCTACCAACCCTTCCAGTTCACCCAGACTCGCCGTGTAATGCTCGCTCAGTAGGCCCACAAACGTTGGCCCACCGCCCAGCGCAATCAGGTTCAGAACAAAGAAAAATAACGCCGTAGACATGGCCCGGCAATTAGCCGGAGACAGCGTTTGTGCCATGGCAAAACACGGCCCGAAATACGTGCCGCTGGTAACCTGCAATAAAGTAAAACCAGCAATTGCAATCCACAGCGATTCACTGTGAATAGCCAGCAAAAAGGCCGGCAAACCAACGCACAGAGCAAGAGCTGGCAGGCGCGCATAAGCACCGGGATTGCTGCGTCCCCATTTATCGGCAATAGCACCGCCGGCCCACACGCCAATGACATATAAGGTGCCGTTAATCACCCCAAAAACCACCAGTAACCAAACGATATCCACTTCACTGAAGCGCCGCACAAAGTAATCCATCTGCCAGCCAATCACCGCATAGTTAGCAAACGATGACAGCGTAATGCCCAGTACCATGCCCCACCAGCTCGGCGTTTTAAGCAGCTCTACAAGGCTATCTAGCATGGGTCGCTGGCGCTCTTGTTCGGTTTGCTGGCGGACAGGCTCTTTTACCGTCAGTTTGAGTACGATGGCCAGTACAATGCCTGGCAGCCCCACGGCTATCATTACTGAGCGCCAGTCGGCCTGACCGCCGCTTAACACGAAGGCAGAAGCCAGGTAGGCCAGCATAATGCCAAAGGGGATCCCCAGGGCATAAAGCGCCATCGCCGTTGCCCGCTCTTTCGGCGCAAATAAATCCGCTATAATGCTATGTGCCGGAGGGGTACCACCGGCTTCGCCAATCCCCACTCCAATGCGGTATAACGCCAGTTGCAAATAGCTCCCCGCCAGGCCGGACAGTGCGGTGAAACCGCTCCAGAGAGTCAACGATACAGCAACAATATTAACCCGGCTGTAACGGTCGGCCAGCCAGGCCACAGGAATACCCATTACGGTATATAACACCGCAAAATAAATTCCCTTCAGGTAGCCCAACTGGGCGTCATCAAGCCCGAGGTCCTGTTTAATAAATGGCGACAAAATGCCAATGATTTGCCGGTCGATAAAATTAAACGCGTACACCAGCGTGAGCATCAGCAACACGTAATAACGATAGCGATCGGGCTTTTCCGGGTGGGCAACAGAGTTAGGGTTCAAACATCACCTGTGATACAAATACACATTAACAAGCAGACTTATAACTGAATATCACTAAGAATAAGTCGAAACATGGCTCGCGAGCCGGGATAATACCATCCTATTTATCTGATGTTGAACTCTGTATGCACATAGACAAACTTTTAGCCCTGACTTCCGAAGTGACGACCCTTAATGATAATGAGTGGCTGATGACCCATCCCGGCCTGCCTGATACCTGGGGTCAGGGGCGCACTGCTTTTGGCGGCATCACAGCCGGCTTTCTGCATCATGCTTTGGCTCAGGTGGTCGACAAAGACCGCAGTTTACGTGCCTATCATACGAACTTTGTCGGGCCGGTGAGTTTTGATAAATCACTGGAACTGGTAGTTGAGAAATTGCGCTCGGGGCGCAATATGTCGCAGTATCTGGCGAAATTGCTTCAGGATGGCAAAGTCTGTGTTTGTGTGCAGGCCTGCTTCGGCGTAGAACGCAGTTCAAAAATACAGGTTGATAAACTCCCTGCCCATGCCATGACGCTGCCGCAAAAAGCCAAGTTTATTCCGCAAATTCCTAAGGTGACACCGCGCTTCTTCCGTCACTACGAACTGGCTATCGAGCAAGGCCAGATCCCGTTTAGCTGGAGTAAACACAGCCATTACCATGGTTGGATGCGCTTTAAGGAGCCGGTCAGTGCCTTTAATTACAC